>CACZJD010000030.1 GCA_902781325.1 uncultured Lachnospiraceae bacterium
GCAGAGATTGCTGAGCTCGACGACGATGAGCGCGCCATGTTCCTGGAGGATCTTGGCGTGACAGAGGCAGGCCTCGACAAACTGATCAGCGCCAGCTACCGTACACTGGGCCTTATGAGCTTCCTTACAGCGGGAGAGGATGAGACCAGGGCCTGGACCATCAAGATCGGCACCAAGGCGCCTCAGGCAGCCGGAAAGATCCACTCGGATTTCGAGCGGGGCTTTATCAAGGCCGAAGTCGTCAACTACAAAGTGCTTCTGGAACTCGGCTCCCTCTCGGCTGCCCGCGAAAAGGGACTTGTCGGGATCGAGGGCAAGGACTATATCGTCAAGGACGGAGACGTGATCCTCTTCAGGTTCAATGTCTGAGAAAAAATATATATGACTCAGCAGCCCTGCCGGCTTAGCCGGCGGGGCTTTTTTTTGTCTTTTTAGAAGGGGCGGAGAAGGCGACGGAAAAGTGTCGGAAATTTCGGGTAATTGTCGGATTTTACCGTTGACTTGTTCAAACCGGAGAAGAGAATCTATATTTTGGCATCATTCAGCGGAAGGCACCATAAATTGTGGCCTGTCAATCTTAATTCATCTGCAGCGGAGTAGAAAATCAGGAGAAATCCGGGGCAAAATTTAGCAAATTTTTAGAATAGAAAAATCCGCTAACTGCATAATCTTGTGCTATCATAGTACAAGAAATATAAAATAGCGAAGGAGTCTGGACAGAAATATGGCGGATATGATGGGAGATATGGATATAGCGTTTCCGAACCTTGGGATCTACCTGAGAAATGTCCCTAAGACCATCATGATAGGCAATTTCGGCATCGCGCTCTACGGCATTGTGATCGGCCTGGGGATGATCCTGGGACTGACACTGTCGGCGAGGATCGCGAAGAAGACGGGGAATGACCCGGATGTGATCTGGGACCTGGCGGCTCCTCTGCTCATCATCGGTATAATCGGGGCCAGGATCTACTATGTGATCTTTATGTGGGACTACTACAAAGACGATCCCATCCAGATCCTTAACCTGCGGGGCGGCGGGCTGGCCATTTATGGCGGTATCATTGCCGGCGTGCTCACAATTTATATCTATTGCAAGGTTAAGAAACTCAAATTCCCTTTGATACTTGATTTTGTGATGTACGGACTGCTGGTCGGACAGATCATGGGCAGGTGGGGGAATTTCTTCAACCGGGAAGTCTTCGGAGAATATACGAATAATCTTCTGGCCATGAGGATCCCTGTCAGCATGGTGAGAGAGCGGGACATCTCTGCGTCGATCGCCGCCCACATGACGGAAGGAACGAATTATATACAGGTGCATCCCACATTTCTTTATGAGGGAATGTGGAATCTTGCGATCCTGATCTTTTTGCTGCTCTATCTTGAACACAAGAAGTTTGACGGGGAGATCGCCCTTCTGTATTTTGCCGGGTACGGGATCGGGAGAGCTTTGATCGAGTCGATCAGGACCGATCAGCTCTACATAACAGGGACGACGATACCGGTTTCCCTGGTACTGGGGCTGGCCATGGCGGCGGCCGCGATCTGTGCGGAACTGATCATCCGGCTCAGGATCGCAAGCAGGGAGAAGGCAGGAACGGGCAGCGCGAACTGACTTTGGCGCGCCGGGAAGGCTGTGAGAGAACGGATAAGATCCCGCGGCGGGAAGAGCTGCAGGGAATTTTGTGAATGGGGCTGAAAGGTACCCTCTGTTTTGTGTACGCTTTATTTTTTTTCGAACTATTGAAAAAGAGCAGGCCGCTTGGTATGATTGTGTAATAAAGTGGTGCAAAGTGGAGGGAAGTGCAACATGTTCATGGGAGAATACAGTCATTCTCTTGACGGCAAGGGGAGACTGATCATTCCGTCCAAGTTCAGAGAGGCCTTAGGGGACAGGTTTGTGATCACGCGAAGCCTGGATCCCTGTCTGTGCATTTATACAATGGAGGACTGGGAGAAGTTTGTCTCCCGCCTGAACAGCCTCCCCTATAATGTCAGGAAACAGAGACAGCTGGTGCGTTTTTTCCTTTCCGGCGCCAATGAGGCGGAACCTGACAAGCAGGGACGTGTCCTGATCCCGGGAAACCTCAGGGAAGCCGCGGGGATCGACAAGGATGTTGTGCTTGTGGGTGTGGGTTCCAGGATCGAGATCTGGAGCCGCGGATCCTGGGAAGAGAATATGTCCAGCGACGAGATCAACGATATAGCAGAAGAGATGCTGGGGAACGGATTTGAAATTTGAACACACATCAGTGCTTCTGAAAGAAGTTCTGGATAATCTGGCGATCAGGCCGGACGGAATATATGTAGACGGGACCCTCGGAGGCGGAGGTCATTCTTTCCATATTCTGGAAAGGCTCACATCCGGAGGAAGGCTGATCGGCATCGATCAGGATACGGACGCCATCCGGGCAGCCGGAGAGCGGCTCAGCTGCTTCGGGGATCAGGTGACGATCGTACATGACAATTATGAACACATAAAAGAGGTGCTCGAAGATCTCTCCGTCAGAGAGGTGGACGGCATCCTTCTGGATCTCGGGGTGTCCTCCTACCAGCTGGACAATCCCGAGAGAGGATTTACATACAGGACAGACGCGCCCTTGGATATGAGGATGGATCAGAGCAGTTCACTTACTGCCAGAGAGATCGTCAATACCTGGCCGCAGGAGGAGATCGCAAGGATCCTCAGAGAATACGGAGAAGAGCGGTGCGCCGGAAGAATCGCAGCGAACATTGTCCGCAGACGGGAGAAGAGTCCCCTCGAGACCACGGGGGATCTCAGTGAGGTGGTCAGGGCGTCGATTCCCGCGAAGATGAGAGAGAAGGGCGGCAATCCTGACAAGAGGACATTCCAGGCGATCCGCATCGCCTGCAACAGAGAACTGGATGTGCTCAGGGATTCGCTGGATACGATGATCGACCTGCTCAGTCCGGGAGGACGGCTGTGCGTGATCACTTTCCATTCGCTGGAGGACCGCATTGTCAAGAACGCGTTTAAGCGGAACGAGAAGCCCTGCATCTGTCCTCCGGAGTTTCCGGTCTGCGTATGCGGAAGGAAATCGAAGGGAAGAGTGGTCACCCGCAAGGCGATCGCGCCGGGCGCGGAGGAATTGAACGCGAACAGACGCTCAGCCAGTGCGAAGCTGCGCGTATTTGAGAAAAAATAATAAATCAGTACGGAATTAACGAACATAAGAACAATTGGAGGCGGACATGGTCAGAGCTGCAAGGGGATCAAACCGTAACAGGAAGAATAACAGAAATGGCGACAGCATGTATCACGGCTCCTTTGCCGGAGACAGGCAGACCTTTATCAACGGCAACGCGGCCCCGGATGATTTCTGGTCGGAGACCTCCCAGGAGGAAGCCCACAGAAGCAAAGCCGATCTGAGAATGGTGGCCCGCAGAAGCCGGGAACACGCCATACAGATGAACCTGAGATACGCGATGTTTCTGGCTTTTCTCGTGACGGTGCTCACGCTGTGTCTTGTGGGGTATATTAAACTGAAAGCGGACATTTCCGACACGAACAAGCAGATCTCTTCGCTGGAGTCCCAGCTCAACGAGCTCCGCGCTTCCAACAATGAGGTATACAATGAGATCGTCGGAAACGTAGACCTCGAAGAGATCAGAAGGATCGCAATTGATGAATTTGGAATGAAGTATGCCAATCAGGACCAGATTGTGATATACTCAGAGACCAAAGGCGACTTAGTCCATCAGGTCGCCGATTTGGATAACTGAGAGGGCAGAAGGTACTGCCCAAGGTCATTTACGGATTGAAGGAATCAAAGTGAGAAAAAACAGAGTAGTAGATGGAAAGAATACTCGCGGGGGAATAAAACGATTCACTATTAGTATGCAGAGAAAGCTGGTAGTACTATTAGCCATAGTACTGCTGGCTTTCATCGGATTAGGGGTAAGATTATTCCTTGTCAACAGGGACAACGGGCAGGCGTACTCCATGCAGGTCCTTTCCCAGCAGGCCTATGCAAATCAGATCATCCCCTTCAAGAGGGGAAAGATCATAGACTGCAACGGGACGGTTCTTGCGGACAGCCAGCTGGTCTATAATGTGATCGTGGATTCGAAGGCGATCCTGGAGAAGGATATCTATATGGAACCCACTCTGGACGCGCTCGAGAAACTGGGCGTCAACAGAAGCCGGATCAGGGAATATATCACGAATCATGCCTCCTCGCAGTATTATATCGCACTCAAGAACCTCAGCTATCAGGACAGGAAGGATTACCTGGAGGAAGTTGAGAAAGGTATTGCCGCGGAAAAAAAGGCGAATGTTCCCGCCGCGCAGAGAGTATACAGCAATATAAAAGGAATCTGGTTCGAGAGCGGCTATTCGAGGATCTATCCTCACAACGAACTGGCCTGTGATGTCCTGGGTTTTTCGGGAAGCGGCAATGTCGGGACCGGCGGTCTTGAGGAGTATTACAATGATACGCTCAACGGAACGATCGGCAGGAAATACGGTTATTTGGACGACGCGCTCAATATGGAAGAGACCATGATCGAGGCGAAGGACGGCAACAACCTTATTCTCACTCTGGACGCGAACATTCAGAGTATTGTTCAGAAATATCTGCAGAAGCACAATGATGAATACAGAAGTCTGGAGCACGAGGGCCTGGGCAGCAATAATGTCGGCTGCATTGTTATGGACGTCAACAGCGGCGAGATTCTCGCGATGGCGGGCACGCCCTTTTTTGACCTGAATCACCCGTCTGATCTGGCGGCCCTGTGGGGAATGCCCAAACTGGACGCGAACGACGAGCCGACGGACGCGTATCTTTCCTATAAAGATATCCTTTTGATGTCGGAAGAGGATAAACCGAGGTATCTGAACGCGCTGTGGCGGAATTTCTGCATCAGCGACTATTACGAACCGGGATCCACGGCAAAGCCGTTCACGGTCGCGATGGGACTTGACACCGGAACAGTGAGCCCGGATGATATGTATTTCTGCGGCGGATATCTGATGATCGACGGCTTCAAGATCAAATGCCACAATGTGGACGGTGACGGATGGTTCACTGTGGGACAGGCAGTGGAGTGGTCCTGCAATGTATGTCTGATGCAGATGGCCGAGAAGATCGGCAAGGAGTTCTTTACCAAGTTCCAGAATGTGTACAACTTCGGCCTCAAGACCGGGATCGATCTCGCAGATGAGGCCAGGACTGACCAGTTTGTCTCTGATTCTACGATGACGGACTCTATGCTGGCGACGAATTCGTTCGGACAGAATTTTGACTGCACCATGATCCAGCTGGCGGCCGGCTTCTGTTCCCTGATCAACGGCGGCAATTACTATGAACCTCATGTCGTAAAGAAGATCACGAGCCCGTCGGGCGTGACGCTCAAGACGATCGAGCCCAGGGTATTAAAGAAAACTGTCTCGGAATCGACGAGTGAACTGATCCGGGAGTATACGATCCAGGTCGTTGAAGGGCACAACGGAACAGGTTTTTCCGCCAGGCCTGCCGGATACAGGATCGGAGGAAAGACCGGTACCGCGGAGACGCTTCCCCGCGATAACGGCGAATATGTAGTCTCTTTCATCGGATACGCGCCGGCGGAAGATCCGCAGATCGCCTGCTATGTCGTAGTGGACAGACCGAATGTCGACGGGCAGGACGATCCTACTTTCGCGACGGAGATCGTCAGGAATATCTTTACGGAAGTGCTCCCTTACATGGGAATCTATATGTCGGAGCCTGTCACGGACGCTGAGAGAGAAGAACTTGAAGAATGGGGGCTTGAGGTCACTTATACGGGAGACGAACCCTCGGACAAGTGGGATTTGGGCGAACCCTACCAGTAACAGGTGCCGGACGCTTATAAGGAAGGAATAAACGAAAGTTATGCGCAGCGGAATGGTATTTGTCAATATTGTTGTACCCCTGCTTGCAGGATTTGCGGTGAGCGCGGTCTCGGGAAGATACCTGATCCCGTTTCTGCGCAGGGTCAAGGCCGGTCAGACGGAGAGAACGGACGGGCCTCAGAGCCACCTCAGCAAAACCGGCACGCCCAATATGGGCGGGATCATGATCCTGCTCGGACTTGCGGCCGCCTGTATCATCGCCTGTTTTCTGCCCGGTACAGGAAGCGCCGAAGTGATCCCGGTGCTGATCCTCTCGATCGGATTCGGCCTGGTCGGTTTCATTGACGACTACCTCAAAGTAGTAAAGAAAAAGTCGGACGGCCTGAGCGCCAAGCAGAAAATGGCGCTTCAGATCGTGATCGCGCTCCTGTTTGCGCTCTATATCACAAAGATCAACGCGATCCCGCTCACGATGAAAGTGCCGTTTGCGCCCGGTTTGTACCTGGATCTGAAACTGCTTAATATTCCCGCCTTCCTGTTCATATCCGTTGCTACTGTCAACGGGACGAACTTTACGGACGGCGTTGACGGGCTTGCCAGCTGCGTAACGGTCGCGACGGCATTATTCTTTACAATTGCCGCGGCTTTTTCCGGTTCCGGAGCGGCTGCAGCCGGAGGCGCGATGATCGGCGCGCTTTTGGGATTTCTAATTTACAACGCGAATCCCGCGAAGGTCTTTATGGGAGACACAGGGTCCCTGGCTCTTGGCGGATTTGTAACTGCAATGGCTTACCTGCTGCAGCTGCCGCTTTTTATTCCGATGGTCGGATTCATTTATTTCATCGAAGTGCTGTCCGTGATCATGCAGGTAGGATATTTTAAGATGACGCACGGGAAGAGGATCTTCCGAATGGCACCCATCCACCATCACTTTGAACTGGGCGGATGGTCAGAGGTGAAGGTGGTCGCCGTTTTTACGATCGTTACAGTGATTTTGTGCGCAGCTGCACTTCTGGGAATCTGGGCCTGAAATTTGTGTAGTCAAAATAGAGAAAGCGCTGTATTATAATGGTTAGATTTTTTGGCAGTATAAGTGACAGAATAAGAGAAAGATTTGGTAGGAGAAGAGGACTGCTTGATTACAGTCTTCTTTTCATTGTACTTTTTCTTCTGGCCTTTGGACTGGTCATGCTTTACTCGGCGAGTTCCTATGAGGCGAGTGTCGATCACGGTGACTCAGCCTACTATCTGAAAAGACAGCTGGTCTTTACGATCTTCGGACTGGTACTGATGACCTGGGTCTCTACGGTGCCCTACACAATGTGGAAAAAGCTTTCCGTTCTGGCCTATTTTGTCTCGATCGGACTGATCCTTCTGGTCATTCCGTTCGGCATGGAGGTCAACGGAGCCAAGAGATGGATCCGAATTCCCGGTCTTCCCATGCAGCTGCAGCCTGCAGAGGTGGCAAAGATCGGCGTTATCATCTTCAGCGCTATGCTGATCGAAAGGCTGGGAAGGAAAAATCTGCGCACACTGCGGGGATTTATCTTTACAATGATCCCCGGAACTTTGGTCGCGATCATGCTGTGGAGGATCACTGATAACCTGAGTTCAGCGATCATTGTTGTGGCGATCGTATATGGAATGTGCTTTGTGGCCGCACCGGACTACCTTAAATACTTTGTGCTTGGCGCAGTGGTCATAGTGCTGGCCGGGGTGCTGGTCATTGTGATCGTCAATACTTCAGATACAAATTCCCTCGGATTCAGAGGAGAGCGAATCCTGGCCTGGCTGGATCCGCAGGCTTATGCCAGCGGAAAAGGATACCAGACCATACAGGCGCTCTATGCGATCGGCTCAGGAGGAATCTTCGGGAAGGGACTGGGCCAAAGTATGCAGAAACTCGGATTTATTCCCGAGGCTCAGAATGATATGATCTTTTCGATCATCTGCGAGGAACTGGGTCTCTTTGGCGCGATCAGCATCATGCTCATGTTTGTGCTCCTGCTCTGGAGATTTATGGTGATCGCGAACAGCGCGGACGATTTTTATGGAGGAATGCTGGTTGTCGGCGTGATCACCCACATTTCCGTGCAGGTGATCCTCAATATCGCAGTCGTTACCAACTCGATCCCTAACACAGGCGTGACACTTCCCTTTATCAGTTACGGCGGATCGTCCGTCTTCTTTCTGCTAAGTGAGATCGGAATCGTCTTAAGCGTCGCGAGAGGGCTGCGGGAAGAGGAACTTCGGCGGATGGAAAGCTGATAAGAAAAACATAGAATTATAAACTCGGAGGACTATGGGGCAGACGGCAGAACCTGAAGAAAAGAAAGAGAATATGGAAAAAACTGACAGCGCCCCGATCGAAGCCCCGGGTGATACAGTGCAGGAAGAGTCAGAGGACAAAAAGTCCGAGGGCGCTGCGGATGAGGCTTCGGAGTCTGTGACAGCGGAGACTTCCGCCACAGAAATTCCGGATGAAGAGACTCCGGATGCGGAGATTCCGGATAAAGAGACTCCGAACGCAGAAATTCCGGATAAAGAGACTCCAGACAAAGAGGCTCCGGATGAAAAGGCTCCGGATGCAGGAGATACCGGCGGCGAAGAAAAGAAATCCTCTGCTGCCGAGAAGGTGGTGCCTTTTACTCCTAAGACGGAGAAGACTTCTGCCGAGGAGGACGACGAGGATTACGACGAGGACGAGGACGACGAGTACGAGGAAGACGAAGAAGACGAGGAAGAAACCGAGAGCCTCAGAGCATGGCTTTTGTTCCTGCTTGTCAGCGCGGTCATTGCGGCAGTGGTCTGCGGGCTCGGCTTTGGATGTACCGTAAGGAAAGTGTATGTCAGCGGCAATTCCCTGTATACCAGCGAAGAGATCGCGGAGCGGGTGATCAGTGACGACTCTCTGCTCCGCCATAATTCTGTCTTTCTGACAGCGCTGTATATGACGCCATTCGCGCCGCAGATCCCTTTTGAGGAGGAGGTCAAAGTGAGCCTGGCGTCCTATGACGCGATCCGCATTACCGTCAAGGACATGGATATAGGCGGATTCATTCCCTATACCGGAAGAAATCTTTATTTTTCGCCGGACGGGATCATTAAGGAGACCACCCCGCTGGTGCTCAAAAACGCCACTTTTGTGACGGGGATCTCTGTCACGGAGGCGGAAAAGGGACAAAAAATGGCGGCTGACAACGAGAGCGGCCTGGCCATGGTGCTGGAGGTCCTTCAGACACTCAAAAAGTATGATCTGAAAGCGGACTGTGTCGCGCTGACAAAGATCGGAAATATCGTTATCTACTTCGACCGGATCAAGGTACAGCTCGGAAAGACCGATTTTGAACTCAAAATATCGAAGATCGCCCAGATCTATCCATATCTTGAAGGGCGAAGCGGGACGATCAACCTTACAAATTATACTTCGGCAGACGAAAATATTATCTTGAAATAATTTTGTAAAAAAAAATAAACATCCATTGATTATTTCAGTGTTCGATTGTATTATTATTTACGTGGTTATTATTTTTTTAGAATAAGGAGGGGCCAACCGTGCTGGAAATCAAGACAAATGATACGGAACCGGCTTGCAAGATTATAGTCGTTGGCGTTGGCGGTGCAGGCAACAACGCTGTTAACCGAATGGTGGATGTAGATGTTATAGGTGTGGAATTCATCGGAGTCAATACCGATGTTCAGGCTCTGAACCTTTGCAGAGCTCCCAGACTCCTGCAGATCGGTGAGAAGCTGACGAAGGGACTTGGCGCAGGCGCGAATCCGGAGGTTGGCCAGAAGGCAGCGGAAGAGAGCGCTGATGAGATCGCACAGGCTTTCAAGGGCGCGGACATGGTATTCGTTACCTGCGGCATGGGCGGCGGTACAGGAACCGGTGCGGCTCCCGTCGTTGCCAGGATCGCGAAGGAAATGGGCATCCTCACTGTCGGCGTAGTGACAAAGCCTTTCAGCTTTGAGGCTAAGAGCCGCATGCAGAGAGCTCTCGTTGGTATCGAGAATATCAAGGAAAACGTCGATACTCTGATCGTGATCCCTAATGACAGACTTCTTGAGATCATGGACCGCAGGACAACTCTTCCCGAGGCACTCAAGAAAGCGGACGAAGTTCTTCAGCAGTCCGTACAGGGTATCACGGATCTGATCAATGTTCCTTCCATCATCAATCTGGACTTTGCAGACGTACAGACTGTTATGAGAGACAAGGGCGTTGCGCATATCGGTATCGGATACGGCAAGGGCGAGACAAAGGCAACAGACGCTGTGAAGATGGCAGTCGAATCCCCGCTTCTGGAGACCACTGTGAGCGGCGCTACCGATGTCATCATCAATATCTCCGGCGATATCTCCCTGGCAGATGCTTCCGACGCGGCAAGTTATGTTCAGGATCAGGCGGGCGATGATGTCAATATCATCTTCGGCGCTATGTATGACGACAGCAACACGGATTCCTGTGACGTTACAGTCATCGCTACCGGCATCGGCAGCAAGGATACGGTTCCTATGAACAATAATTATCCGTTCAGTGCACAGAATTCCCGCAAGGGCAGCAGCCAGGCGTCTTCCTACAAGAGCTCCGGCCAGAGGAGCAGCAGCTCACAGGGCGCAAGAAGCAGCTCCGGCGCAAGACCTGCTTCTTCTGCAGGCGTTTCCAGGAGCAGACAGGACAACGTTGAGATCCCGTCCTTCCTCAGGCAGCCCAGAAGATAAGGCGGCGAAAGATAATACTTGACAATTAACGGCTGTCCGAATATAATAATCGGGCAGCCGCGAGTTTGGGGATATAGCTCAGCTGGGAGAGCGCTGCGTTCGCAACGCAGAGGTCACGGGTTCGAATCCCGCTATCTCCACGAAAGAAACCGCAATGACATTTGATCAATGTCATTGCGGTTTCTTTTTTTACAGACCGGAGTGGTCAATTGTTAGAAAACTCGGCGATTTTTTGCAGTTTTTCTAATGTTTTCCACATTTTAGTCCACATTATCCACTATTTTAATAATTGACCGGAAAGGTCAATCGTCTACAGGGATCTTCGGCTTCCTGGAAGACGGGCGCTTCCTGTCCTCCGTCTCTTCCTCGTCGATCTCATCAAAGATAGAGCGCTTTTTAATATTGACATAGTTGCTTCTGAGCGCGTTGATGACATCCCGTACTTCTCTGGGAGAGATCGTCCCGCACTGCAGGTACTGAGGATCGGGATCACTGCCGTCCAGATAGTACAGGGAGCCTTTGCGGGGAAGGGATTCGGCACATCTTTGACCAAGCAGTGAGATGGAATCCTGGGGAGTCCTCACTTTGAGACTGACCGTTGCAGGGAAACTTTCGCTGAGCCCGCGCAGGCAGGCGGGATTTGAGGAAGCCAGGATCAGGTGGATCCCGCAGGGCCCGGCAAATTCCGTCATCCGCAGGATATAGGCCATGGCAGCCTGTTTGTTGGAATTGAACAGGCGCTGATATTCCGTGATCAGGACGATCCTGTGACGGAGACCTCCGCCCCGCTCGTTGTACTGGAATATGTTCCGGCACCGGGCGTTTACCAGGAGATTCGTTCTCAGATCGATCTCCCTACTCATTTCGGAGAGCATGGACATGGCGCTGCGGACCGAACTGAGCACATGGCAATAGGGGAGTTCCGCATAGTTGTCAAATCCCAGGTTTCCGGACGAGCACAGAAAGAGCTCGATCTCATCAGGGGTACGCTTGACAAGGAGACTTAAGAGGATTCCCTCCAGAAACTCATCCAGGCCGCTGCTCGGATTACCGCCGATCAGAAGATGGGGGATTTCCGTCAGTTCATGGATCACACATTCACGGTAAATATTCATCCCGATCGCTACGGGCAGTCCCTGGGAAGATAAGAATTCTCTGCTGGTGAGCAGATCGCCGAGCCAGACAGGGTCGCGCTGCCAGGGAACATCGATGTAGACACGCCCTTCGCTGCGGTAGACCTGGATATCCTTGCGCAGGAAGATGTATTTGTAAAGGGACTCCAGCTTCATGATCTTGCTGGCGCTCTTCATATCGTCGGGCCTGATCCCGAATCTTGTCATCATAGGTCCCTGCATACAGACGTCCAGAACCCCGTGGACATCGTTCTCCGCCCACAGATCGAGCAGATCCTCGATATATGGTGTGAGGGCCTGATCGTTCCACCTTGTATGATATTTAAGAAGATCCCTTGTGTCAGGGAGAGTAAATACTGCCATTTATTTCACTCGTTTCTTACTGATGTTAAGACAATACGCGCGTAGCGTATAGATATTTGGATTATATCATGTTTGGAAAGGGCATGGTATAATAATAAATACTGAGCAAAAGAGCAAAGGAGCCAGGGAACATGATCAGAATGATCGGACTGGACCTGGACGGCACACTGCTGACCGGGGACAAACGGCTTACAGAAGGAAACAGGGAGGCGCTGACGCGGGCAGCGGAAAGCGGTGTTATCGTCGTGCCGGTCACCGGACGCCCGCTGTCAGGAATCCCGGAGCAGATCCGGGAACTTCCCTTTATCAGGTATATGATCACCTCCAACGGGGCAGTCACGACAGACCGCTCCGGGGGATACCCGATCAGGGAGCGCTGTATGGCGAGAGAGACGGCGGAGAAGACGCTCAGGGCTGCGGAAGGAGACGGGGTCATCCGGGAATTCTTCGCCGGAGGATACGGATACCATGACCACAACACCAGAAAGCTTCTTTGGAAACGGTTTGAGCGGACGCCGGTGCTGAGCTATCTGGAGAAAAGCCGCATTCCGGTAGAGGACCTGTATGAGGAACTCAGCGGTAAAGAGAGAATAGAGAACCTTTCCATCATGTGTTCCTCGCCGGAAGAAAAGGAGAGGATCCTTGCACGTGTGAGAGGGATCAGCGGGATCAGGATCATTTATCCCTGGCCTACGGATCTGGAGATCACATCGAGCGAGGCGGACAAAGGGGAGGCTCTGCTGAGTCTTGCGCAGATGCTCGGATGCCGCAGAGAGGAAGTGATGGCTATGGGAGACGGCAACAACGACCTTGGCCTGATGAAGGCGGCCGGTCTGTCGGTGGCAATGGGGAATTCAGCCCCGGAGGTCGTCGAGGCAGCTGATTATGTGACAAAAGATAATGAACATGACGGAGTGGCTCTGGCGGTGAGACGCTACGTTCTTGGGAGAGGAGAATACTGATGTACGGCGCTGTTTTGGGAGATATTATCGGAAGTCCCTATGAATTTGACCAGAATAATATAAAGACAACGGATTTTGAACTCTTTTCGGAGCGGTCGGAGTTTACGGACGACAGCATCATGACTCTTGCAGTGGCTGAAGGACTGATGAACTGCGGCATAGACGCCGATGAGACAGCGATGAAGAAGTCGCTGATCGAGGCTATGAAGAAATACGGCAAGAGGTATCCCTTCGCGGGCTACGGGGCCAATTTCAGCATGTGGCTGGATGAGGAGGAGCCCAAGCCTTACAAGAGTTTTGGAAACGGAAGCGCGATGCGGGTGTCCGCAGCCGCGTGGCTCTGCCAGGAGAACTTGCAGAAAATGCTTCAGATCGCAGCGGTGACGGCGGAGGTGTCCCACAATCATCCTGAGGGGATCAAGGGTGCCCAGGCGACGGCTGCCGTGATCTTTATGGCGATTCACGGCGCGTCAAAAGAAGAGATCAGAAATACGGTCACAAAGGTGTTCGGATATGATCTGACAAGGACCTGTGACATGATAAGACCCTCCTATCATCATGTGGAATCCTGTCAGGAGACGGTGCCTGAGGCGATCACTGCCTTTTTGGAGGGTGACAGCTTTGAGAGCGTCATCCGTCTTGCGGTGTCCCTGGGCGGCGACTCTGACACTTTGGCCTGTATCGCAGGCAGCATGGCGGAGGCTTTCTATGGAGTGCCTGAGGAACTGAAACGGGAAGCGAGAGAGCGCCTCTCCGATGATCTGCGGGGAGTCCTGGACAGATTCGACAGAAAACTCGAGGAGGACCGCGAAGCCAGAGAGAGTGACCCGGCCAGGATGAAGGCGTGGAAGGAAGCTCTCAGACCGGCTCCTCCCGTACAGAAGAACGCGCCGAAATTTCCCGGCAGCGAGGAACTGGAGAAGAGCCTTGAAGAGTTTGCGGCTGACAGAAACAGAGAAAAGCTGGTCCGGTGTATGGAAGCCCTGAGAAGGGCGATGCATGCAGGGGGAAATGTCCTGTTTCCGGTACAGCCTGTGAGAGTTGACGGAACTGACGGGAAAGCTGCGGGGAGGGCGATCAGGATGAAACTGATCGCGACAAAGGACGGCAAGAACTGGCAGGTCGCCTACACGAGCGAGAACAGATATAAGAGCGGCTCGTCCGCCAAGGATCCGGCGCTCGCCGCCACGATCCGGCAGGCTTTGGAGCAGTATGCGGCAGACGCGCCGGGGACTAATAAGGCTCCTGACAACATCGCGGGCATTGTTCTCAATCCGGAGAAGAATCCGATCTTTCTCACAAGGGAGATGATCGCGAGCGTCCTGAACGTTGAGGCAAGAGTGCAGAGAGCATCCCGCAGCGGGATCCTGGTGACCAAGGGAGATATCACCAAGATGAAGGCGGACTGCATCGTCAACGCGGCAAACTGCTCACTCCTTGGCGGTGGCGGCGTAGACGGCGCGATTCACAGGGCAGCAGGTCCCGGACTTTTGGAAGAGTGCAGGAAACTGGACGGATGCCACACCGGAGAAGCCAAGATCACCGGCGGCTACAACCTCCCGGCAAAATATGTGATCCATACAGTGGGTCCCATTTACGACGGAGACGAGGACGATCCGAAACTCCTCGCCTCCTGCTACAGAAATTCTCTGGATCTCGCGATGAAGAACAATGCTCACAGCATTGTCTTTCCGAACATCTCCACCGGGGTTTACGGATATCCCAAGCAGGAAGCCGCAGAGATCGCCATGGGCACTGTGGGACGCTGGCTCTCCGACCACAAGGGCTATGTCATGCATGTAGTGATGTGCTGCTACGACCGGGAGAACTATGAGATTTATGAAAAACTCGTAAAGAGCAGGCAGGATAAAGATCAGAAGGCCTGAAGCAAGGCTTCTGTCTCGGGCCGCGTGGCGAGATTGGGGGAGAAAGCGCTGGCACTGCCCGCGGCGATGCCCATGCGGAATGCCTCCCGGTAATCACCGGTCTCGAGATAGCCGCTGATAAACCCGGCCACCATAGAGTCGCCGGCGCCGACAGAGTTTACAAGGACCCCCTTCGGGGCGGGACTTCTGAACACTTCTCCGTTTTCAGAGATAAAGACCGCGCCTTCCCCGGCCATGGAGATCAGGACGTTCCGCGCTCCGTCTTCCAGCAGTCTCTTCGCCGGATTTGAGCTTGACATTGATGCGGGAGAAACCTTCTCTGACCCGGATCAGATCGACACCGCACCCAAAGCCCTTCATCAGTTCCTCGATATCGTCGCCGGTGAAGCCGGCCATGAAGCCCAAAGCGACGCTCTTGTGCCCGAGATTGCTGAGGACGATGGAGACGTTGATCCCTTTCCCGCCCGGAAGAATGTTTTCGTAAGTGGTCCGGTTGATGATGCCGGGTTTAAAACCGTCGACCCTTACAATGTAGTCCAGGGACGGATTGAATGTGACTGTGTAGATCATCTTAGAATTAACCTCCTTGTCAGAGCCTTCTGCCCGTCAGCCCTTTATAAGCAATGGTTTGCTGAAGGCCGGAACCGCCCTGACTCCGGTCCGCCGGGCAGCCATAAGGTCGTAGAGAAATTCAGCCTGAAGTTCCTTCTCAAGTACTTTGTACAGTTCTTCGGGCATGGTGTCCTTTGCGCGGGAGAGTTTGTCCAGGAAAGGAACATCACAGGAAGCGGTTATACTGCGGATGAGCGGAGCGGCTTCCCGTCTGAATCCTATGGGACGGATCCACCCGCAGAGGGAATGTTCTGTGTCAAAAAACTGCATGGTCCCGGAGGTGATCCCCAAAAGGATGTGAAGGAGCGCCCTTGAGACCCTTGTATATGTGTAATTGCGGGTCTTTACCGCCGCGCAGAAATTCGAAAAGGCGGTAAAACCGGGCAGTTCTTTCATGATCCTGCCGGCGAGATCCGCAGACACATCCAGATATCCTGTGAGCGCTTCCGGAGATCCTGCGCCGAACAGAGCATGCAGGAGAAGATCTGAGAAGTCGTCTCTGCAGAGGAAAGGATCGCTCTTTTGACGGGAGGCGATCATTTCCGAGCGAATCTGTGTCGCGCCGGCGCATCTGGTCCTCTCTATCGCCAGCGGGCGTATGGAACTGCCGCTTCTGAGCAGGGCTTTGAGATATTCCGTTCCGAGCAGGTCGTTGGGCGTGGAGGGAAGATCGGTGTCTTCCATGGCCGAAGCCCTCGCCGAGGGGTAGGAGAGCCCCTCCCTGAGTCCGTCCCGGAGCGCGGCCCGGAACTGATCAGATTCATCATTGAGCCTGCGGGAGACCTCCATCAGGGAATCGGTGTCTCCGGACTCCGAACCGAATGCGAGATCCGTGACAACCCCCAGGTTCTCCAGCAGGGCAACCGCTCCTCGGGCAAAATAGTCCGCGCCGGAGCATGCCGCGTACAGGGGGAGTTCCACCACAAGGTCCGCGCCGGCGGACAAAAGCGCATCTGTTCTCGCCTCCCGGGAGAGGATCGAGGGAGCCCCGCGCTGCACATAATCCCCGCTGAGGGCGATCACGATATAGTCCGCGCAGGTCCTTTCCCGCGCCTCTTTGATCAGATAGCGGTGTCCATCATGCAGGGGGTTGCATTCCGCGATGATACCTGTGACTCTCATGTCTGTAATGACCCTTTCCGTTCCGCGTTTTCGTGAGCCGCCTCGTCAGGGAGACGCAGAACCGTCTTCTGTTTCCAATTATTTCATATAAGAAATAAAAGTTCCATTATAAGGGGGAAGTTTTGTTCAAAAAAGAGGGGCAATTCTTGTCCCTCTTCTAATTAAGTGTATAATAGATAATAGAGCAACATGCGGCAACAGCCGGGTCATAGTTTTATAGGAAACGGAGAGAGAAAAATGAATATTTTGGTTATCAACTGCGGCAGTTCATCACTGAAGTTCCAGGTCATCAATGCAGAGTCCGAGAAGCTCCTGGCTAAGGGCCTTTGCGAGAGAATCGGCATGGACGGCTCCTGCATCACTTATGAGAATAAGGCAGACAATACAGGCAAGGAATTCAACGAGATCCCTATGCCCGATCACAACAAGGCAGTCAGCCTTGTACTGAGCGCTCTGACCAATGAGAAGACCGGCGTTCTGAAATCTCTGAGCGAGATCGGCGCGGTAGGACACAGGATCGTCCACGGCGGCGAGAAGTTCACATCCTCCGTCGTTATCACTGATGAAGTTATCGAGGCGATCAAGGAAGTGTCTGATCTGGCTCCTCTTCACAACCCCGCCAACCTGATCGGCGTAGACGCCTGCAAGAGCCTTATGCCCGGCACACCTATGGTAGCTGTTTTCGATACTGCTTTCCATCAGACAATGCCTGAGAAGGCCTATATGTATGCGCTGCCTCTTAAGTATTACAAAGAATACAAGGTCAGAAGATACGGCTTCCACGGCACCAGCCACTCCTTCGTTTCCAAGGAAGCAGCCAAGGTCGCCGGCAAGGCCTATGACGATTGCAAGACCATCGTATGCCACCTCGGCAACGGCGCCAGCATCTCTGCTGTCATGAACGGCAAGTGCGTAGATACTTCCATGGGTCTTACCCCCCTTGAGGGCCTGATCATGGGAACCAGAAGCGGTGATCTTGATCCCGCGATCGTTGACTTCATCGCAGGCAAGGAAGGCATCACAGCGACTGAGGTTACCAATGTCCTCAATAAGAAGTCCGGTGTTTTCGCTCTGTCTGACGGACTTTCCTCTGACTTCCGTGACCTCGAGGACGGATATAAGAACGGCAACAAGTATGCTAAGCTCGCTGTAGACGCTTTCTGCTACAGAGTAGCCAAGTACATCGGCTCCTACACAGCAGCTATGAACGGCGTAGACGTGATCGCTTTCACAGCCGGCATCGGCGAGAACAGCGCATTTGTCCGTGAGAACGTCATGGCTTACCTCGGATATCTGGGCGTCACCTGCGACAAGGAAGAGAACGCCAAGAGAGAGGATATCCACAAGATCTCCACTGCGGACAGCAAGGTTCTGGTTTATTCCATCGCCACAAACGAGGAGCTCGCCATCGCTCGCGAGACCTACGAGCTGACCAAATAATAAGGCGGCGCAGGCCGCGCAAAGTCGACAAAAAATTGTTGACAAAGGGAATTACCGCAAGTATAATACCATTTGTGTGACTACTTGAACGGTAAGGAGGTGTAACGATGTCTATCTGCCCTAAGAATAAATCATCCAGAAGTCATAGAGATAAGAGA
>CACZJD010000031.1 GCA_902781325.1 uncultured Lachnospiraceae bacterium
AATGGGCTTCTCAGACCGTGAAATCGGCATTCTGTGGGATCTTTCCGAAGAAGAAGTATTCTCACTTCGGTCAAAAAACAGGATCATGCCGGTCTACAAGATGATCGACACCTGTGCCTCAGAGTTCGATAGTTACGTTCCCTATTTTTACTCGACCTATGAAACCGCAGCCGAACAAATGACCCCAGAGGTCTCAGGCGATGAACAAACTACCCCAGAGGTCGAGGTCGAAAACGAGGTGCACCTCTCCGACAGGAAGAAAGTGATCGTACTCGGAGCCGGCCCGATCCGCATAGGCCAGGGCGTCGAATTTGACTACTCCACTGTCCACGCCGTTCAGACAATTCAAAAGGCAGGTTACGAGGCGATCATCATCAACAACAATCCGGAAACTGTTTCTACGGACTATACCTGCTCGGACAAGCTGTATTTTGAACCCTTGTGCGCGGAAGACGTCATGAACGTGATCGAAATGGAAAAGCCTGACGGAGTAATCGTTACGCTCGGCGGACAGACGGCGATCAATCTGGCGGACCCGCTTCGCGCCCGCGGCGTCAGGATCATAGGCACGGACTGCGATGCCATCGACAAGGCGGAGAACCGGGATCTGTTCGAGAAGCTCCTCGAAACGCTTGGGATCCCGCAGCCCAAGGGATGCGCCGTCACCTCCGCTGCGGAAGGGCTTGCCGCCGCAGAGAAGATCGGCTATCCGGTGCTCGTGCGTCCCAGCTTCGTTCTTGGCGGCAGAGCTATGCAGATCGTCGCCAAAGAGGCTGACCTGCGGGAATATCTGAAGACGGCTGAGCCAATCGATTCGGGCAGGCCGGTCCTCGTCGACCACTATATACGCGGCAAAGAAGTGGAAGTAGACGCAGTTTGCGACGGCGAACGGGTCTTTGTCCCGGGCATCATGGAACTGGTCGAGAGGACCGGCGTTCACTCGGGCGACTCGATCAGCGTCTATCCTCCTTACAGCCTCTCGGCAGGCGTCAAAAAGACGATCCTCGACTATACGGAGAGACTGGGCCTGGGCATCGGGATCCGCGGTCTCTTTAACATTCAGTTCATCGTCGATGAGCGGGAAAATGTCTACATCATCGAAGTTAACCCGCGTTCCTCCCGCACTGTGCCGTTCCTCTCCAAAGCAACCGGTTACAGCCTGGCGGATATCGCGACGCTTGTCAGTCTCGGCATTACTTTGAAAGGGCAGGGCCTCATCGTGCGCTGTCCCGCCCAAAAATCACGTTACTATGTCAAAGTCCCGGCCTTTTCCTTCTCCAAGCTGCGAGGAATGGACGCCTATCTCTCCCCTGAGATGAAGTCCACAGGCGAGGCCATCGGTTATGACAAAAAGCTCCACCGCGCTGTATATAAGGCCATGATCGCTTCCGGCATGACGCTCCGCAATTACGGTACTGTCCTTGTCAGCGTCGCCGATGAGGACAAAATAGAGACCATCCCCCTGGTACGCCGTTTCTACGAAATGGGCTTCAACATCGAGGCGACCACGCTGACCGCAGAATACCTGCTCGAAGCGGGAATCAAGACCAGGATCCTGCATAAACCCAGTGAACACAGCGAAGAGATGCTTGATTCCATCCGCGCGGGCTACGTCAGCTACGTCATCAACACGCGCGCAGTCCTCTCCGGCGTCCACTACGGAGACGGCGTCGCGCTCCGCAGTATCGCCGCACAGAACAACGTTGTGATGCTCACTTCTCTGGACACCGTCCGCATGCTGCTGGATGTTCTGGAGGAAGTGACAATGGGAATTTCAACGATCGACGCGGAATGATGCGCAAAACGACCTCTGGGGTGGTTTGCACCTCTGGGGTGGTTTTGTCCCAACACTACGTTTTTTCGTTGTATATCAGACGTTAATCTGTTAATCTCTTTTTCAACAGAGTCTGATTACCGGTTAACACAGAAAGGATCTATTTCCTTATGAAGAACTTTATATTCGTGTCGCCGCATTTCCCGGTAAACTACCGCAATTTCTGCATCAAGCTGCATGAAAACGGCGTCAATGTTCTCGGAATCGGGGATGCCCCCTACGACTCCCTCGACTACATGCTGCAGGGAGCCCTGACAGAGTATTACCGTGTGAATAATATGGAAAACTATGATGAAATGTACCGCGCGGTGGCCTTTTTCTGCTTTAAGTACGGAAAGATCGACGGACTTGAGAGCAACAACGAGTATTGGCTGGAGCAGGACGCGCGGCTGAGACTGGACTTCAACATTCCCGGGCTTAAGCCTGAAACGCTCACCCCAATAAAGAGCAAATCCGGAATGAAAGAATTCTATGCGCAGGCCGGGGTTCCCTCCGCCCGATATCACCTTGTGACGGGTCTTGCACAGAGCCTGGCCTTCATTGAGAAAGTCGGCTATCCCGTGATCGCTAAACCGAACAACGGCGTCGGAGCTGTGGACACCTTCAAGATCAACAGCGACGAAGAGCTGAAAGCCTTTCATGCGGCGAGCAGTTCATCATGGAAGAATTTGTTCCCGGTGAGATCTTTTCCTACGATGCGATCATAGACAGCAATGGCCAGCCCCTTCTGGAGACGGGGAATAACACTCCCCGATCCATCATGGAGATCGTGAACAAT
Source organism: uncultured Lachnospiraceae bacterium (assembly GCA_902781325.1). Taxonomy (GTDB): domain Bacteria; phylum Bacillota; class Clostridia; order Lachnospirales; family Lachnospiraceae; genus CAG-791. The sequence goes on from CACZJD010000031.1 coordinate 2,613, forward strand.
CAGGAGAGCTGCTTTTTTTACATCGAAAAGCAGATCAAAGATGACCTGCGCGAAGCGGGGCGCAGATGCGTCGATGCCTTTGGGATCCGGAGCCGTTTCATTCACTTCGAATTCTTCCGCCTGCTTGAAGATCATGCATATCTGGGCAAAAAAGGGACGATCGTCAGTTTAGAGGCAAACCTGCGCCCTTCCGGAGGCTTCACCCCGGATATGATCAATTACGCCAACAGCACCGATGTCTACAAAGACTGGGCGGATATGATCACCTTTGACAGGCTTAGTTCTAAAGACAACGCCGAGAAATTCTATTGTGTTTCCGTAGGTCTTCGGGACAGCCGCCATTATGTCCACACGCAGGAAGAGATTCTGCAGAAATATGCGGACAAGATCGTTCTCCGGCAGCGTCTTCCGGAAGTTCTTGCCCACGGCATGGGAGACAACCTTTACCTTGCCAAATTCAGTGACAAAAAAGAGATGGACGAGTTCATCCGCTTCCTCATTCAGGAAGAGGTCTGACCTGCCCATCGACGGTAACAGCCTCCGGACTTTACTCCTGCGTTGAAGGCATCTTTGCCGCTTCAAGAATAAGGAGGTAACTATGCACCCACGCACACTCCTCGCAGTCGCTGCTGCCAAAGCAGCTCTCACAGCATGTCATCTCAGCGGACGCCCGGGCTCTTCTCTTCCGGGCCGGGCCGCCCTGAAAATCGATCCCCACATCATAGCTCCTCTCGCGGCGGGCATCCGCCGCGGGATTATCGTCACATGCGGTACCAACGGCAAAACGACCACCAACAACCTGCTCTGCTCCACGCTCGAGGCGCATGGTTATCGCGTTGTCTCGAACCGCCTTGGCGCCAACATGCTCGAGGGCGTCGCCGCCGCGTTCGCCACCTCCGGCAAACGACCTCTGGGGTACCCTGATGCTGACTTCGCATGTCTGGAGGTCGACGAGGCATCGGCCGCGCGGGTCCTGCAGGATCTTCATCCCGACTGCATGATCCTCACCGGCCTCTTCCGCGACCAGCTCGACCGCTACGGCGAGATCGACCTCACAATGAAAGCCCTTGAAAAGGCGATCCTTGAAGTTCCGGACATGACTCTCGTCATCAACGGCGATGACCCTCTCACAGTTTATCTGGCAAAAAAGAGCGCCCACCGCATCGTCAGCTTCGGTGTCAGCGAAAAGATTTCCAATGAGGAAGACGAGATCCGCGAAGCCCGTTTCTGTGAGAACTGCGGCGCCCCTCTGAGGTATGATTTCTATCATTTCAGCCAGCTCGGCGTATACAAATGCCCCTCCTGTGGATTCTGCAGACCTGAGATCGACTATGATGCCTCCGAGGTAAGGCTGTCGCCGCAGCTGTCTTTTGACGTGAAAGAGCCCGGAACTGCCCCTGTAAAAATATCCGCGCCCATGACCGGCTTCTACAATGTCTATAACATTCTCGCTGTCTACAGTGTCCTTCGGGAAATGAATCTTCCCGCTGACAGATTTAATGAGATCCTCCGCGGCTTCAGGCCTCAGTTTGGCCGGGGCGAGGTCTTTCATATCGGAGATAACAATAAGCAAAGAGTGCTTCTGAATCTGGCCAAAAATCCTGCCGGATTTAATCAGAATGTCTCCGCCATGCTGCAGGACCGCTCGCCGAAGGACCTGGTCATCGTGATCAACGACAATGCCCAGGACGGACGGGATGTCTCCTGGCTGTGGGATGTGGATTTTGACAGGCTGGCTGACGAAACCATCCGCTCCATAACAGTGAGCGGACTGCGCGCGCCTGATATGCAGCTGCGGCTCAAATATGTGGAGATCGAATCAGAAAGGGCGCCTTCCGTGGAAAAGGCGATCGACACCCGGCTGGCAGACGGCAGCGAAAATCTCTATGTGCTCGTCAATTACACGGCTCTTTACGAGGCGCACAAGTATCTGGAAGGGCTTCAGAAATGAATAATAATCCCGGCATCGAACTACATAGCAGCGATTATCAGCTGAATATCGTACACCTCTACCCCGACCTCCTCAACCTCTATGGAGACCGGGGCAATATTCAGTGCATGCGTATGCGCTGTAAGTGGCGCGGAATCGACGCACAGGTCACGGAGTGCAATCTGGACGATCATCTCTCTCTGGTCTCCGCGGATATTGTCCTTCTGGGCGGAGGTTCCGATCGGGAGCAGCAGATCGTATGCACCCGTCTTCAGAAGATCCGACGGGATCTGCGCGATTACGTAGAAGACGGCGGCTCGCTCCTTGCGGTCTGCGGCGGCTATCAGCTGCTCGGCCACTACTACGATACAGCCGACGGAAGGATGGAAGGCCTCTCACTGGTGGACCTTTACACAGAACAGGGCTCTCCAAGGCTGATCTCCAACATTGTCCTCAGAAATGAATCGCTGCCTGATGCTCTGCCTTATGAGATCGTCGGCTTCGAAAACCACGGCGGCAGGACTTACATCGGCAGCAACACGCCTTTTGGCAAAGTATTGTATGGCCATGGCAACAACGGAAAGGACGCCTGTGAAGGCGTCCTCTACCGAAACGTTATAGGCACTTATCTTCATGGGCCTCTTCTGCCCAAGAATCCGCACGTCTGTGATCTTCTTCTGCAGAGAGCTCTGTACAGGAAATACGGCGTCTCTCTGACAGACTTTCCGGCTTTGAATGATTCTCTTGAGAGAGAAGCTAATAAAGCCGTTGTGACCAGGTTTCACTCTCCGCTCGCCCCGTAGTTGGACAGCACTCTCGCCGACGGATCGTTCACGTTGCAGCCCTCCCACTCCCGGTTGGGCATCCAGAAATCCGCCACCATTTCCGACTGGCCGGGATAGTATTTCTCGAAGATCTCCCGGTACAGCAGTGATTCTTTGGTGAAAGGCTGCGCATGCGCAAACCGCTGTCTGCGCGTCTCAAACTCCTCATCCGAATACACGCTCCCTGCGTACTCGATCAGGTCGTTCACGAGCGAGTGTCCGACAGCATCAGAGAACGCCGCCTTCTCCCTCATCAAAATATCCCACGGGATCAGTTTATCTTCCTCAAAAGCCGCTCTCAGAAGATATTTTCCGATCCCGTAACGATTCATCTTCTTCTCGGGATCGATCTTCATGCAGTAGGAGACAAAATCCAGATCGCCGAAGGGCACTCTCGCCTCGAGAGAGTTTACGCTGATGCAGCGGTCCGCGCGCAGCACATCGTACATGTGGATCTCCCTGATTCTCTTCTCTGCCTCTTTCTGGAAGGCCTCCGCGTCCGGCGCGAAATCCGTATACTTGTAGCCAAAGATCTCGTCCGAGATCTCTCCCGTCATGATGACGCGCACATCCGTGTTCTCATGGATCCACTTACAGACCAGATACATACCGATCGATGCGCGGATCGTCGTGATGTCGTAGGTTCCGAGCGCCTTTATCACAGGCTCAAGCGCCGCGATCACATCATCTCTTGAAATAATAACTTCATAGTGATCGCTCCCGATATAGTCCGCCACCTTGCGCGCGTACTTGAGATCGATCGCGTCAATATCCATACCGATGGAAAAAGTGCGCAGCGGTTTGTCCATGAGCCGTGCCGATACCCCACAGACAAGTGATGAATCAAGCCCGCCTGACAGCAGGAATCCGACCGGCGCGTCCGCGTCCAGTCTCTTCTCGATTCCCGCGATCAGCTTGTCGCGAATGTTTCTTTTGACCTGCAGAAGGTCGTCCTCCAGGTAATAGCCGGCGCTCCAGATCCTGCTGTACTCCGCCATGGCAATTCCCTGATGTTCAAGCGGAATGCACTCGATATCCCAAGGACCCAGGTGCGCAGCGCTGATCACGGCGTAGTGCCCGGGAGGGAACGGCTCGATCCGCTCGCAGATCCCCACCAGGTTCTTAGGCTCCGACGCGAAGACCGGGATGCCCTTCTCATCTCTGCCAAAATACAGCGGCCTGATTCCGATCGGATCCCTCGCCGCGATATACTCCTGTCTCTCAGCGTCGTACAGAACCAGCGCAAATTCAGCGTCGAGAAAACGGAACATATCAATTCCGTACTCTTCATAAAGAGGCAGCAGGATCTCGCAGTCGGATCCGCTCATGAAAGTATATCCTTTTTCGATCAGTCTCTCCTTCATCTTGCGGAAGCGATAGAGCTCACCGTTGCAGACCACAGAATTCCCGCCTAGTGTAAAGGGCTGCATTCCCTCCGGGGTCAGCCCCATTATGGCAAGACGATTAAATCCCAGATAACCGTTTCCGGTATTGAGGATCCTGCTGTCATCGGGTCCCCTCGAAATTGTTCTCGAGAGCATCTCCTCCACCCTTCCGGGATCCGCCTGTCCGCTGCAATAAGCCAAAATAGAACACATATCCTGCCTCCTCTCACAAATCTTGTCACTCGGGTTTCATTTTGCAATTAAAAAGGCGCTTCAAGCGCGGATCTTACGATCCATACTTGAAGCGCCTTTGCCTCACTTGTTTAATTGCTGTTCCTGATCAGAACTGTCTTTTGTCTATACTACTTCCAATACTCCCTAAAATCAAGAGAAACATTGATCAGCGGCTCCGCAGGCTGTCGCAGACAGGATTTTCTGTATGTGTTGTTCTATGGAGAATACTATAACATGCCTGAATGTTTTAATAGACAAAACGTCTTCTTCGTTCCGCCAAAAAACAGCCCCTTTCTTCCGCATATCAAATGCGAAACGGGGGCTGTTTCAGTAAGGTCTTTCTTCAGTCACTATTTTGACTCCGCGCCGGCCGCCTTCTCAGCTGCCGCTCTCGTGCAGGCAGGCGTCTTGATCGTCCTGGAGTAGCTCAGGATCTCTCCGCCCTGCTTGGCGATGTCATATTTATATTCCGCTGTATCGTCCTCAAACTCGAACTCATAAACAGGAACCCCTTTTTCTGTGCCGCTCCTGTTCTTCCTGAAGGAGGTCTTCTTTTCATTTACACCGGCATCAGAAACCGCAATGCTCTTAGCCTGTGCCTGATTGATCTGTTTGCCGTCTGCGTAAGGCTCAAAGTACTCCCAGCTGACTTTCACGATCTCGCTGTCAGCGACCGCAATATCATACTCATAATCCTTGGAGTCAGTCCAAAACACTATTTCATAGACAGAAGCGCCCTGCTCTGTCCCCTTCTCCACCTCTTCAACAGTCACTTCATCCTCAGACAGCCCTGCATCTTCGAGAGCGACTGCCACCGCGTAATCCGCCGTGGTGCTCTCCGCTGCCGCCGCGCCGATTCTTCCGGCACCGGCGATTATAGATGCTGACAGCATCGCTGTCGTAACAAATGCAACACTTTTCCCGAGTCTCATTGATCTACCTCTTTTTAGAACGAAGTCCTGACTAAAACCAACATATTTCTTGCGTTTTTGTTTCTTATACTACGAAATTATAAATGAAAATAATTCGTTATGAAATATAATTTTTCTAAAAAGTTGCTAAACAATTACAGCCTCCGAGGGCGGTTTATCCACAAAATGTGGATAACTGCCCCGGAGGCTGTTCTGTGACTCTTATTTTACTTTCCGAAACATGATCTTTCTGGCCAGATCAATACCGATCTTATACGGCAGCGGGCGCAGTTCCCTGTCCGCCTCTTTGAGCTTCTCCCTGATCGGGATTCCCTGAGGACAATGCTGCTCACACTTACCGCAGCCGACGCACTGCGTCGCAAAAGGAGGCTCCTTCGACAGACTCACAGTCTGCGCGAACTGGAAGCGCCCCGCGCTTTTCCCTTCCGTATACATTGCGTTATAGCAGCGGAAGATGCCGGGAATATCCACCCCTTTAGGACACGGCATGCAGTATCTGCAGCCGGTGCAGCCGACCTTTTCTTTCTCGCGGATGCAGTTTTTGACTACTTCGAGAGTCTCAAAATCTGCTTCCGTCAGATGCCCGGCCGCTGCCTCAGATGCTGTCCTGCAGTTCTCCTCCACCATTTCCGCAGAATTCATGCCCGAAAGCACCACGGTCACTTCTTCCTGGTTGTAAAGCCAGCGAAGTCCCCACTCGGCAGGCGTCCAGTCATGGCCGCTCTTTTTCATCGCCTCAAGCGCGCCCGCGGGCAGCATGTTCACAAGCTTTCCGCCGCGCAGGGGCTCCATGATGACCACAGGAATCCCCTTGGCGGCTGCCGCTTTGAGTCCCTTCACTCCGGCCTGCGCCACTTCATCGAGATAATTGTACTGGATCTGACAGAAATCCCAGTCGTAGTCATCCAGGATCTTCAGGAAGTTCTCGGTGTTGCCGTGATAGGAAAAACCTATGTTCCGAATAGCGCCGCTTGCTTTTTTGTCAGCGATCCACTCAAGGATCCCAACCTGTTTGAGCTTATCCCACATAGCGACGTCTGTCAGATGATGCATCAGGTAGTAATCTATGTATGTGGTCCGCAGACGCGCCAGTTCCTCCTCGAAGTATTTATCCAGCCCCTCCCTGCTGCGGATCATATACTGCGGAAGCTTCGTCGCGATATTGACCTTCTCCCGCATCCCGTTTCTCTCCAGGATCTCCCCGAGGGCAGCCTCGCTGCCCGGATAAATATAGGCCGTATCGTAATAGTTTACGCCGGCCCTGAAGGCGGCCAGAATTTCCTTCTCCGCCTTATCGATGTCTATACTGTTTCCCTTTTTAGTAAAACGCATGCAGCCGTAACCCAGGATTGACAGCATATTGCCGTGTTTATCGCACCTGTATTGCATTGCTTACTCCCTCTTCGTTATTCTTATTCCTTTGGTCCGCTATTCCTGTCAGCACCAAGCCAAAAGCTAATACTTTAAGTAAACTTTTCATATCAATTCTTCTGTCCAATGCCTCTCCAGTTTTCTCCTTAGCCCCCTTCCAGCCTTGTAGTACCAGGCATCGCCGGTCATTTGTTCTTTCCCATAGTTTTCTCTATCGTGGGATAACTGGTACCTTCCATGTCCTTCAGTTCCTGCTCATATGCCGGAAGCAGGTCATCCCAGTTGCGGTATGCCGGATCGCCCCTGTGGTCTGTGAGACCGCACTCGTCAGCCAGATAATTGCCAAGATAGCGTGTCATCTTCTGACATCCGAAAAGGTTCATATGATCTCCGCCGTCAAATGAATCATGCGACCAGTCAATGGAAATCTTTCCTTTGTCATAGTTGGCGTCCAGATACTCCACATCGTATTCTTCAGCAATCTGTACGATAGCATTATGAATACGCATGTCATAGCTGTACGCAGAGATGCCGCTGTACATCACAAGCTGAATATTATTCTTTCGGCAATAATCGAGAGCCAGCTTAAACAAAAGTTTTTGCCTCTTTTGGATCTGATGGACTTCCTTGTCCAGATACCAGTAATTCGGCCCGCCTCTATAAGGCTTGAACTCCTCGTTGACCATGTAACCCTTGAAATACTTGCGGATTCCGGGTCCTTCCAGCCAGTTCTTCCAGATGTAATGATACTTGATGAACGGAACTTTATATTTGAAATACTCGGAAATGAGCATGTTTGCGAAGTCTATGGCGCCATCATCCCTGACCAGATTGTGCGCTTCCCAGAGGATAACCTTGACCTGCTGTTTCTTTGTAGCCTTTCTGATGCAAAACAGCGATTCCAATGGTTTTTGCAAATCGCGCCCTATATTGTAAGCCGTATAACCGTAATCGCGATACAGTTCCATGGGCGTCATGCTGGCATTGCACAAACTGTCGCCGACATTGAGCACATCGATCTGTCCGGGGATCTCCGCATCTATCCCTGCGATCCTCACGTCACGATCTGCTATATAGCCCTTTTCCAGCCATTTCGTGCCGTCAAAGAACCATGACAGCACCCAAAGGATAAAAAGTACTCCGGCTGTAAACCCAATGATCTTTAAAATATTCTTCATTCTCTGTGTCGGGACCTCAATATGTCATTCCTGTACTTCAATAAGCTCGATGTGGAAATTCAGTTCCCTGCCCGCCATCTCATGGTTGGCGTCCAGTGTGATCGTATCGTCATCCTTGGCCGTTACTGTCACGGGGAAAGGCTGCCCCATCATGTTCCTGAGATAGACTCTCTCTCCGACGTTCAGGTTCTTGGAGCCGGGAAGCTGCGCGATCGCGATCGTAATGATCGCTTCGGGATCCTTGGGGCCGTAAGCCTCCTCGGGCATCAGGTGCACATCAACGGCCTGGCCGACTTCCATGTCCGCCACTGCCTTGTCAAAGCCTCGGATCATCATTCCTGTTCCACATACAAAATCCAGTGTCTCGCCGCGGTCATAGGATGAATCAAACTGTGTGCCGTCGTCAAAGGTGCCCCTGTAGTGGACCCTGACGCTTTTTCCCGCGTTCTTTCCTTCCAGTGTGAGCTGCTGCGCATGTCTGCCGCAGCATCCGCCGCCCTCACCGTGTCCGCCGCAGCACTCGTGGTCCTCGCCGTCATGATGACCGCCGCAGCACTCGCCTTCTTCATGGTGATGATGGTCGCAGTTGGCGCCGCTGTCCACAAGGTCGCCCCGAAGGTAAGCCTCAACTGCCTCGTCAGCGCTTCCGGAAGCGCCCGCGCAGACCTCGATCCCCGCGTTCCTGAGCGCGTTCAGCGCTCCGCCGCCCAGGCCGCCGCAGATCAGTACCTGAATAGCGTTCCCGGCAAGAAGCCCCGCCAGCGCGCCGTGTCCGATCCCGTCAGAACCGATCACTTCACTCGATACGATCTTTCCGTCTTCTACCTCATATACTTTAAAACTCTCAGTTCTTCCGAAATGCTGAAAGATATTACCGTTATCATAAGTTACTGCAATCTTCATATCTGTCCTTTCTAAGCACATGTTTTTCAGGTCCGTCTTTCTATAGTAGCACAGGAGCATCCCGAGAAAAAGAGTGAAAATCCGCGATTGCGTCCTCATTGCGGAGTTTTGGCACACTGTCCCTTACAGTTCTCAAAATGATGGTATAATAAAGAAGCAATATTACGTGATCACATTCAGGAGGACTACTATGAGTCAAAATACAGTTCTTCTCCAGGGCCGTTACCGGGTCAAGAGTATTCTGGGCACCGGAGGCTTCAGCACGATCTACCTTGCAGTGGATGAGGCTACAGGGAACGAAGTGTCCATCAAGGAATTTACCGCCGAGCACATGGACGGACTCGCGACCGCCCTGCGTGTCAACGCTTACGATATCGCCAACCGGTCTGAGCCGCAGCCGGTGCCTGACCCCTCCGAGCTTTCCGGCGAGGAAAAGCTGTCCAGGGGCCTGATGCAGGTGCGCAGGGAGGCGCAGATGCTGGATCTCTTCAGCAGTGTCCCCGGTGTTCCCGGCTGCTTCGGCACTTTCCAGGAAAACAACACCTTCTATCTCGTCAAGGAATATCTCGAAGGCATGACCTGCAAAGAATATGTGGACCGCTTCCGCGGCCGCATGCCCTTCACCCTGGCGCTCTATATCATGAAGGGCACTTTGGAGATCCTGCAGACGATCCACAGCCGCGGGTTTATCCACTGCGACATCAGCCCGATCAACAGTTTCCTATGCAGGGACGGCGGTGTTTACCTCATTGACTGGGGCAATGCGGTGGATCTGAGCGGCAGTATGGAGGACCACGTAGTCCGGCAGGCGGTCAATATACGATATTCAGCTCCCGAACAGCAGATCAGCGGCCGCACGCTGACTCCCGCCACAGATCTCTACTGCCTGTGCGCCACGATCTACGATGCTGTGTGCGGAGAACCACCCAGACAATGTGTGGAGCGCCTGCGGGGAGAGCCTCTCGTTCCGCCCGTCATCCATGCAAGTGACCTTCCCGCTTTTGTGAACGATCTGCTGCTCAGCGGACTCGAACTCGATCCCGATAAGCGTCCGCAGAGTGCCGTGGAATTACTTGAGATCATTAACAGGGAGGTCGTTTTCAGTGTCTCCCCCGTCGCGGGAACCGGCAATGCCTCTGTATCGGCAAAACTTCTGAACGAAAAGAGAAGCCCCTTCGGTTTTCTGACCTCCCGAAGGAGCAGGCGGCCAACCTTATTGTGATCAGCCAAGGGTTACGTTTCAAAGAAAAAGGCTGTGGAGAAACGGGTCTTTGATCAGACTCCTTTCTTCACAGCCTCTTGTTATACAGACAGGTCAGAATCCGATATTCTTTCTCGACTTGCGGTTGTTCCGGCGCAGAAGGGCGCCGTCCCAGCGCGCCTTTTCAGCAACAGTGCTGACCTCCAGGCCATAGGGGATCGGCAGAGGATTCCCCTTCTCGTCGATGGCCACATAGGTGAGGAAAGCCCGGTTAATGATATGGCGGAACCCCTCCTTATCCTCAATGAAGGAGTCGACCCTGATCTCGCAGGAAGTGCGGCCGACATAGGTGATGCGGCCGACCAGGACAAGGCGGTCGGCAAGATATGCGCCGCGCTTGAAAGTGAGGTTGTCAATGGAGGCTGTGGTCACCGCGAGTCCTGTATGGCGGCTGGCGCACGCGCCTGCCACCTCGTCGATCCATGAGACGAGCTGTCCGCCGAACAGCCTCCCCGTGGGGTTGATATTTTCATACCGGATCACATATACATTCTCCACCTGGGAGAATTCCACGCTCCTCTTGGGACGGGGATCACAGGCTCCGTAATCCGTTCCGGTGTTGCCGAGCCCGGCATGTAAATCGCTCATATTTCCCTCCTGTTCACTAAGCAGGTCAGCTGTCGGTCTGTAACTACTATTATATATGATTTCCGGAGAGCAGAAAAGTGCCTGCCCTTGCGCAACAGATGCTTTTATGGTACGCTCTTGAACATGAAATCATATGTTTTCGTTTCCTGATTTTAGAAGGAGTGTGATTAGGTCTTATGGACGATGGCAGTCAATCAACATGGCTGATCGTAATTCTGTTGCTATTCGCCGCAATGTTTTTTGCAATAGCAGAAACCGCATTTGCATCGGTGTCCCGGGTGCGTCTCAAGACAGACGCAGAGCGAGGGGACAAGCGCGCCGAGACGGCTCTGTATGTGACGGATCACTTTGACCGGGCGATCACAACTCTCCTGATCTGTACCAACATTGTGCACATCGCGACAGCCTCCATTGTGACAGTTTATGTCACCAAGCGGTGGGGCGTTTCCGCAGTTTCCATTTCCACACTGATAACCACGCTGGTAGTATTTTTCTTCGGAGAGATGCTGCCTAAAAGTGTTGCGAGAAAATACAGCGAGCCCATCAGCCTTGCGACAGCGGGCACTCTGCGCGCGATCATGACGGTCCTTAAACCCTTTGCCGCACTGCTTACGATGATAGGCAATGCTGCGGCGAAAGCCTCAAAGGGCGACGAGGAGACCTCTGTCACAGAAAATGATATCTATGACATCATTGAGGATATGACCGAGGAGGGAACGATCAACGAGGAGCAGAGCGAGCTGATCTCCTCTGCGCTCCAGTTCGGCGATGTGACCGTGGAGAGTATTCTGACACCCCGCATGGATATCGCGGCCATTGATATCAGTATGCCCCAGGAAGAGATCCTTCAGTTTATCAAGGAGCAGAATCACAGCCGTCTGCCGGTATATGAAGGCAGTATCGACAATATCATCGGTATTCTGCACATTCGCAGATATATCCGATACTACATCCGTATAGGAAAGGCTCTGGATATCAGGCCCCTTCTCTATGAGCCCTTCTTTGTCCATCAGTCGACCAAGATCGATGATCTTCTGACGATCATGTCAAGAAACAAGATCAACCTCGCGGTGGTAACAGACAACTACGGGGGGACTCTCGGGATCGTGACGGATGAAGATATTTTGGAAGAACTTGTGGGAGAGATCTGGGACGAAGACGACCGCGCGGTGCGCAATGTTGTCCCTATGACGGACGGCTCTTACAGCGTCAACCCCGAAGAGCAGGTGCTGGACGTCCTGGATGAACTCAGCGTCGATTATACCGAGGAGCAGGAAGAGAGCATCGGATACAAGCTCATGAATGAGCTGGCCTACGAGGCATTCCCGTCTATACCTGTGGCAGGGGACAGTTTTCACTATCTGGGCACCAAGATCTCCGTTCTTGTCATGCGCCACAACAGGATCATGCGCCTGAAGGTTCGCAGACTCACAACAGAGGAACTCAAAGAGGACCGCAAGATCGCCGAGAACGACGACAACCCCGAAGAACTTCGGGAAAACTACGAGGGCTTTGCCAAAGGCGAGGCATATGCTGTTCAGCAGGCCAAAAACAAGCACTACGCGAAGGCTATGCGCCCTTCTGCAAGAGAGGGGAGGTGACGCGTAGATGGATCTGTATATTTATATTATAGGGATTATTGTCTGCGTCTTGCTCTCGGCATTCTTCTCCGCGTCAGAGATGTCCTATTCCGCCTGCAACAAGGTACGCCTTGAGCACGAGCGGGACAACGGGAACAAAAAAGCGGGGATCGCCGCAAAGATCGCAAGTAAGTTTGACGACGCCCTCTCCGCTATTCTGGTAGGAAATAACCTGGTGAACATTGCCGCATCTTCCATGGGATCGGTCGCAGTGATGATGACGCTGGGCGAGCACTACACCTGGGTCTCAACGGCGCTGATCACAGTGGCAGTCATTATTTTCGGCGAGACCATTCCCAAGATCACGGCCAAGAAGAACGCCACCAGATTCGCGCTCTCTTTTGCCTACCCGATCAGAGCGCTGATGATCCTCCTCAAACCGGTGACTTTCATTGTGGTAGGACTGGTCAATCTGATCACCCGCTTGCTGCCGGATCTGGAGGACACGGACAGCGACGCGGCTCTGGAGGAACTGCACACGATGATCGACATGGCAGAGGACGAGGATATCCTGGATGAGGACGCCTCGGAGCTCGTCAGCGCGGCGATCGACTTCGCGGACATCTCGGCATCGGAAGTTATGACGGCCAGGGTAGATATTGTGGCGATCGATATCGACGACCCGTGGGAAGAGATCCTGCGGACCATCGATTCCTCTCCCTATACCCGGATCCCTGTCTATGAGGACAGCATCGACCATGTGATCGGCATTCTGTCCCTGAACCGCTTCCTCAAAGCGATGATCGACAAGGACAAAGTAGAGATCCGCTCTCTCCTGCTTCCCACCTGCTACGTGTACAAGACCATGAAGCTCCCTGCAGTGCTCTCATCTCTGAGAAACGCGCAGCAGCACATCGCGGTGGTAACTGATGAATACGGCGGAACTCTCGGCGTAGTCTCTATGGAAGATGTTCTGGAGCAGCTGGTCGGGGATATCTGGGATGAGACCGACACGGTGGAAAAGGATGTCGTGAAACAGGGCGACGGGAAGTACGAACTGGACGGTGATACGCCGATCTATGAATTCCTGGAGCTGATGGGGTGGAAAGAAGATGACTTCGACTTCGATTCCGAGACCGTGGGCGGCTGGTGCATCGAGTACAACAACGGTTTCCCCAATGTCAACAGCACCTTCAGATACAGGGACATTGAAGTGACCATCGTGGAGGTGTCGAAGCGAAGAGTCAGACGCGTAAAGGTGCAGGTTAAAAGAGAAGAATAATGCTATAAACACGAAGGGCGCTGCATTATGCAGCGCCCTCTTTTTATTGCCAATATCTTACTTCAGCTCCGCTTTAAACTCATACCCCTCATTCCAGGCCATATCCCAGAACTGGTACTCATAATAGCTGCACAGTTCCACGATCTTCTCAAGATTCCGGATCTGCTCCTCGGAATAACCTTCCGAGAACCTGTCGCACATCGCGATCATTTCGTCGTTGCAGTCGCGAAAGCCCTTGGAAGTGTAGGTTCCGATCCAGTTGCCGTAGAAGGGATGCTCGATCCCCTTCGGATAATTCTTCTCGATATGCTCTCCGATCAGCGCATAGCTCCAGGAGCAGGCCAGAACTGCCGCCGCGATCTCCGCAAGTCCCCCTTTAAAGCCGATCGAGATCATATAATTTGTATAAGACTCGTTGTTCATGCACATGGGAGTCTCGTCGATCATTTTCCGGCTGATGCCGAGCTTCCCGAGATAGCTCTGGTGCACGGCGTTCTCCGTATCCAGTGTAGCTGTGATCAGGCTGCTGAAAGTGCGCATGTCGGACTCCTCCACGGAGCGGATGACACCCAGCGCAAACACCTTGGCATACTGCATCAGATACTTGTGATCCTGGATCATATAGAACTGAAATTTGGAGACGGGAAGCGTCCCGTCGGCGATTCCCTTAACAAAAGGGTGATCGTAATAACTCTCCCAGATGGGAAGCGCTTTGCGGTAAAGGCGCTCGGAAACTTTCATTTTTTCACTCATTGTCAACTACCTCCTCCTTAGTTGTGCCGGTCATATTCTGCGCAGTCAGAGCCCCGCCGCCTTGCGGAACTCTTCCCAGTTTTCCAGTGAATGGATATAGATCGCGCTCTCCTGCCGTATCGCGGCGTTGTCGTCGCTGCTGGCAGGATCAAATACACCTGCCGTCACAAATCCCGCGCTGTTTGCCGTCCGAATGGCGTGGATCACATCTTCGAACACAAATATATCCGCCGGTTCCAGACCCATGCGATCAGCCGCCAGCAGGAAGATCCTCGGGTCGCTCTTTCCGGCCCCTGCCTCCTCGCAGGTGATCATCCCGTCAAAATAGTCATACAGCCCCAGTCTCTTCAGAGCCGCCCGGACGTGTTCCCGGTTGCTCGAAGTCGCCAGATACATCGGTATACCCCTCGACGAGAGCTGCCGCAGGAAGCAGTCCGCGCCGGGCTTAGCCTGCGCCTGATAAAAGTAAAAGTCGCGGATCACTCCCAGCACTCCTTCTTTGATCTCCTGTTCCGCCAGATCAAGCCCATAAGCCGACTTCAGGTAGGCCGCTCCCTCGTCAAGGCTCATACGGAACATGATCTCATTAAGACCGGGTTCAGCTTTCACGCCAAGACCCGAGAGGAACCTCTCCGACGCGTCGTCCCAGATAGGCATGGAATCCAGCAGTGTTCCGTCAACATCGAAGATCGCCCCTTTATTCATTGAGCATCTCCAGTGTCGTCTCTTTCAAGAGCGCCGTCGCCGCTTTGATGTCCTTCTGCGCGAAGATCGCGCTGATCACCGCGATGCCGCAGATCCCGCTGCCTGCCAGCTGCCTGATATTCTGCTGTGAGATACCGCCGATAGCCACTACAGGGATACTTACCGCGTCGCAGATCGCCTTCAGCGTCTCATGGCTGACGTCGTCCGCGTCGTCCTTGGATCCGGTGGGAAAGACTGCGCCGACACCCAGATAGTCGGCCCCTCTCTGCTCAGCGAGAACTGCCTGTTCCACAGTCTGGGCGGATACGCCCAATATTTTGTCAGGGCCGAGAAGCGCTCTGACGTCACCGGCCTCCATATCGTGCTGTCCGACGTGGATCCCGTCCGCGCCCATCGCAAGCGCGACATCCACATTGTCGTTTACTATAAAAGGAACTCCGTATTTGCGGCACAGTTCCTGCAGTTCCCTGGCCTCCTCCAGGAAATGCCCGCCGTCAAGGTTTTTCTCCCTCAGCTGCAGGAAAGTCGCGCCTCCCTCCAGCGCCTCTTCCACCACACTCGCGAGCGTGCGTCCGTTCAGCCAGTATCTGTCTGTGATCGCATAGAGCAGAAGGCTCTCTTTTTTGACTTGCATTGTTAATGTACCTCCTCATGCTCAGGCTGCGGGTCAGCGCACTTCGTACTTCGCGCCCTCGTCGAGGCACTTGCCGTCCATATTGCAGATCGCGTCGATAATGCGGTTTCTGTATGTGGAATTGCCCTCATAGGAAGCGAGGTGGGAGTATCCGATCTCTCCCGCAAGGCCCATCGCGCAGACAGACGCGGCGGCCGCCTCCAGGGCATTATCCGGATTCGCCACCACGAATGCCGTCATCATACCGGACAGCTGGCAGCCGGTTCCGGTGATCCTGCCCATCTCGGGCCTGCCGTTGCGGATCACAAAGCATCTCTCCGCGTCCGCCACAAGGTCGAT
This sequence comes from uncultured Lachnospiraceae bacterium, assembly GCA_902781325.1. GTDB lineage: Bacteria > Bacillota > Clostridia > Lachnospirales > Lachnospiraceae > CAG-791. The sequence goes on from CACZJD010000031.1 coordinate 18,512, forward strand.
CGCGCCGGTCACTGCGACAACAGCACCCGTCTTTGCCGCGAAGTCTTTTACGAAGCGGACCGCGTCATCCAGATTATCCTCTGTCACCGCATCCGCGATGTCCGCATCGACGCCCTTGGTCGTGCCGCTTCCCAGCGCCAGCGCCTTGATCTCAGAGATATTTCCGCGGATCACTGTAAAACGGATCATCTCCATGAGCTGCGCCGCCGTCTCCGTGCGAAGAGCGCTCGCGCCCGCTCCGACAGGATCAAGAAGCGTGACATGACCCAGTTCCTGCGCCTTGCGGCAGGCTTTCTTCATGCCCTTGATACTTCTCTTATTGAGCGTGCCGATATTGATATTGAGGCCGCCGCAGATCGACGTAATGTCTTCCACGTCCCGCGGCTCGTCAGACATGATGGGGCTTCCCCCGCAGGCCAGCAGGATGTTGGCTACGTCGTTAACAGTCACATAGTTGGTGATGTTGTGCACCAGAGGTGTCTTTTTTCTCACTTCGTCCAGATACTTTCCAAGCATTTTTGTTTCCTCCTTGTCGGTTCAGGTCCTGCCCGGTTGCTGCGGCTTCAGATATTGCTGCAAAAACAAAACGGACATACTGCCTTAGTATGTCCGCTCAACAATCAACTATCTCCGCATCCCTACGTTGGCATTATCCAAATCAGGTTACAGGGTCGGCACTGATCAAAGCGCCCTCTCAGCCTGCTCCGGCAAGCTCCCCTTTTGCACTATTATCGTATCATGTCAAAAAGATGTCAACATCCTATATCATCCGCTGCCGGCAGAGAAAGCCGGTCATTGATCAGATCTCCCATGCCCTTCTGCCATCCAGTACGCCGGTCACGATCTCAATGAGATCTTCCGCATATCTGGGCAGATTCTCTCCCTTTCTCCAGCACGCATAGAAATGCCGGTGATTTTCAACTCCTTTGAGCGGGTAAAACACTCCTTGCTTTATAACAGTTTCGTCAAAATAGATATCCGGGCACAGCATACACGCTCCGCAGGATACCGTGACCCGCTTGGCCATCTCGAGGGAATCCACTTCCATCAGGATCTTGGGGTCAATGTCAAGCTGCCGGAACAGCTGATCCTGCACCACCCTGATACTGTGTCCCTGTTTGAGACTCACAAACTGCTCGTTCTTCGCCTCTTTAAGCTGGATCGCAGTTCCGGACTCAAACCGCTCCGCAAGTCTCGAGGATCTGCCCACCAGTATTCCTGTCGTCTCTTTCTCGATCAGTCTGTAGTCAAACCGGGCGCTGGTGGACTCCAGGGCTGCAAAGGCAAGATCGATCTCGCCGTACCGCAGAAGGTCTTCCATTCTCACGGAGCCCGTCTCCCGCAGCTCCAGCGAGACATTGGGATAGCGGGCAATGAATTTCGGCATTGCCAGAGGCAGGATCCTCATTCCCCTCTGCACGCTGATCCCCAGGCGCAGGTGCCCGCTGTTCTCCTGCCGGATATCCTGGAGCTGGTTTTCCAGACGGTCATTGGCGACGATCATCGCGTGCGCGCACTCCAGATATTTCTCCCCCGCGTAGGTGAGCCGCAGCGGCAGAGAGGTCCGGTCGAACAGCGTTACTCCCAGTTCTTTCTCCACCTGGCGGACCATCTGACTCAGGGACGGCTGGCTTATATACAATTTTTTGGCAGCTGCCGTTATGCTTCCTTCATTGGCGATGGTCTGAATGTACTGCGCCTGTTTTATATTCATGGAAAATCTCCTTTTTTAACATTAAATAACATCACATTATCCTATGTTATTTCGCTTTTTTGTTCTATCTCCGAAATAAGTATAGCATGTAAAATCCAAATACCAAGATATAATATAAATACTATATTCTTATTCTCAAATCAGTATTTGAAGATTATGGTGAACTATGTAATTATATTAATGTAGCAACATTAAGTTTATCCAATCTTAGGGGAAAGGAGAAATGTCAAATGGATATCAAAAAGTCAGCGGTTGCCGGCACTCTGGAATCCAGTGACTGCATGGTAACAGTCAGCGTAGTCATCCGCCAGTACGGCAGGCAGATCCGCAAAGTGATCTATGATACCCTGAAACGTCTTGACGTCAATGATGTCAAATTGACCGTTGTAGATAAGGGCGCTCTCGACTGCACCATCAAAGCGAGAGTTGAATGCGCTATCTACCGCAGCAACGACATCAAGGGCGGTTTACCTTGGGGAGGTGCCATCAGATGAATCCAAACCTGAAAAGACTTCGCAGGAGCATGATGTTCCTGAATTGCCAGAAACCCGGCCTGATCAAGGATCCCTATGTATACGGACCCGATTCGATCATGCTGGATCTTGAGGACGCGGTAGCGGAACGCGAAAAGGACGCAGCCCGTTATTCACTCTATCACGCGCTGCAGGAGATCGATTACCGCGGCGTAGAGCGCGTTGTTCGTATCAACGGTCTTGATTCCGATCTTTGGGAAGAAGATATTCGCTGCTCCGTAGCAGGCGGCTGCGACGCGATCCGTATTCCTAAGACCGAGACCGCTGAAGATGTCAAAAGAGTGGAAGCTGCCGTAATCGCAGCTGAAAAGGAATTCGGCATCGAGGACGGACGCACGCTGATCATGGCGGCTCTTGAGTCCGCTAAGGGCGTTCTGAACGCTCTTGAGATCTGCGAGGCTTCTCCCCGTCTGTTTGGTATCGCTCTTTCAGGCGGCGATTATACCAAGGACCTTCAGACCTCTATCTCCGGCACAGGCGTCGAGCTCATGGGCGCACGCCAGCACATGATCATTGCGGCACGCGCCGCAGGCAAACAGTGTTTTGACACTGTCTACACGAATCTGAATGACATGGATGGTTTCCGCAAGGATGTTGAGACCATCCACACCATGGGATTTGACGGCAAGAGTATCATCAATCCCAGACAGATTCCGATCGTGCACGACATCTACACTCCCAAGCCGAAGGACATCATCTTCGCTGAGAAGGTCGTTCGCGAAATCGACACCAAGAAGGCAATGGGCATCGGCGTCTTCACCGTTGACGGCAAGATGATCGACATCGCTTTCTATGACGGCGCAAAGCGCACTCTCGCGCTCGCCAAAGCATCCGGCGTTTATAAAGGAGAGCTGTAATGTTATTCATTCATAGCGAGCTCTCCTTTGCAGATTGCTCTGCAATCTGTCACCACGCTACTAAGAGCGTAAGGAGATTTGTGATATGAGAAATGCAGTCGGTCGGGAAATTCCCGATGAAATCCTCAGAGCAACGGGGAAAGAGCCCTTTCAGGGCAATAATTATAAAAATGGCGTGCCTTTCAGAAGACAGGCTCCCATTATCCGTCCTGTAATGGACAATCAGCACAGCAAAATGTGCAAGGACATCCGTGAGGCGCTGATCAAATGTAAAGCTCACAGCGGCATGACCATCAGTTTCCACCATCATTTCCGTGAAGGCGACCTGATCGTCAACATGGTCATGAAGGAGATTCACGACATGGGTCTTAAGAACATCACACTGGCAGCCACTTCTCTGGGCAAAGCTCACGAAGCCCTTGTTCCCATGATCGAAGACGGCACCATCACCCGCATTGAGGCCTCCGGCGTCCGCGGCAAGATCGGTGAAGCGATCTCCAACGGCAAGCTCAAGGGCCTTGCGATCATGCGCAGCCACGGCGGACGTGTCCGCTCTCTGGTAACGGGTGAGACAAAGGTTGATATCGCGTTCATCGGCGCTCCCACATCCGATGATTACGGCAACCTCCGCGGTGTCGGCGGCAAGACCAACTGCGGCGTTCTGAGTTACTCCCATGTCGACGGCGACTGTGCTGAGTATGTAGTAGCGATCACTGACTGCCTGGTACCTTTCCCGAACTTCCCGGCACACATCTCCATGACCAAGGTTGACTGTGTTGTCGTTGTGGACGCTATCGGTATCCCTGAGAAGATCGCCACAGGCGCAGCGAAACCCACTACCGATCAGCGCAAGCTGATGATGGCTGAATACTGCACGCAGGTCGTTGTGAACACTCCTTACTTCAAGGATGGTTTCTCCTATCAGACCGGCGTTGGCGGAGCTTCCATCGCTTCGACCATCTCCCTGACCCGCATCATGAAAGAGCGCAACATCAAGATGGGATTTGGCGTAGGCGGATTGACAAAGCCCATGTGCGACCTTTTGGATATGGGCATGGTCCGTGTTCTGATGGATACGCAGGCTTTCGACCTTGACGCAGTCAACAATGTCATCAACCCGGCTCACCACCGCATCACTGCAGGTGCTTACGCGAATCCTTTCAACAAGGGCGCGTTCGTCAACAAACTTGACTATGTTATTCTGGCATCCCTTGAGGTTGACGTTCACTTCAACTGCAACGTAGTGGTAGGCTCCGACGGTGTCATCACCGGCGCGCAGGGCGGACATCCTGATACCGCTCAGGGCGCTAAGTGCACCATCGTCATCTGCCCGCTTCTGCAGGGCCGTATCCCTGCGATCTGCTCGGAAGTCACGACCGTGACCACTCCCGGCGAGAGCGTGGACATCGTAGTCACAGACTACGGCGTAGCTGTCAACCCTAACCGTCATGATCTGCTGGAGTGCCTCCGCAAAGCGGACTGCGTACCGCTCAAGACCATCGAAGAACTTCGCGACATCGCGTATTCCATCGTCGGTGAGCCTGATCCCGTAGAATTCGGCGACCGCATCGTCGGTATCATCGAAGCCCGTGACGGCACCATCATGGACGTTGTTCGCCAGGTCAAACCTGCCGAATAATTCCAAATCGCTTTATTAAGCTTTTTACTGAGGGGAAATGTGTCGGCGAGCGGGGCCGGAATACCCGCGTGCCGACGGAATAACTGAAAGGAGATACTCTTTATGAGTAATACTATTGTTGGTATTTTGGGATTGCTGACAATCGTTGCGATTGTTGTAACTCTGTTCCAGAGCAAAACACAGCCGGCTATCGCATTCATCATCTGGCCTACGATCCTTGCTCTGATCCTGGTCATCACCGGCCGTTATTCATTCGACAATATCGCCGCGATGATCAAAAGCGGTTTCGGGAGCACCGGACCTACCGCTGCTCTGTTTGTCTTCTCGGTCTTGTACTTCGGTATCATGACCGATGCGGGCATGTTTGATGTCATCATTGGTAAACTGATGACTTTCGTCGGCGACAACGTCATCGGCGTCTGCGTCGTTACCTGCATCATCGCTCTGGTCGGCCATCTGGACGGCGGCGGCGCTTCCACATTCTGTATCGTCGTTCCCGCTATGATGCCCGTATTTGACCGCATGCACATGCGCAGGACTTCCATGCTCCGTATCGCAGTCCTCGCGATGGGCGTTCTGAACCTGATGCCTTGGGCAGGTCCCACAATGCGTGCCGCTTCCGTTCTCGGTATTGAGGCAGGCAGCCTGTGGCAGACACTCCTTCCCATCCAGGTCTTCGGTGTTGTCCTTGCTCTGGCACACGCCGTACTGACCGGTATCCAGGAGAAGGCGCGCGGCGCCGGCCTCCACGGCAAACTTGCTGATTTAGAGGGAGAAGTTAAGGTTGCAGATTCTGCTGTCGCTGATGAAGACAATGAGCTCAAGCGCCCCGGCCTTTTCATCTTCAACATTGCCCTGACTCTCGCAGTTATCGTAATGCTGATCTGGGACGTATTCCCCAGCTACTATCCTTTCATGCTCGGCGTGGCGATCGCGCTGTTCGTGAACTACGGTTTTACTGCTAAAATGCACAAGAAGATCATCAACCTGCACGCAGGCCCGGCTCTTATGATGTGCTCCACTCTGATGGGCGCAGCCGTCCTGATGGGTGTCCTTACATCTTCTATGGGCGCAGACGGCTCTGTTATCTCCGCTAAGACAATGGAACTGCCTCCGGACGCTATTCCGTCTGTAGTCCGCTGCCTTGCTAACATCGTTGCCGGCATCATGCCCGCTGCTCTCGGTCAGCACCTGCCTCTGGTTATCGGTATCCTGTCCGTTCCGCTGGCACTGGCATTCGATACAGACTCCTACTTCTATGGCATGCTTCCCGTCGTTATCGGAATCGGCCAG
>CACZJD010000032.1 GCA_902781325.1 uncultured Lachnospiraceae bacterium
CCGGTCTCCTCCCGGACTTCCCGCAGCAGGCATTCTTCGGGGCTCTCGTCCTGCTCGAAATGGCCGCCCACACCGATCCACTTGTCTTTATTGACATCATTCTTCTTCACCACCCGGTGAAGCATGAGGTACTCATCCCCCCGCTCCAGATAACAGAGTGTGCTCAGCTGTGCCTGCATTGCTGTCTCCTTTTCGTTTTTGTCAGTATCCCCGGACGCCGAATCCGCGCTCTCCGTCAACAAGGGGGCATTCCTCTACATCCATATCATCAATGCGGATCCAGTGCCCGCTGCGAAGATGAGTCAGAACCCGGCCGATGGCGGCGGGAGTCCCCTGCACCTCCATCTCCACAGAACCGTCCGGCAGGTTCTCCACCCATCCGGTCGCTCCGTACGCCCTTGCAGCATACATCGCCTGGTATCGAAAGCCGACACCCTGTACCCTTCCGCGGAAAATGATGTGTTCCCGTATACGATCCCTCTCCGGATCAAATCCCGCCATCCGCGCTCCTTTCTGCCTCATGAGCAGCGCCATGAAGTCCTCGTCCGCAGTCACTGTGTCAGGTTCGGGCTCCTCCCCCTGTCCGCCCCGGGCAAAATATCTCTCAAGGCCTCCCAGCGGATCGAATTTCCCGTTCTCGTCCAGGCAGATCTCCCGGATCAACTCCCGGTTCTTCCAGATCAGCCAGGCTGCCGCCGCGATCGCCATTGCCCACAGAAGGATCGTTCCTATGAGGGAACGCATGGTCTCGTGATCCATAAAAAACCTCTCAGTTTCTGTTCGCAAACCTCAGAAGCATATTCGCAATGCTGCCGTATTCAACATATTCCAGATCTTTGATCCGCAGTCTGACCTGCGGCAGGTCCTGTGCTGTCTCCGGGTCCACGCAGTCCAGAAGGACCCTGCCCTTCTCGATCCCGCGAACATAGCCGCAGAGCAGTTCCTCATCCCCGATCCTGCACACGGTGACCAGGGCGTCCTCTCTCTCCGCGGTCCGAAGGACCTGGCTCAGGACCGGCTTCTCCGGGTCCGGCGCAAGTTCCGGGAGTGTAAACCATCCGCTGTAGGGATGCCCGGCCGCATACTGCATATACTTGCGGATCTTCTGAAGATAGGGAGTGTCGGGGATCATGTCCTTTACTGTCTTGAGGGGCATGGCGTAGTACGCGCTGATCTTCCCCTCCTCATCGATCCCTTTAAACACAATGTCGTCATTGTTGCGGGCCACGATCTCTCCCACCGTGAAGGCGCCCGAATCGTCTGTATAGATCTCGTAAATCTTATCTTCCATCTTCCTGCTCCTGCCGCTGTTCTCTTTACCGGCTGCGGTCTTTCTTTTTTTCGTATATCAGTATATATACCATGGTTTGTTCAAACATGCAAAAAACTGCAGGAATATTTCATTCCTGCAGTCATAAAGCCCGCTCCGATGACCCGCGAAGAAGCGCCGGCCGCCCTGTGATGTATTACCTCTCTGCTGTCAGGCCTGCTGCCTCTCTCGCTCTTCTGATGTACTCCTCGCGGACTCCCTGCGGCGACATGATCCTCATCCCGGGACTGTATCGGAACACCCAGCTGTAAAAGGCGGGGCTCACGATGACCGGTACCTTGACAACAAACCGGTCCTGTCTGTTCCTGCGGATCTGCGCGCCCTCTCCGAACCGCTCCCGGATCATTTCCGTAAGCTCATCAGCGCACTCAAGCGTCACTTCCGTCAGCGTGCCGGTCTCCATATCAAACATGCCTTTCAACAGACGGGAGAGTTCCGGTCCTGAGACATGCGGATCTCCCTTCTGCGGGAGCACCTTGGTCCGCGTTATATGATCCAGGCGGTACACTTCAAAGCGCTTGCCGCCTGCGCCGAATCCGCATACATAATACAGATCCTGACTGTTTCTGATCATCACAGGCGTCATGACGACCCGCTTGCCTTCCCTGCTGCCGGGCCTGTTCTCGTTCCGGACATGTTCGCGGCAGATAAACTCGATCTGTCTGTCCTCGTAAATCGCGTCCGTGATCTTGTCGATACTGTAATAGATCTGCTCGCTCATCGTGCAGGAATTATTCCGGATGTTAAGGTCCTTCCTAATCTTATCAGCCTGATAAACACTGAGCAGGGAGAGAAGTTTGCCGATCAGCTTCTCTTTATTCTCCTTCGATATTGACTTATTGGGCGCTATACCGTCCACTAAAAGTTTGATCTCAGGCACTTCAAAGGTTCGGCTTCCCACAAAATAGGAGTTATAGAAACTCTTGGAGACAATGACGTCGATCCCTTCTTCAATCAGGACCTCAATGTCATCCTTCACTGTCTTGCGGCTGGCATTCGCGTCTTCCCGCCTTAAAAAATCCACCAGATCGTTTGTCGTCGCCTGGTGGTCCTCATCCGTATAATCCATAAGATAACGGTACAGATGAATAAGCCTCTGCTTGTTGCGGATCGCGCTCATCCAGTCCTCCCTCTGTCAATAGTTCACCTGTTACAGAATAATTATACAATTGCAGGACATTTCAGTCAACAAATGTACCAAATACGTGTTAGTTCTTGAAACATTTGTATCACGCATTGTATATTATTTTTGGAAGAATCCGCGCCCGACGCCTGTTTCCGCGTTCCCGATTCCCTTACAGGATGCGGGCATGGTATAATATAGTAATCCTGTTTGTCTTTTCATTGTTATGAGTTTTACATAATACCGCATTCTTTTATTTGATATTTCAGAGGTTTATTTCTAAAGTTATGGACGACCTTTTGTTTTTTCTAACCGGTAATATAAAGAAAAGAGGACTTACCGTCAATGAATTCTGCTCGCAAGTCGGGATCTCCCGGCAGAAGTTCTACCGCTTTGCGAAAGAACCTTTCAGGTTTACCAACGAGAATGTCAGAAGGATCAAGGAAGTTCTTGATATGAATGAGACGGACGCTTCCCTCTTTGACTCCCGTCTCGGCCACGGGACGCCGCCTGCTTCCGGCTCGGATCTGTCCGGCTATGACCGGCTGATCAATGACCTGTTAAGACGCAGGCCTTCCGACGAGTATTCTGTTAACAGATTCAATATCGAATACATAGATACATCCGGCTCTGCCGCGATGTTCTCACCGGAGGTCATTTCCTGCGTGCTGGCAGGCTTTGGTATCGAGCGGGAATACGCGGAGGAAGTTCTGTCGCAGGAACACGAATTTGCCATTACGATCTACAACTGCACACTGACGGCAGAAAACTTCACTTCCCGTGAATACTCGTATTCCAGGAGTGTCCTGACCATCGCCCGCATAGTCAAACTCCTGGAGAATATCCTGAGCTCCTCCCGCGGTGTCAGGGTCCGGGTGCGTCACTACCTGTCCGGGCGGACCGCCGGACTGATGATGAACCATGATATAGAGGATAAGGCGGCAATGAGTTTTAATATCCGTCTCTTTTCAGATGTTCTGCCTCTGCTTTCGAGCGTTCTGGATTACCGCATCGATACGACCGGGGTCACACGCCGCTTCTGGACAGACCACAGCAGCCTCTGTCTGATCGAACACAGATGTACAGGCGCGGATGAGGTGAGAGGCCGGACCGAGTATTTCGCCATGGTGTTCTCCGGTACCGGGGAATGCAGTGTCTGCAGGCTCGGCTCAGAGGAGGTAACCAACATCTTCCGTTTTCTCTCCATCGATACCCGGGATAAGATCAGTATGCCTTCCGATCAGAACATTCCTGCCAATCCCAACCAGGCCTACTACGAGCTGGACAGGGTTTATAAGTCCATCCTGATCCATCCGGATCTCTGTTTTGACGATATTCCGAAAGAAATGTGGCTGGCTCTTTACGAATCTGTCAAATACCGGGAGGACAGAGAAATCTTCGAGACTATGTTTCGGAAACTCATTGATCCATACGACCAGTACGCTTTTCTGGATTTTGACGCACTCGTCCATATGGCCGTCTCAATACTTGACCAGCGGACTCAGGCAGGCAGCCGCATGGGAAAGATCGTGATCTGCCATCCCGAGGGACTTCAGAACTTTGTTAAGACCGGCATAATCACGGACCTGGTCTCCGAGGAAATCGATTACACGGGGAAGAATCTGGTACAGGCCCCGATCCGCTTCCCCGCTCCTCTGGTCGCGAATCTCCTGCGGCTGATCCGGAAGAGCGTCCTAAGGCGCATGAGCTCGCCGCTGCAGGGTCCGGAGCAGATGGACTGGGCCAATTACTACATTCTGAAACCGCAGATCCCCTACCCGGAAATATCCTATGCCATTAACAGAGAGTACGGCGTTTTTCCGATCTACAGTAAGAGCAGGCATAAAAACACGATCGCAAACGCTTATCCGAATCCGGCAGTAGGAACTCTCTTTTACGACTATGTCGTCAATAAGGTCATCGGCAGACATCATACAGAAATAGAATCCGATATTCTCAGCGACGAGCATTCCATTGCTTTCCTGGACAATCTGATCGCGAAAGCGGAGAAAGAGTATTCATGAGGATCATTCATTGCAGCGATCTGCATCTGGACGCAGATCTTCGGACAAAATATGACGCGGCCCCGGCTGCGGAGAGAAGGGCAGAGCTGCTGGACACGTTCCGGCGGCTCTGCCGCTATGCGGGAGAAGAGGCGGTCAGCGCGGTCCTGATCTGCGGAGATCTCTTTGATACCGCGTCGCCCTCTCCCTTAGCAGTGAGAACTGTAGAGGACCTGATCCTTGGAAACAGCGATATCCTCTTCTTCTATCTCCGGGGCAACCACGACGAGCGGCCGGTGCTGTTCAGGGCCCGTCCAAAGCCGGATAATCTGTGCCTGTTCGGTGATGACTGGACAAGCTGGGAGCTGTCTGACGGCCGGGATCAGGGGCGCCGCGTATGCATAACCGGCAGAGAGCCGTCAGCCGCGGCTTTCACTTCCCCCGTCCTGGACCCGGCCTGCCTTAACATCGTGATGCTTCACGGCCAGGTCCGGGAGGGCTATGCAGCCCCGGAGCCGGAGTCTGTTCCCCTGAGCGCCCTGCGCGGGCGCGGCATCGATTACCTGGCTCTCGGTCATCTTCACCGCTATCGTTCTTTTGCGCTGGATGAGCGCGGCAGTGCCGCCTACTGCGGCTGTCTGGAAGGCAGGGGGTTCGATGAGTGCGGCCGATGCGGTTTTATCCTGATCGAGACGGACGGGAGCGCGCATTCTCTTAAGGCCCGCTTCGTGCCCTTCGCGCTCCGCACTCTCTACAGTATCGACTGCCCGGTCACCGGCTGCTGCTCCGATACAGAAGTTTACGGGAGGATCTCCGGGGTCCTTGAGGCTTCCCCCGCATCCGGCGATGATCTCGTGCGTCTTTCACTCACAGGGGAGCTGGAATACAGCTGCAGTCCTGACGCCGCCTTTATTATGAAGGAGTGGGAGGGGCGCTATCACTATTTTGAACTCAAGGACTGCACCGAGCCGGTGATCCACAGCGAGGATTTCCTCTGCGACGCGACCCTCAAGGGAGAGTTCGTGCGCGTGGTGAACGCCGCGGACGGCCTGGACGGCCGGGAGCGGACAAAGATCCTTCGCTGCGGCCTTAGGGCCCTTCTGGGGGAATCACTGTTTTGACAGACAAATAAGGAGCATCTGCCCGTGAAACTAATTTCCTGCCATATAGAGAATTTCGGCAAACTCAAAGATTTTACATATTATTTCGAGGACGGGCTCAGTGTCCTGTTCGCCGAAAACGGCTGGGGAAAGTCGACCTTCGCCGATTTCCTCAAAGTGATGTTCTACGGGTTTGACGGCGACAACCGCAGAAGTGAGGACGGAAACGAGCGCCTGCGCTTCCGCCCCTGGGGAGGCGGCGTCTACGGAGGGTCTGTGACCTGGTCCCGGGGTGAAAAGACCTACCGCATGCTCAGGACTTTCGGAGCACGGAGGAAGGAAGATACCTTTGCCCTCTACGATGAAGAGACCGGGCTTCCCAGCAGCGATTTCAGCGGGAACACGGGGGAAGAGCTCTTCGGGATCGACCGGGACTCTTTCCGGCGCACGGTTTTCTGGTCCCAGAGCGACCACGAGACCTCCGCGACTACTTCGATCCAGGCCAAGATCGGAGATCTCTCCTCGCAGCCGGATGACTTCCCCGCATACGACGCCGCGGTAAAGCGGCTGAGCCGGGAAATGGAGCGCCTTCGCCCGGACCGCGCCAGCGGACTGATCAGGAAAAAGGAAGACAGGCTCGTTGTCCTTAAGGCAGATGAAGCTAAGCTTCCCCTGTTAACGGCACAGCTTGAGGAATGCGCGGCAAAAGAGCGTTCGCTGACTGCTGAACTTGAAAGCGTCCGCGCACACAGGCAGCAGTACGCTCTCTCCGTTACCGAAAAGCCCGCTGCAGCCCGTCCCAGGAAGGACAGCAGGATACAGGAACAGCTGGAGAATTCTGAGAAGAAGCTTGCCCTGCTCATTGATAAGGACCGCAGTATTCAGCGCCGCGGACAGAAAGAGCGGCAGGAATATCTCCGGGTCAAAAAAGATCTGCAGCGGGAGCTCCTCGAAGAGACCCGGGAACGGCAAAAACAGGCCGATGTCATGCGAACCGGCGCCGGTCTGGCCTCCGCATCAGCTGTCATATTCCTGGTTCTGTGCCTTTCCGGCATTCTTCCGGCACCTATGGCTGTCCTTCCTGTCCTTCTTCTGGCTGCAGGCGGCGCGATGTTTTGGCAGAGCGGTCGGATCAATGGAGAGGATCCGGAAACAGATGAGATCCTGCGGCTTCGCGAAGAAAAGAAACAGCACAGCAGCTACCTCAACGCGCTGAGCAGGAAACTGGCGGAGAACAGGGCCCTGCTCAGGGAACAGAAAGCCTTATGTGAGGCTCTGCGGCGCAAGCTTGACAGAGCTGAGACAGCACAGGAAGCAGCCGCCGCCTCCTGCACACAGGGACAGATCGTCTCTGAGGCCGCCGGAATCCTGTCGGAATATGACAGGCAGGAGGAAGACTGCCGGGCCCGACTGCAGGAAGTTCGCGCACAGTCCGCCGAACTCACCGAAATGATCGGGAACTGCAAGGTGTCCGCGTCCCTCATTCCGGACCTTCAGGACGAGATCAGCGCCCTCAGGGAGCAATACGACACTTGCGGCAGGACCCTCTCCTATCTCGAAGAGGCGAGAAACAGTTTCACCTCCCGCTATATGAATCCCTTCCTCCGCTCCTTCAGCCGCTACTACAGCATGCTCACGGGTCAGTCCGCGGATTCAGTCAGGACCGATGCCGACTTCTCCATCGCCGTCATGGAAGAAGGACTTCCCAGGGATCCCTCCCTCATGAGCGAGGGCACACGGGACCTGATCAGTCTGTGCCGGCGCATGGCCATGATCGACGCCATGTACCCGGTTGAGAAGCCCTTCCTGGTCCTCGACGACCCCTTCTCCAACCTCGACGACGAGCGCGTAAAAGGAGGCCTGCGCTTCCTGCACAGTGCCTCCCTCGAGTACCAGATCCTATATCTCACCTGCCATAAAAGCAGATTTTAAGTCCGGCGCCTGCTGTCACTCCCCGCGGTCTGACAGCACCGCCAGATAGGCCAGGATCCCCGCCACAGTCTTGGCGTCGCGGATCTCCCCGGCAAATATCCTCCTTTTGAGTTCCTCCACAGGGATCGCCTCCAGGCCGATCTCCTCCGCCTCATCCAGATTCTGGCTGCCGCTCTTTGTCAGGTCCTCAGCCAGGTAGACTTCCACCTTCTCATCGCACCAGGCGATCGCCGTATCCAGGCGCACCAGCCGGCTTATCTTCCCGCAGCGGTATCCCGTCTCCTCCTCCAGTTCCCTCGAAGCCGTGATGGAGAAGTCCGGATCATCCATGTCAAAAGCGCCCGCCGGCAGCTCCGTCGTCTCCCGGTCCACCGCCGGTCTGTACTGGTGAATCAGCAGGATCCGGCCGTCCGGCAGCACCGGAACGACACAGGCGCCGCCTCCCCGCTTGTGATGCACGAAATCCCAGTTCTCCTGCTGCCCGTCCGGCAGCTGCACCCGGTCTCTGTAAAACTCCAGTACCTTGCCCGGACTCGCCAGCGTCCTGTCCAGTCTCCTAAGTTTGTAGTCCATACCATCCCCTCCGTCAAAATATCGCCCGGCCGGATCTGTCCGGATCCCTGTGTCAAAAGCACCTGCGGTCAGCAGATCCTGGGAAGCCCCTCTCCCTGCAGGATCGTCAGTTTCCGGACTCCGCCCAGGGGCGTCTTCATCAGAAGTTCCCCCGCCTTCGCGTTTTCGGATGCCTCTTCCACGCGGCCGATCACGGCGGCTCCGCTGCCGTAGGGGGAGCGCCTTAAGATCTCCAGCGCCTCCCCGGCCTGCTCCGCGGGCACCACAGCCGCCAGCTTTCCCTCGTTTCCCATATAGAGGGGGTCCAGTCCCAAAAGCCCGCAGAAATCCCGGACTGCCGCGGACACCGGGATGGCGCTCTCTTCAAGCACAAAGCACTTTCCCGACGCCTCTGCCAGTTCCTTCAGCACCGTTCCCAGGCCTCCCCGGGTAATGTCCCGCAGTGTGCGGACCCGGATGCCGCCTTCCACCAGGCCTCTTACCATCTCTCCCAGCGGGGCGCAGTCGCTTTCGATCTCAGTCTGGATCTGAAGGCGCTCTGCCAGGATGGCGGCGTGATGGTCGCCCATGGTGCCCGAGACCAGAATGGCATCGCCGGCCTTTGCATTGGCCGCGGCAATATCGACGCCCTCCGGCACAAATCCCACTCCCGTGGTATTGATGTAGAGGCCGCCGTTTCCCTCCACGACCTTGGTGTCGCCGGCAATGACCTCCACACCGGCTTCCCGGGCTGTCTGCGCCAGGCTCTTCACGACCTGCCCGAGCAGGGAGATCTCAAGGCCCTCCTCCAGGATAAATCCGCAAGTAATGTACCTGGGCACAGCCCCCCGCATGAGCAGATCGTTGACCGTTCCGCAGACGCAGAGCCTGCCGATGTCACCGCCTCGAAAGACCAGGGGCGTGACGACAAAGCTGTCCGTGGTCACCGCGATTCTCCCGCTGCCGGGCACCACCGCGCTGTCCTCCATCCGGTTGAGCACTTCGCTGTCAAATGCAGACGCAAAGACCTCTCCGATCAGCTCTCCCGTGGCCTGGCCGCCGCTCCCGTGTTCCATTGTGATCATGCCTGACTGCAGCATATCTTGTCCTTCCCCTTCTCTTAAGTCCGCCCTGTCTATTCGCGGTGATTACTGTAATAAGTATAACAGCTTCCCTCTGTGGAGACCATACACGCGCCCTGCGGATGAAGGGGCGTACAGACCTTTTGAAACAGGGGGCACTCCGAGGGCCGCATCTTTCCCATCAGGACCCGGTCGCAGCAGCAGCCGGCGTTGATCTTATGGTCCTCTGTCAGGTCTGCGCTCCCCGCGTCCAGCCCGGCGTACTCCTCCCGCAGGATCCGGCCCGAGCCGGTCACATTTCCCATGCCCCTCCAGACCGCGTCCGATACGGCAAAATATCGATCCACCAGGGCCTGAGCCTCCTCATTGCCCTCCCTCGTCACCACGGAAGGGTAAAAGTTCATGACGCGGCCCGCCGCTTTGCCCTTCCTCGCCTCTTCACAGGTCCTGACAATGCCGCCAAGAGCCGCCAGGATCTGCGGTCCCGTAAATCCGGCGACGGCAAAGGGCAGGCCGTATTTTGCCGCCAGGGGCTCAAAGGCCCGGCTCCCCGTCACCACGGCCACATGGCCGGGGGCAAGAAAGCCCTGTATGTCCGCGCCCGCCGCGCACATGCGGTCGATGATCCCCGGCATGGTGCGCAGGGCCGTCAGAAGCTTTATGTTCCCGATTCCTTCCTCCAGGATCTCTCTGACCATCAGGGCATAGACCGGCGCCGTGGTCTCGAATCCCACCGCCGCGAAGACGAAGCAGGTTTCGGGCTCCCGGCCGGCCAGGGGAAAGACGTCCATGGGGGAATACACCATCTTCACCCGTCCGCCCATTCCCGCGGCCTGCTGCAGGCTCATCCTGCTTCCGGGCACCCGCATCAGGTCCCCGAAGGTCACCACACAGGTCCCGGGCGTCAGGCACAGCTGTATCAGCCTGTCGATATAAGAGGACGGCGTGACACAGACGGGACAGCCCGGACCTGAGATCAGGCGGATCCTGTCGGACAGAAGGCCGGGAATGCCGTTTTTGGCGATCGCCCCGGTATGACTGCCGCAGACTTCCATGATCTTCAGTTCCGGGCCGCTATACTCTTTTAAATATTTTTTAATCTTTTCGAGATCCATATTTCTCACAGGAGTTCGTCCATCTCTTTCAGCATCCCGTTCAGCTCTTCCATCTCCCGGTCCGACACCTTCTGCAAAATACAGCCGGCGTGCACCAGCACATTATCCCCGGGCTCTATCTTTACCAGGCCGGTCCTGGCCTCCACTCGGTTTCCGTTAAAATCCACCAGGGCTGTCCGTCCGCCGACGGACAGCACCCTTCCGGGCATTGCCACACACATATTTTCCTGCCCTCACTGATTTTCCGAAGGCGCCTTAACGGGCGCTGCCGCCTGTGCCTGAGCCGCCTGTACCTGAGCCGCCGCGCCTGCCGCCTGACCGCCCGTCTGCGCGGCCGCCTTCTTCTCTCCGGCCGCCTTGACCGCCGCGGCCTTTCTCTGTGCCATCTCCTCGGCCTTCTTTCTCTCCGCTTCCATGACCTCGGCGGACTTTTTATAGGTTACCGCCGCCTTGGACCGCCCGGGCTTCTGGTAGCCGGGAACAAGGGACAAGCACTTTTTGGGGCACTTGGAGGCGCAGTAGCCGCAGGCAATACAGTCAAAGCGGTTAATGGTCCATGTCCCCTCGTTCTTGTCCACCTTGATGCATCGGGGCGGACAGCTTCTGACGCACAGTCCGCAGGAAATGCACTGGTCGACATCGATCACGATATGGCCGCGGGAGCGCTCGGGATAGACCGCCGGCTCCTCGGGATAATTCTTGGTGACGGGCTTGCTCACAAGATTTTTGAGAAGCGTGCCCGTGAAATTCAATATTGTAGACATTTGTGCTCCTTTCCCGCCCTTACCGCTCTGTGCAGCTGATGCAGGGATCAATGGTCAGCACCAGGATCGGCACATCCGCGTAGTCGGCGCCCTTGAGGGTCTCGCACAGACCCGCCAGGTTTGCGAAGGTGGGCGTACGGATCCTGAGCCGGTTCAGATAGGGCTTGCCGCTCCCCTTCACATAGTAGACCGCCTCGCCTCTGGGCTGCTCGATCCGCATGAAGTACTCCCCGTCGGGATTTCCCTTTACCGGCACGGACAGATCTCCGGCCGGAATCTTTGCCGCCGCCTGGCGGATCAGGTCGATGGACTGCAGGAGCTCATCGATCCTGCAGGCGCAGCGGGCGTAGCTGTCCCCGTCGGTGCGGATGATGGGTTCAAAATCCAGATCCGCGTAAGCGCCGTATCCCCGGATCCTCATGTCCGTCGCAATGCCGCTGGCTCTGCCGAAGGGACCCGCGCAGCCCAGGTCATGGGCCTGCTTCTTTGTGAGGACGCCGACGCCGCACAGGCGCATCTGCACGGTCCTGTCGCCCAGGAAATTCTTTCTGATGGCGCAGATCTGCTCCTCCACATCGCCGAGTTTTTCCACGAACCTGCCCAGCATCTGCGCGTCTATATCCTTCATAACGCCGCCCACCTTATTGACGGAGAAGATCACTCTTCCCCCGGTGGACTCCTCGATCATATCCAGGACCTGCTCGCGGATCCTCCAGCAGTGATAGAACAGGCTCTCATAGCCGAAAGCGTCCGCCAGAAGTCCCAGCCACAGAAGGTGACTGTGCATGCGGGACAGTTCCATCCAGATGGTCCTGAGGTACCGGGCCCGGGCGGGGATCTCCACGTTCATGATCTTCTCCACTGCCTCCACATAGCCCATCCCGTGTCCGAAGCTGCAGATCCCGCAGGTTCTCTCGGCCACATAGACCATCTCATTATAATCCTTCTTCACAATAAGGCTCTCCAGTCCCCTGTGGACAAATCCGATGGAAGGGACGGCCTCGATCACTTTTTCATCCTCCAGGACCAGATCCAGGTGGATCGGCTCCGGCAGCACCGGATGCTGCGGTCCGAAAGGAACTACGCTGACTTTACCCATATCAGGCCTCCTCCTTCCCGGCTTCACTTCCCTGTGCGGCGCTTTTTTCCTCTTTTGCTTCCTTTGCTTCTTTAGGAAGAAGCGGCGCCTCTTCCGTGATACGATAGAGCCTGTTTTTATAGTCCAGGCTGATCATATTGATCTTCACGCCGTACATTTCCGCCATCTCGTTTTCATAAAAGACCGCCGTGGGAATGATATCCGTAACACTGGGGATCTCCTCCTTAAGTCCCGCCGTCAGGCGAAGGGTCTTATACTCATAGGTCTGGTCATCCGCGAAGGAATAGCTCAGCTCATAATTGCCCTCGTAGAAGGCCGCGCAGGCCTGGGAAAACCGCAGTCCGCTCTTTTTGAGCTCCATGCATTTGGAGAGCAGCTCGCCTTTTTCAATCTTGATCAGTTCATTCTCCGGACACTTTACCATGTGCTTTTTTGCCCTCCTCTTCCTTGTGCCTGCGCTCGATGGCGTCGTGCTTGTTGCTTCTCTTCTGGAACAGCTCGATGGCCTGCACAAGGCCGTCGATGATGGCCTGAGGCCTTGCGGCGCAGCCGGGCACATAGATGTCCACCGGCAGGGTCGTGTCCGCTCCGCCCAGGATATTGTAGCATTCCTTGAAGATCCCGCCCGTGCAGGCGCAGGTCCCCACAGCCACCACCACCTTGGGGCGCGGCATCTGATCATAGAGCTGGCGGACAACCGCCTGGTTCTGCGTATTGATCCCGCCCGTGATCAGGAAAATGTCCGCCTGCAGCGGATCTCCCGTATTGATAATGCCGAACCGCTCCGCGTCATAGACCGGGGTCATGCAGGCAAGCACTTCTATGTCGCAGCCGTTGCAGCTGCTGCCGTCGTAGTGCAGGACCCAGGGAGACTTCTTAACTTTACCCATAATGTATATCCTTTTCCTCTTCGATTAAGACTAATTCACTTAAGACTGATTCGATTAAGACTAGTTCGATTAAGACTGATTCGATAAAAACCCGTTTGCGGCACTGTGCGCCGCTTCCTTCCGATCCTGCCCTCTTTTGTCCGGCGCAGGACATCAGCGGATCAGCATCAGGATCAGAAGATTGACACCCGACGCAAACAGCGTGAACAGCCACGTGACCTGCAGCATCTGCGTCCATTTGACCCGCGCGCAGGCGTTGTCGGCGATGATCAGGAAGAAGTAGACCGCCGCGCACAAAAGCGCAGCCCCCACATAGCTGAGCGGGTTGGACGTTACCACAAAGAGTCCCACGATGCCCATCAGGATCGTGGTCTCATACCACTCCGTGATCGTAAAGATCGCCAGGTTCTGTGCCCCCATCTCTGTTTTGACGCCCATGACCAGCTCCTGGTGGGCGTGGTGGGACGTGGAGACGTCAAAGGGTGATTTTCTCATCTTGATGAGAAGGATCAGGACAAAGGACGCGAACAGGCCGGGCGTCCTGGTCAGCATAACCGTATCGCTGGCGGCGATCCCGGCCACGCTGAAGGTCCCGTCCACCAGATAGAAGCCGACGCCTGCCAGAAGTACGGCGGGCTCGTAGGTCATGATCTGGATCAGCTCTCTGGAGGAGGCTATGGTGTTATAGGGCGAACTGGTCACCACTGACGCAAAATACATGAACGTGGACGCCGTGGAGAGTACGAACAGGCACATGAGCAGGTCGCTCCCCGCAAAGAAGATGGCGCCCGTAAAGATCATCAGAGTCAGATAGCACAACAGAAGTGCCAGCTGCAGCACGCCGATGGCGACTACCTGCTTATTCATAAGCTTTCTGACATCGTAGAAGGGCTGCAGAACGGGCGGGCCGATCCTTCCCTGCATTCTGGCGCTGATCTTGCGGTCAAGGCCTTCCATGAGGCCGCCGGCAAAAGGTGCCAGGATAATGTATGAAATTACCATGATCACTGCTTTGATACTCATGCCAGTACACCTCCCAGAATGAAGCTCAGCATGACGATCAGCACAGCCGCCGTGATCAGCTGGCAGTAGGCCATCATCTTGTCCGGCCTTATCAGCCTGTCAAAATAGTAATTGGACAGCCAGAGCTTCTTCTCCTCGCCGAAGGAATCGACGAAGGCATTGTTGTTGCCCGTATTGATGCCGCTCATATAGTTGAGCTTGTAGTTGGTCTGCTGCTTTTTGGCATACAGGTAGGCGGGCACGGGAATCGCGAATACCAGACACATGATCAGCACCATCATGACCAGGATCGTGCCCGGCAGCACATTGGCGAACTTTCCGAACATCTCCACCAGGAGCGGATCCACGAAATGGGTGGATAGCCAGGGCATGAGGACGCACAGGGCGATCATCATGCCGGCGTGGAGGGTCAGGGACAGTTTCTCGCTCTTGCCCGTGACAGTCTCATCCATCCGCTCTCCTGTCTCGTGGCTTCGGCTGATGATCTTTCCCATCCACTTGGTCCAGTAGAAGCTGGTGGTGGCGGAACCGTAGGTGATGAACAGCACCAGAAGGATATTGCTTCTGTCCACGGCCGCCTTGAGTGCCGACCACTTGGAGATCAGCATTCCGAAGGGGGCCAGGAACATGGCCGCGATACCGATAAACATATAAAAGCCCAGCATGGGCAGCCGGTAGAGAAGGCCGTGCATATCCTCGATGTCACGGCTTCCCGTCGCGTTCTCGGTGGCTCCCACGTCCTGGAAAAGGAGCGATTTGGAGACCGAGTGGAACATCATGAGGAAGATCCCCGCCCACACCGTTTCATGGGCGCCGACGCCCGCGCAGGCCGTCATCAGGCCCAGGTTTGAGATGGTGGAGAAGGCCAGCACTTTTTTGCCGTCGCTCTGGGAAATGGCCATGATCGAAGCGGCAAAAAAGGTGAAGCCGCCGATAAAGACGACCACGTTCCCGGTCGCCGTATTTCCCATGGCGGGCGCAAGACGGAAGAGAATGTAGATTCCCGCCTTGACCATGGTTGCGGAGTGCAAAAGGGCCGAGGAAGGGGTGGGCGCGACCATCGCTCCCATCAGCCATGTGGAGAAGGGAAGCTGCGCCGCCTTGGTCAGCGCCGCGAAGGCGACCAGCGCCACGGCGATCACGGCGGGCAGTACGCCCAGCTGCGCGTATTCGATCAGTTTGTGAAGGGACACGCAGTTTACGGATGTTTCAAAATATATAATGCCCGCAGCCAGCGCGACGCCGCCCAGAAGGTTCATCCACAGAGCCCGGAAGGAATTGTTGATGGCTTCCGGCTCTTTGGTATAGCCGATCAGCAAAAAGGAGCACACGCTGGTCACTTCCCAGAAAAAGTCGATCCACAGAAGGCTCTCGGAGAGCACAAAACCGAACATGGCCCCCAGAAAGATAAAGAGCAGCATGAAGAAGTATCTTCTGTTATCCCGGATATCCTTCCTGTGCCGGTGATAGCCGTACATATAGCCGGCCGCGTAGATCACGATCAGGGACCCCACAATGCCGATGATCAGGCACATCAGGACCGCGAGATGGTCGATATAAATGTGACACAGGGTCATGGGCTTTGTGCCCGTCAGTTCCTGACGCGCGATCATGAGTGTGGGAACGATCGAGAGAAGACTGATCCAGTATTTCTTGTGCCTGAAGCACAAGGCCGTGACCAGCACCATGAGCAGGATCTCCGCGATAAGGATGATATGATCCGCCAGCGCAGTCTCTTTATAGAGCTGGACCGGAACTGCCCCGTTTCTCACCCAGAACACTGTCAGCGCGATGGTGGCGGCCATGATGACCGCGGCCGCGCCGTATGTGACATAAGCCCGCAGCCGGTTGTTGGTGATCAGATACATCACCGGCGCGCAAAGGAGCGGGAACAGGATTAAAAACACAGGTATTGCCATACGTGTTACCCTTTCTGCCTGATACGTATTAGTTAATTAAATGTCAATCAAGCCAAACGGTATTATAGACCTCTTTTCCTTAAATGTCTTGTCTTTTTTAGTCTTTTTCCATCAAAAAAAATTCAGATTACTCTGAATTTTACTGATAGTTCTTATATAAATACCTTTTAAACATTATATTGAACATCCTTACGCTTCGATCTCAAGCTCCCGGATACTCAGCCCGCGGCCGCCGCAGATCTCTCCCTCGGTGCTCCCGCAGACGGGGCAGGCATAGGAATTGGCCTTTTCCGGGTGGTAGATCCTCCCGCAGCCGCCGCAGCGGATCTTCACGGGATCTGTCTCTGTTTTCAGGACCGATCCCTCCATGATCGTTCCCTTTACCGCGTCGGGATAGTACTTATGAAGATACTCCGGCACGATGTCCGTCATCTCTCCCACTAAAACCGTCAGGCTCTTCACTTCTGCGGCCCCGTTCTCCTGTGCCTTCCTCAGCGCAAGGCTGACGATCCGCACAACATAGCTCATCTCATGCATACATTCTCTCCGCTTGTTCCCGCATACTCTGTCAAAATACCGCGGCCCTGAGGATCCGCCCCGCCGTAACTTCCAAGGCCCTATGCAAGACCGCGGGCAGCAGGTCGCGCCGCACCGGGATCATCCGGTCTTCCTCCGTGGATTTCTCTTTTTGTATAGCCGTCTCCCCCGCGGCTGCCTCCTCCCCGAAGGCGCCCGCGCAGGCCCTTCTCTGATAAGGCGCGCCAAGTCCCGCGATCCCCACACAGCGGCTCTGCGGGTTGATCAGCGCCATGTAGTGGCCGGCGGGTTTTCCGTCCGCATTCAGGTAAGAGGCTTTCTCGGAGTACCAGCCCTCCAGGGCCTCCCGGGCGCTCTCAAATCCCCAGGCCAGCGTCTCCGTCGTAAAGGAGACTCCCTCCGGAGCCGCCGTAAAGCAGTCTCTTCCATCGGGCCGTATGTGATCCTGCAGGATCATGCTCTCCGCCGCCCGCTGCAGGGCGATTTCTTCCAGCTCCCCGGACCACGTAAGAGGCACATAATCCGCCGGCGTAAGCGGACTTCCGTCCACCGGACTGTCTACCCCCTCCTCGCAGGCCTCTTTTCGAATCTCGTTGATCCTGTCAAGAAGGGCCGCCCGGTCTGTCTCTTCCCGCTGCGCCTCAAGCCGGATCATGACCGTCTCCGCCGCGGGCGCTTCCCCTCCGGTCTCCGCCTCGGGCTCCTGCGCCGCGGATTCCGCCGCCCGCGCCCGCATACCCAAAGGCCAGAGGAGCAGGAGGACTGCTGCGGCCAGAAATACTGCCGTCCTTATCCGGTTTGCGCCGCACTGCCAAAGGGCCATACGAAGATTCCTCCCGTGAATAAAGTGTTTAAAACAAAACATCTATAATGAAACATTTAAAACAGAACGGGCGGTACAGGACCGCCCGTTCTCCCCTCTCATCTGTAAACAGATGTATCTTTCAGATATATCTATCCGTATCAGTCAAGCTTGATATTCTTCAGCAGATCGCCCAGACTGGTGGTTGCCTTCTCGTGAGAGACGACCTGAGACAGCTCGGGGATATCATCCTCTGTGGGAGCCGGTGCCTCTTCAAGCGCCTTCATGCTCAGGCTCACCTTGCCGTCCTTGACCTTGGTGATCTTGACCTTGACAACATCGCCTTCCTTGCATACTTCCTCAGGAGTGGCAACTCTCTTCGTGCTCATCTGGGAGATGTGCACCAGTCCGCTGATGCCGTTTCCGAGATCTACAAACGCGCCGTAAGGCTTGATCGTCTCAACCTTGCCTTCACATACTGTGCCGACCTTAAGGGCATCGATGCGGGCCTTCTTCTCCTGGCTGCGCTTGATCTTGGCTGCCTCTCTGCCGGAAAGGACAAGGCGCTGCTTCTCTCTGTCAGCGGTGATGATCACGACGTCGATCTCCTTGCCGATCCACTCATTGGTATCCTCAACATAGCTCGTGCTGAGCTGGGAAGCGGGAATAAATGCCCTGACACCTTTCACTGAAGTCACGACGCCCGCCTTGACGCTCTCATCGATCGGAACCGTGAAGACGACTTTGTTCTCCATCATCTCCTCAAAAGCGTCCCACTTGGCGTCATTGCGATTTCCATTAGTTTCCATGGTCATTTCCTCCCTTTTCGTGCGCTGTGCGCTTAATTCAATCTGAATATATATTATACCATCATCCGGCCTCTAGCGAAACCCAAATTTCTGTAGTATATTGAATGTTACCGCTTTGGAAGCGGATTATTTAAGAATGACGAGGTACACGATGGATAAAAAAGCGATCAGCGAGATAAGAAAACTCATAAAGCCCGACAGCTGCATCGACAGGATCCGCGCCTGTTATGTCAATGAGGAGGGGGAAGTGATCCGCGAGCTTCACGATTCCCTGGCAGCCATGGAGAAGGAATCTATGGAAAAGTACTGCGAGATCCTCCGCAGCGCCATGTCCGGAAAGCCCGGCCGCAATCTCTTCAACATGGAATTTCCTCTTGAAGAAGAGGCCGAGGGCGGCCGCCAGCAGCTGCTCTACAGGCTTCAGCAGTCAGAACTCAAGAACGACGATCTTTTGACGCTTTTCTTTAACAAAGTGGTGGAGAATTTCCGCAGCCAGACCAAATATCTGATCCTGCTGGTACACGGCACCTATGATATCCCCGCCAGGGGAAGCGACAACGAGGAGATGGAGGACGCGTCCGACTACGTCTACTCCTTCCTTCTGTGCTGCATCTGCCCTGTGACCCTGATGAAAGAGGGCCTTTGCTACGACGAAGAGGCCTGCACCTTCCTGGACCGCCGCATGGACTGGGCTGTCCAGAAACCCGTCAGCGGATTCCTCTTTCCCGCCTTCAACGACAGACAGCCGGATATCCACAGCCTGCTCTACTACTGCCGCAAGGAAGACGAAAGGCATGAGGAGATCAGTTCCGACCTTCTCGGCTGTGTCCTGCCCATCCCCGAATCCGGACAGAAGGAACTCTTTAAGTCCATGGTGGAGCAGACACTCGGCAGAGACTGCACCTTCGAAAATGTCAAAAACCTGAATGACGCGGTTGGCGAACTCATCGAGCAGAACAAGGACTCCGGTGAACCCGTTCAGATCGAGAAGGCGCAGATGCGCCGCCTGCTCTCGGAAAACGGAGCCGACCAGTCCGTACTGAGCGATTTCGACGCCGCCTACGACGAAGCGGTCGGCGAAGGCGTCCCGTTAATGGCTGAAAACCTGGTAGAGACAACGAAACTCGAAGTGAAATCTCCCTCCCTGAAGATCAGCGTGAAGGCCGATATGGCGGATATGCTTAAGACAAGAGTCATCGACGGAATGGAATATCTCCTGATCCCCGTCGTGGACGAGCTGGAGGTCAACGGAATCCGCATCCTTCAGGCCAAAAAAGAAGGGGGCGTCGCATCTTGCTGATTAATCAGCAGGGGCGGCGTCCTCTTTTTGTCTCAAAATCGTGTTTTTCCTTTGATTTTTCTGGTTTTTGAT
>CACZJD010000033.1 GCA_902781325.1 uncultured Lachnospiraceae bacterium
ATATTTGTCCCGGATCTCAGCCGCAAATCCGATTGATGTCTGTCTTGTAAGTCTCTCCCTGACAATGCGCTCCAGATCAGGGAAAGCGCCGCCGCAGATGAACAGAATGTTTCTTGTATTGATCGTTGTCAGCGGTACCATTGCGTTCTTGCTGTTGGCGCCCACCGGCACTTCGACGTCAGCGCCTTCGAGAAGTTTGAGCAGTCCCTGCTGTACAGACTCACCGCTGACATCTCTTGAATTGACGTTTTTCTTCTTGGCGATCTTGTCGATCTCGTCGATAAAGACGATTCCCTTTTCCGTCTTCTCTACGTCGTTGTCCGCCGCGGCGAGAAGCTTGGAGATGACACTCTCGATATCATCTCCGATATATCCGGCCTCAGTGAGGGAAGTCGCGTCCGCGATCGCAAGCGGTACATCCAGAAGCTGCGCAAGCGTCTTCACGATATAGGTCTTGCCGCAGCCGGTGGGACCCAGCAGAAGAATATTGGACTTCTCGATCTCTATGTCGTCCATCGTCCCTGTTCTTACACGCTTATAGTGGTTGTAAGCCGCCACGGAGATCACTTTTTTGGCGCGCTCCTGGCCGATCACGTATTTGTCAAGTTCTTCCTTGATCTTGTGCGGCGCCGGAATATTATCGATAGAGAATACGGGCTTGGGACCGTCCTTCTTTTTCTTCTTCACCTTAGGCTGCTGGCGGCCTCCGAAACCGCCGCCGAAAATGTCTCCCAGGTTCAGGAAACTGATGGAAGGCCTGCGGCCGTCTCCGCCGCCCTGGGATGTCCCCGCGTCCTCATCATCGTCCTGCTCCTGTACCACTTCCGGTTTCTCAGGCTCTTCGCTCTTTACAATTTCGCCGGAAACAGGTTCCTCAGCTTTCTCTTCTGATATTGTCTGATCTTTCTTTTTCTCCGGCTCGGGCTCCTTTTTGGGTTCATTCGGAGTCATTGACCGCAGAAAAGGATTGCCCATCAGGCTCGAAAAGTCCATGGTGCTCGCCATGTCCAAAGTCTTCTGCATGCAGTCCTGACAGACCTTGAGTCCGCCCGGCAGGTAGACCATTTTGCCGGCTTTCTTGTCCGAGCGTCCGCACATGAAGCAGAACTCCCCTGAACTGCCGTCATGTCCATTTGTATTGTTTGCCATATAGTTTCCTCATTTCTATGTATCCGTATTTTTTCAATTCCCGAAGGAGAATCCGAACTGGCGGAACAGATCCGCGATGTCCTGCTCTATCGTCGCATCGGATTCGCCCTGACTATTATAACCGTTCTGATCGTTCTGTCCACCCTGCTGAGGCTGGTTTCCCTGCTGGGGCTGACTTCCCTGCTGGGGCTGGTTGTTCTGAGGATTTGTGTTCTGAAGAGACTCTCTGGTTCCGAGAGTGACCTTAACGGCTGTCTCCGCATAAGATCCCTTTCCATCCTGCCTCTGAACTGTCAGGGTCACTTCTGTTCCGGCTTTGTAATACTGAAGCCGTCTCTGCAGTTCTTCCATACTTGAAACTGTCTGGCTGTCGATTGCCGTGATGATATCGCCTTCACGCAGTTCGGAATTTGCGGCTCCGCCATTCTCAATGATCTGGGCCACATAGACGCCCTGGGGCATGTTGTATGCTTTGGCGACGTCAGAAGTGACGGTCGCGCCGCTGATACCGATCGTTCCCTGCTCGCTCTCATCGACTTTGGAGAGGGTCTTGTGGCTCATAAGTTCTTCGATGATCGGGATGGCTCTGGAGATCGGGATGGCGAATCCCATGCCTTCCACCGCGTTCCCGCCTATTTTACTGGAGTTGATGCCGATCACATAACCGTTGATGTTTACAAGTGCGCCGCCGGAGTTGCCGGGGTTGATCGCCGCATCAGTCTGAATAAATGTGCCGGTGATGGTATCGTCGTTGATCTCTCTGTTGTTGGCACTGACGATTCCTGTTGTCACAGACTGTCCATAGCCAAGCGCGTTGCCGATCGCAATAACATCCTCGCCGATCTTGAGGCTGTCAGAATTGCCAAGTGTGGCCACTTTGATCTGATTCTGGGTCGTATCCTTGATATTGGAAAGGGAAACAGCGATCACTGCCAGATCGTTGCTGGGATCTGTTCCTTTGATCTCCGCGTCGCAGGTCTCCTGGTCGATGAACAGAACCCTGAGATGATCTGCTCCTTCCACTACGTGGTTATTAGTCACGATAAGCAGCTCATTGTCAGTCTTTCCGATGATAATACCTGAACCGGTGGACTCACCCTGTCTGGTAAAGGTCTGGCCGTAGAAATTCTGGACTTCTTCCGTGAAATCATTGTAAACGGAAACGATCGAGGGCATCACTTTGTCCACAACCTTTGTGAGCTCTGTGTCAGGCGTCTCCGAATCAGCTATGATCAGGCCTGCTTCATTTTTAATTCCTTCGCTTTCAGTCTTATCGGAAGCCTGCTGCTGTACCGGATCTGCCGACTCTGCAGCCGCAGGGGTTTCCTGCTTGTTCTCGGGAACTGCATCCTTTGCAGCCGGCTCATTCTGTTCAGCCGCTGCCGTATCATCCTGCTTGTCTTCCACAGCGGCTTCCTGCTTCTTTTCGCCTGTCAGAGAAGAGTCCTTGTTGTCCGCGGATTCGGTGATCGCTGCGTCGGCTGTGAGCCCTTTATTACCGAGATAGCGGTGTACGCCCCAGAAACCGGCCCCGATACAGACGCCGAATACGATCGCCAGTACTACGACAAGGAAGCCCTTTCCTCTGCCGTTTGATCCGCCGCCGCTGCGGCCGCCTCCCATCGAGGATCCGTAATTTCCGCCCTGATAGTACTCATGCGTTGAGTTCTCATAGTTGTAGTTTCCGTTGCCGGTTGCGGATCCTTGATCAGCATGCGCATATGTGCCGCCTGCAGCCGCGTCCCGGGAGTAGTTCTCATAAGCCGCTGTATTCTGTGTTTTATACTCATAATCGTGTACAGGTTCCGATGCCCGGCTGCTTGTCTCGCTGACCACTTCAGCTGTACTGTCAATAATGTTTTTGTCATCTGTCCCGGAGGATTCTGCCGTAAACTGATTTTCAGTAGTTTCCGCATTCCATCTCTCGTCACTCATCTTATATAAACCTGCCTTTCATAAATGATCTGATCGAACTATACTTTTATCGATATTGCAAGTATAAGAAGCAATTGTGTTAAAACTGTGATAATTTGTCCCGATTTCAGGGCAAAAAAGTGAAGAAAAAGTGAAAACCGGAAAACCGCAGCTGCGGTCATCCGGTTTATCATTCAATAATATGTGTCTTCCTCTATTACCCAGATCTCAAGATAATCAAAGTCAATTTCCTCTATAA
The DNA here is from genome assembly GCA_902781325.1 of uncultured Lachnospiraceae bacterium. GTDB lineage: Bacteria > Bacillota > Clostridia > Lachnospirales > Lachnospiraceae > CAG-791. The sequence continues at coordinate 3,323 of CACZJD010000033.1, forward strand.
AGGCGTCCTGCGTGAATCTGCATCTGGCGTGCCTCTGAAAATCGCGGACCGACGAATCCAGCCAGATCGGCACTGCCAGGTCAAATCTTCGGCAGCCCTCTTCCAGCCCCTGCAGGACCTTGTGCGTTCTCGTATCGTGCCGGTCATTCTCCACCACCGTGTCGTGGATCAGATGATTATCTTTCCATACTTTGACCCAGAGTCTGAACATATCTCTCCTTTACCGGTTTACAGTTCGATTCCGTTTGCGCGGCAGAGTTCTCTTGCGGATTCAACAGAATCTATGCCTGTCTTATTCTTGATCGGCGCGAATTCCTTCTCGCGGAGGACTTCATAGGGGAGGCAGGTGTCCAGTTCCCTGACAAGGTCCACGGCGAGCTGCTCAAATTTATATCCGTTGGGCTCCTCAGGTTTGACTTCATTGCCGTCCTTGTCCATGTAAGGGATCTTCTTCTCCACAACGTGAACAGGAAGTACGTCATTGACGATCCGCTCGAGATCCTTCTCTCTGAACAGATAGTTGAGGATGACGCCGAAATTATACGCGGGCTGTCCCTTCTCATCCTTAGCTTCGAGCAGTTCCGGAGTCATATCGTAATACTCGACGATGGAAGGCTTTCCGTCCTCAAGGCACATCGCCCCGACCTTCTCGTCCGGCGCGACCTTGCGCACGACCTTGGCGCCTGTCGCGCAGCCGCTCTCCAGCGTAGCTCCGACAAAACAGGGATCCGAGATCCTCTGCAGGACATTGTCCACAGCGAAAATATTGAGCCACTCGACTCCCAGTTCCTTCGCTCTGTCCAGAACGCCTGATTTCATCATGGACAGGAACCATCCGCCGTTTCCGTTGGGCGAAGTTGCGATCCTGTACTTGGTTTCCATGTAGACCTTGCCGTTGTAATCAACAGCAGGCGCCATATCCTGCTTGAAGAAGCGGACCATATCTCTGTCATAGCCAAAATAGTCCATCTCCTCCATGAAGCCGACAGTCTTGTCATGGTTCTTGTCGCTGGTCATGATAAACAGCGGTACCGGAACTCCGGCTTCCTTCACTACGTCCATCAGGTTTTCGATCAGGCGCTGCATGATGTAGACCGGCTTCGTGATGCCGATATTATACATACATTTGGGATCGTCGGATCCCAGTCTCGTACCCATGCCGCCCGCGAGCAGCACCGCGCCGATCTTCTGTTCGCGAAGCGCTTTAAGGCCCGTCTCGGTAAAGCGTTCTTTGTTCTTCTCAATCTCGGTGATCTCCATCGCGCCCAGAGGAGTGATCTTTCCCCTGACCTGGTTGCCGTGGGGATTCTCCGCATAACGGATCACTGAGAAATCCGTCTCATCGATCTGCGCAAGAAGCGCTTCCTTCTGCTCGTCCGTGAGCTCCCCGTAATAGTCAAGGACATGGAGCTGTCCGTACTTTTCCAGTTTCTGTCTGGCTTCTTCGAAATTCATAATCTTAAGCTCCCTATTATGCGTAAAATGAATAGATAAATTGATGCATAAGGCCGGTCGCGGTGTCGATCCCGCTCCATTTATTCTATCTGATTTTTACGCTTCTGTCTATTCAGATGTACCTCTCGTATCTCGCGATCAGCCTTCCCTTGCGGGTCGTCCCGTCTGTTCCGAGATAACGGAATTTCCCGTACCCTCTCACGGAGATCCTCTCCCCGGGCGAGGGCGTATAGGATGCTGACGTGATGATACGGCCGTCAGCAAATACCTTCTCCTGCTCGATCAGGCGGGATGCCTGGGATCTGGAGAGATGGAACACATGCGCGGCGAGGCAGTCTACCCTCTCTGAGGAAACGCTTCCGCTCTCCCTGCTCGTGCGCACCTCACACGGACACTCCGAAGGCGCTTTTATCTCTGCCGTCACCGTGGTATGCCTTACCCTGGTCAGCTCGCCGCAGATAAACGGGGCTGTCTCCTTCACCGCAAACACGAAAGCTTCATCTTCCCTGCAGATGATATCGCCGATCTGCTCCCGGGTGATGCCCAGGTTCATCAGGCTCCCAAGGTAGTCCCTGTGATCAGGAGGGGTCGAAAACCCGGATCTGACAGCGGCGATCCTTACACAGGTAAAGGCTCCCTCCCCCTTCATCAGTTCAGCTTCCAGGTCTTCTTCCCTCATATATGAGGGGACAAAAAAGAGCATCTTCCTGTCCGCCTCTGAAAATCCGCCGCAGAACATGCAGAAAGGTCCCGATCCGGATCGCTCCGGAATTCTGTCCTCACGGATCAGTTTGCTCGCGTAGGACTGCAGATCGAGCGGAAGAAAGCCCGTGTGATTGAGATATTCTCCCTCCAGTGTCCTGTTCCAGAGATCCCGGATCCTCCCCCTCAATACTTCTCTCTCATCCATTACTGTTTATCCCTTTATTGTCCAAAAACTTGACCAACTCCCTCTTTGGGCAATCTTTTTTCAACAAATTTCCCCGAAATTATACTATAATCATTTTTGTGGCCCGGCCACATCATATCTTAATCTCAGGGCATCCCCTGATGCCTTTTCGAAAGGATCATTTCTATGCGTGTCACATGTAAATCCAGAATCAAGAAACTCAGATCCCAGAACCACCTCTCTCAGAAAGATGTCGCTGTTGCGATCAAGATCCCTCCCAGAACTTACTGCGACTATGAGACGGGAAGCGTGAAGGTCCCTCTCGACATCCTGATCCGGCTGGCCAGATACTACGATGTCGACCTCAATTACATAACCGGCATCAGCAATCTCCGCAAGGAGTTCCCTCATCTCTGACCGTTTTTCTCCACGTGATCAGCGGATCATCTCTCCCCACCCGCTTCGAGAGCGGTTGCAGCCTTGAGCATCAGCGCGCATTCAATCCTCTTCTTAAAAAGTTCGCAGCCGTACTCGTAGACACCGCTGATCCTGCCGGTAGTGTGATACGCGTTTGCCGCGCATCCGCCGGAGCAATACAGTTTCGCCCAGCAGTCCTGACATTCGGCATGGGAGTAGACATTGCAGTACTTGAATTCGTCCTGTTTCTCACAGTTGGTGACACCTTCCCAGATATCTCCGAGTTTGTAGGCGGGATCTCCCACAAACTGATGACACGGATACAGGTCTCCCCACGCGGTGACAGCCATGTATTCCGTTCCCGATCCGCAGCCGGATATCCGCTTGTAGATGCAGGGGCCGTGTTCGAGATCGATCATATAATGATAGAATGTGATCGGCTTTCCTTCTTTCTCCCTGCGCAGCATGTCTTTTGCCAGGATCTCGTACTGCTCGAAAAGGATCGGAAGATCCTCCTTCGTCAGCGCGCTGGGACTGTCAGGAGACGTGACTACAGGTTCCATGGACAGTTCCGTAAACCCGAGATCATCTGCCATGTGGAAGATATCATTGGTGAAATCGGTGTTGAAATGCGTGTAAGTGCCGCGCATGTAATAGCCCTTCTGTCCTCGGGAATCCGCGAATTTCTTAAACAGCGGGACTATGCGGTCATAACTTCCCTTTCCTTTGTAATCGACCCTGAACCGGTCGTTTACCTCTTTCCTGCCGTCGAGGCTCAGTACCACGTTGTGGCACTCCTTATTGGCCCACTCGATCACTTCATCAGTGACGCCCACGCCGTTTGTAGTCAGAGTGAAGCGGAAATTCTTTTTCTTCTCTTTCTCTATGCTTCTGGCGTAAGCGACCAGCTGCTTGCAGACCTCGAAATTCATCAGCGGCTCTCCGCCAAAAAAGTCCACTTCCAGATTCTTTCTAAAGCCTGAGTTCTCCACCAGGAAATCCAGCGCTCTTTTGCCGGTCTCAAAGCTCATAAGTCCGGATGATCCCTGGAATTTACCCTGAGACGCAAAACAATACTCGCAGTTAAGGTTGCAGGTATGAGCTACAAGGAGACAGAGCGCTTTTATGACCGTGTTCCTCTGCTTCATGTCATATTTGCTGTCTTTATATGTATCTTCCGTAAAGAGTTTGCCGTTTTCCCGCAGTTCCTCTATATCGGAGAAAATATCCGCGATATCCTCCTCCGTAATGCCGCGGTCAGAATACTGCTTTCTTAAAAGAGTTCCTGCCTGCTCCTGCGTCTTTCCCTCTTCCAGGTACCTGATCGCGTCATAAGCCGCATCGTCAGTAATATGAACACTGCCGCTGAATACGTCCAGTACGATATTATATCCGTTGAGTTTATACTGATGGATCATCTGATATTCCTTTTCTTTTAGTTTTTTATATTGTCAGACTGACCGGCTGCGCACAACAATAGCCGGAGTGCTCATGCACCCCGGCCCACCACGCGGTTTGTTTCCCGTAAGTTTCGTGTTGATTACTTACCTTCCTTGTTCTCACAAGCCTGGTTTGCAATTCCGCAGCTGGTCTTGCATGCACTCTGGCAGGAAGTCTGGCACTCGCCGCAACCGCCGTTCTGAGCGCTCTTAGCCATATCACGGGTATTCAGTGTCTGAATGTGCTTCATAATCATTTCCTTCTTTCTGACGTTGTTATGATCAATGCTATGTCTATAATACTAACGCACCGCTTCTTTTGTCAAGGCATCACTCCTCGAGGCAGGCGATCATCTTCCGATCTTCCGAATGTGTATGATGGACTCTGTTTCCATCCGATTCCGTCCTCAGGATTGCTTTCAGGTGCGGCGCCGTGATGTACTCTCCGGGCACAAGGATCGGAATTCCCGGAGGATAGGCGTACAGATATTCTCCGCAGATCCTTCCTGAACATTCTCTTAAAGGAATCATCTCGCGCGGATGATACACCGCTTCAAGAATACTGCAGGCTGTACGGACCTTCGGAACCTCCAGGGGCTCCCTTTTCTTCAGATCTGTTTCTCCGCTGCTGCTCAGGACAATGTCCATGCTTCTGAGAGCCTCAAAAAGCCTTGTGAAATTCTCCTCGCTGTCTCCGGGTCCGGTCATAGCGAGGACATTCATACCGCTGCTCATCTCGACTTCAATTCCGTATCTGCTTCTAAGGATCTGTGCCGCTCTGCTCCCTCTCATGTTTCCTTTTCGGAAACTGATCAGGATTTTGCTCCGGTCCCGTACTGACGGCTCTTTGCTTCTTCTGCGCCTGCCGCTGCCATCCAGTACCTGTATGCTGCCAAAGGATTCTGTGTCCCTGTAGAAGCGGTCCAGATTCTCTTTCCATCTGCCAAACAGTTCCGCCCCTTCATTCTGAAGGAGTCCTACACAGCTGTCTATGGAGATCATGAGGGGATAAGAGGGAGAGCTGGTCTCGAAAATCCCCAGCTGGCGCTCGATCTCCTTTTCTTCGACGAGATTCCCCTGCAGATGAAGCACTGCTGTCTGAGTCAGAGACGGCAGCGTCTTGTGCAGGCTCTGTACAACCAGATCAGCCCCGCACTTCACTGCTCCGTCAGGAAAACCTCCCGCTTCAAACAGCCCCAGGTGCGCGCCGTGCGCCTCGTCGACAATGAGCGGGATCCCCGCTTCTGTACAGATTTCCGATATTTCACGGATATCAGAGAGAACGCCCTCATATGTGGGGGACGTCAGTACCACCGCCGCGCTGCCCGGATGTCTCTTTATTGACGCATCCACCTGCTGCGGCGTGATCGCTTTGCAGATCTCATACTCCCGGTCCTGATCCGGAACCAGCCAGTGTACCTTGTATCCGCCCAGTTCGATCGCATGAAAAACCGATCTGTGACAGTTGCGCGCCGCAATGATCTCACTTCCGAACGGAGCTGCTGCCCTGATCGCCGCAAGGAGGCCGCACGTGCTCCCCCCCACCAGATACCAGGTGCGTCTGCTTCCCCACAGATCTGAGGCGCGCTCCATCGCCTCTTCCAGAATACCGCGCGCGTCATGCAGGTCGTCCGCCCCCTCAATCTCTGTAATATCCCAGTCATAAGGAAGAGCATCGGAAGGCTTCAGTCCCCTCTTGTGGCCGGGCATGTGCATGGGTACGGTGCGCGCGGTGAGTCTCTCGACCTCCTCCTGCAGCGTAAGCTGCCTGTTTATATCTCTGCTCAAAATATCGCTCTTCATGCAGTGCCACCTCCGGCCGTCGTGAGAATAATGTTTAAAAAAGCTGCCGCAGTAAGCGGCAGCTCAGGAACTCTCAGATATCACAATGCCTCAAAGGCACCGTTCACTCTGTCAAAGCTGAGATGTGCAGTGAGGGCATCTTGTTGCCTCGATCGCGATCTCGCTCTTGCAGTAAGGGCAGATCTTGGTTGTGGGCGCTGCGGGCTCTTCAGGCTTCTTGCCGATAGATGCAGCCTTGTTCATAGCCTTGATGATGCTGAAAAGAATGAATGCCATGATCAGGAAACTGATGATCGCGTTAATGAAATTACCGATGCCCAGTGCAGCCTCTCCTACCAGCGGGATCGTCCATGCGCTGAAATCCATGCTGATAAAGCAGCCCAGCAGAGGATTGATGATATCAGCCACCAGCGAATTTACGATCGCCGTGAAGGCTCCGCCGATGATGATACCAACTGCCATGTCCATAACGTTGCCGCGGGAGATGAACTCTTTGAACTCTTTCATAAATGCTTTCATAAACTATACCTCTTTTCTTTAGAAAAATAAAATTTACTCTATTGTAGCAGATTCGTTCATTACATCAATACCAAGTTTTATATTTTTTTATGATTAGATCATTTTCTGTTTATAACCGCTCGAGTTCGCGCAGCCCTCTGACAGTGGTTTCAAACGCTGTCTCCACCGCAGGCATCTCCATCGCCGCGCTCTCGTAGTCACTGTCGCGGAGCATTTCCGTGATCCTGCACACCGGCGCGTAGAGGCCGGTAAATCCGAGATTCAGACAGACACCCTTCAGGGTATGGGCGGCTTGAAATCCCTTTTCACAGTCCTTATCGCACATTGCGGCACGTAAGTCTTCCATGCTGCCGTCACTCAGGAACAACAGCGCAAATTTCAGGATCCTTGCGTCTGTCAGGAAACGCCCCTTTACCTCCTCATAATCTCCGTTCATTATCTCATAGCATTTTTTGACGTTCATATATCGCTCTTCCTGTAGATCCGGCTGTTTTTACGCCGAACAAATCTTTTACTCCACATAGCCGTTAATGATTTCGTTGAATTCTTCGACAGCCGGTGACGGTTCGTAGTCTTCCTGACCAAACAATGTACGATGAAGTTTTTTGACATTCGTAGTCAGGTAGTAGGGAACCACGCACGACTCTCCGTTTATCGTCGCGAAGATCCGGTCTTCTTCCGTGGGAAATCCTGTGCTCTCGGTGATGTCCATCATCCGGGCTCTCAGGATGAAAAGAAGAAGTTCACCGGAACTCAGTGATGTAGCGGTTCTTCCCAGAACGGCGCCGGCCGCTGCTGCAAGTCTGAGAGGATTGGCTCTTTTGGCCTTTTCCATCGTAAGCATCAGCACAGTCCTCTGTCTCTCCGCCCGCCTGAAATCGTCTCCTTCCGTATATCTGATCCTGCAGTATGCCGTCGCCTGAATCCCGCTCAGATGCTGCATTCCCCAATCCGTCACTTCGTCGTACTCTGTGCCGATCTCGTAATACATGTCATCCATGTAGCTGTTCATGTACTCCATCTCTTCTTCGGTGATCTCAAGATCGATCCCGCCGAGCGCGTCGATCGTCTCTGCGAGTCCCTCAAATCCGACAGTGACAAAATCGGTAATGTTGAGGTCCAGATTGGAATTGAGCATCGCGACAGCCTGTTGAGGTCCGCCAAAGGCATACGCCGCGTTGCATTTACGGTAATCTCCGCCTCCTATATTCAGCAGAGTATCCCGGTAGACGGAAACCAGGCGTGTCTCTCCAGTCTTTTTATTGATCGAGCAGATCATGATCGTATCGCTCCGGTTATCTCCGCTGAGCAGGTCCTGTTCCCTCGAGTCCACGCCGAACAGCGCTATGTTCTGATATCCCGCCATCACACGGTCATCCTGTACCTGCCGGCTGATGCTGCTCTCCAATGCGTTTTCCAGATCTACGGAATCAACCGTCTGAATGAGGGATCGCATATAAATAAGGAATACTGCTGACAGGGCAGCGATCAGAACAAGGAGCAGAAGGAAGAAATTGCGAACAGGATGTTTCTTTTTCTTTCTTCTCTCGTAACTGCGCCATCGCTTTTCTTCTTCTCTTACGCGCGCCTCTTCCGCCTTCCTGTTTCTGATCCTCTCGTATTCAGCGTTTTGCCGCCGCTCGTTTTCCTCCTCGATCCGTGTCCTCCGGGCTCTGATCCCTTCCCGCTCCTCTCTGAGTCTGGCGTACTCCTCGTAATCCTCCTCTTCTCCGATCCGCTCTTCGATCAGGATATCATTCTCAATATCTTTTCTGTTTTTTGCCATATAAAGTCCTCATAGCTACCGGATCAGTTCAAGACCGTTCGCCTCGCACCAGCGCTTTGCGAACTCGCTGTATACATCATCCCGGTAATTGTACCAGGCTATGAGCAGTCTCTCCTCCCTGAGCACATTTTCAAATTCCGCCGTGTTCTCTGCCGCGACGGCACTGATCATTCTTTCTTTCCATTCTGAGTTCGGAACAGCGTCCAGAAATCCGCTCATTACTTTCCGTCTGCCTTCCGCTCCGATCTGGGGGAGTTTTATAAAACTGTCGGAATGCTTTCTGACATCCTCCTCTGAGGAGATCCCGTTTACTGCCTTGCCATAGATCATTCCGTCCGCAAACATGAGAACTGTCTCCAGGGGAATGTAGTAATAATACACCGCCTCAAACGGAAAGGAGAAAGACTGCATCACATCGTCCAGTCTGATTTTCATTTTTCATCCTCTTTTTTCTATACGGTTATGTTCCTGTTTTTCTTTAATTATCAATAGTGTTTCAAAGTTGCTGTTCTGTCAAGACTGTTTTTTCCGCTGCAATTGTAAAGTTTCTCCAGAACTGCTACAATTCATTCTATACTAAATTGAGACAGCAAAAGACCGTCCGCTCTTTCACAAGCCTGATCGGGCGGCTGATCTCAGAGCAGAGGTGTGACCATGCACAGGACTATTTCGAATATTCTGATCATAGTATTCTCAGCAATCATCGCTTTCAGCGGCTTCCGTCTTTATACGATCTTCCATGAGTATCATGAAGGGGAGAAGCAGTATGAAGAGACTGCATCAAGTTACGTCGAGGAGAAGCCGGAGCACACGAAGGACCCCGACAACACTATGGTCGACACAAGTCCCCAGACCTGCCCGATCTCTGTCGATTTCGACGGTCTTCTCGAAAAGAACTCCGATGTGGTCGGATGGATCTACAGCGAGGGCACGCAGATCAATTACCCGGTCATGCACGGTGAGAGCAATGATGCCTACCTGTACACCATGATCAACGGCGAGTACAATTCCGCCGGCAGTATTTTCATGGATTTCCGCAACAATCCCGACCTCACGGATTTCAATACCATCATTTACGGGCATCACATGAAGAACGGTTCCATGTTCGCTTCGCTTCATCAGTATATCAACCAGGATTTCTACGATGAGCACAAGTACATATGGTATCTGACACCCGATCATATCTACAGGCTGGATGTACTGGCAGGTTATGTCGGCGACGCCGAAGCGGAGATCTACACGATCTTTGTCAGCAAAGACGAGCTTGACAGCTACCTGTCCTTTGCCGAGAACCGTTCAACCTTCACACCCGATCACAGAGCTGAGCAGATCAACGGGATCATCGCGCTCTCCACATGCTCTTATGAGTATGACAACGCGAGATATGTGCTGGTCTGCGTTCCTGTCATGATCGACTGACGGATCACGCGTCCATCCTGAACCCGTTCGACGACACCGTAGCGATCAGTGTGCCGAGTTCATCTGTGATCTCCGCGGCATAGAAGCTTGTCCGCCTGCCCTTGCGCACAGCCCGGGCTTCCGCTGTCAGATACTTTCCCTTAGCCGGTGTCAGAAAATTGATCTGGCTGGACAGGGTAAAGGTGATCGGCGCGTCGCCGGCATCCGGATTGGACGCGACCGCGAAGGCGAAATCCGCCATCGTATAGTAAACTGCCCCCATCACGCGGTTACCCGCGTTCATGTGGCCCTCATGGACCGCAAGTCCAACCTTGGCGTATCCGTCCTGCGCCTCCAGGATCTCAATGCCGGTTGTCGCTGTCGCGTACCGGTCGTGGCTGAAGAATTCTCTTAGTTCTGCGAGACTTTTCATGGAAGATTGTTTCCTCTTTCTATACAAGATTCAGATATGTTTACGGGGATCTGCCTGCAGATCCCCGTTTTTTTACCTTGCGGGCTCAAATGCCCTGTTTAATTTCAAACAGCATAGCAGAGAACGCGGGTATTTCGATCCGTCCTCCTCCTATTCCTTTAGCTTTGATCTTCTTTTTACGGGCAGGTCTCTTTACAGTTCCGCTAAAGCATTCCCAGTCGGAATGCAGTACCAGTGTCAGCGTCTCATCCTGCTCCGGTGTATACACATACATGTGGCTTTCATTCGAAAAGTTGAAGAACGCGGCGACAGAAGACGACACCCCGTTTCTGCGGATCCCGTACACATTATTCTGCATATCGTTGATCGCGATCCACTTAAATCCGTCAGGATCATAATCCCTCTCATAGAGAGCCGGTTCCTCTTTGTATATTTTGTTAAGTTCTATCATATACTGATGGAAACTGTCATGGAGCGGATACTTGAGAAGGAAATAATCAGGTTCCTTCGTCTCGTCCCACTCGCGGATCATGGCGATCTCATTGCCCATAAAATTGAGTTTCTTGCCGGGATGAACTGCCATGTACATGTAAAGAGCTCTGCACTGCGGGAACTTCATCTCGTAGTCGCCAAATATCTTATCTATGACTGTCCTCTTGCCGTGCACGACCTCGTCGTGTGACAAAGGCAGAAGATGTCTCTCGTTATAAAAGTAGAACATCGAGAACGTCAGCCTCTGGGCAAACGATACTCTCTCCCCGGACTGCTTCATAAAGTAGTCCAGCGTATCGTTCATCCAGCCAAGGTCCCATTTATAGTCAAATCCGAGGCCGCCCTGATCCACAGGCTTGGTGCAGCCGGGGAAAGACGTGGAATCTTCAGCAATCAGCATTGCGGTGGGATGCAGCTGATGCAGACCGAAGTTCATCCTCTTTAGGAAATTGAGGTTGAAATCATTGACACCGCGGCTCTCATTTCCCATCCAGTAGATCAAACGGCTGACCGCGTCCATTCTCAGACCGTCGAAGTGATACTCCGTGAGCCAGTAATTGGCTGCGGACTGCATAAAGCAGGCAACTTCTCTTCTTGAAAACAGGAAATTGCAGCTTCCCCATTCGCTGTCGGAGACATCAGACGCAGGATACTCATAGAGATCCGATCCGTCATAGTGTCTGAGCGCATAATGATCCATTGCGAAATGAGCAGGAACAAAGTCAATGATCGCCCCGAGGCCCGCCCTGTGCAAACTGTTCACCAGTTTCTGCAGCTGCTGCGCGGTTCCGTACCTTGCCGTCGGCGCAAAAAAGCCTGTGTTCTGATATCCCCAGCTGCCGTCGAAAGGATGTTCCGACAGAGGCATGAATTCCACATGTGTGTAGTGGTTCTCCTTCAGATAAGCAATGAGGTCCTCCGCGATCTCGTCGTACTGATACCACCCCTCTTCTACTTTCCTGTCAGGATCGTCCTGCTTATCTGCGTCCTTTCTCTTCCAGGAGCCCAGATGCATCTCATAGATGTTGAGCGGCTTGTCAAAATTCCGCGTCCTGCTCTTCATCCACTTCTCGTCCGTGAAGCTGAATTCATCGAGATCTCTTACGATGGACGCGAAGTTCGGCCTCAGTTCCATACCGAATCCATAGGGGTCGCAGTGCTCCACCCTGCCGTTTCTGCCGTAAATGACATATTTGTACATCTGACCGGCCCTTGCGCCTTTAACTCTGATCTCATAGAACTGGGCGCGCTCGGCCTGTGTCATTTCTTCTTCCTGCCAGCCGTTGAACTCGCCGATGATCGTGACGCGCTCAGCCTGCGGTGCGAAAGTCCGAAAAACCACTCCGTCCTGCTCCACATGCGCACCCAGGTATCTGTACGCGTCGTAGATCTCCCCCATGTAGAATTTCTGAAAATCCATGATTCCCCCCTATTGTTCGTCTTCGTTCTCTTTGATGTCTGCAGAATCAGGCTCATTCTCCTGCATTTTCCCGGCGATATCCAAAATTTCCTGTGCGTTGTCCACAGTAACGCTCACATATTCGCTGATCATACTGCTCTGGTCAGCACCGGCTCCCTTTAAATAAGCAAGGACAGTGGTGGATGCATTTTGGGACTGCTCCATGAAATCATTAAAGAAAGTGCTGCAAATATTCCCTGCAGCGGCTTCCGCCAGACTCTCGGTGTTAGCGTCATAGCCCATGATCAGAACATCATGCCCGACACGCCTCTTTTCATCGCTTACGCCATTCAGAGCACCAAGCGCCTGCGTGTCATCAGCGCACAGGATGAGATCCAGTTCCTTTCCGTAGTCCGACATCCAGTCGACAACCTGTTCCATAGATGATTCAAGATCCGTGCCTCTGTATGCATCTTCCTCATCAGCCGTGAGCTCCGTGAAGGGTACTCCCAATTCTTCCAGTTTTTTCAGGGTATCAGCGTTTATTTGGTCTCCGGCCCTGTCCTCCCCGGTATAAAGAACAGCAATGCCGATCTCGCCGTCCTCGTCGAAGTCGGTCTTCTCAAGTCCCATGGAATCAAGGAGTTCCGCTCTCTTTGCAGCGGACTGCGTGGAGGCGCTTCCCACATAGGCAGTTCTCCACCCCTTATCTTTCCATCTGGCGATCTCTTTTTCACCCGGACTTGTGCCAAAATACAGCACCGGGATCTTGGCCTTCACCGCCGCGTCCGTTATACCGGGCGCATTGTTTTCATCGGCGTTTCCCACTATCAGAACGCTGCAGCCGCCGCTGATCAGCGCCTGCGCGTTATCTGCCAGTTCCTCGGCTGAGCATCCTGTGCTCTCTATACTCTCTTCCGGTATTCCCGCCGAGACCAGATTCCCCTGAACCTTGTTCAGAAAGAATGTTGTGAATTCACTGCTATCCTCCGCGTACGCAATACCGATTCTGGCATCTGCCGGCAGGATGACAGGATTCTCTTCCTGTTTCTCTTCCGCTGTCTCGTTCTGTGTTGTGTCCGTACCTGATACGTCCTGGCCTTCATTCGTTGAAGAACATCCTGTGATCAGGAGGACACTGATGATCCCTGTCAGGATCATCGCAATGATCTTCCTGTTCATACTAAATCCTTTCTAAATCCTTTCTGTTACGTTGATTCTGAGTATATTTTTACCATTATACCTTTAAACAGCGTGTTTTCCTAGTTCCATCTTGTTCTTGCACAAACAAAGGGGCCGCGCAAGGCGGCCCCCGCTGAAACCATTATAACCTTTTACTGCACATCAGTGAAGTTCGTTCGCTCTGTCGTAGTGCTTGCCGCCCCAATAGATGCGGGACGCGACTTCTGCCTTCTCCGGAAGCTGTACGCCTTCCATGACATACTTAAGGAACTCCTCATATCCCGTCCTGTCGACGATATAACCGACATGCTCCTTACCTTCAAGGGCATTTTTGTCAATATACTCCTCCACATACGCATAGCAGTTCTTGACGATCTTAAGGATGCTCTCCTCGTCTGCCCAGCGGATGAAGTCCTCCGCGAGACGGGGGTTCTTTTTGCCTGTGCGGCCCATGATCACGACACGGAAATAGTGCTCTTTGCTCCTTGTCCACGCGCGGGTCGGGCAGTAATAGACGCATACGCCGCAGCCTACGCAGAGATTGGGATCTCTCACAACCTTGCCGTTCACAAGCTGCAGGGCGCCGGTGGAGCGGATCTTGCAGTACTTGACGCACTGCTCGCAACCCACACAGCGGTCAGGGTCGTACTGGGGCTCCGTCATACCGATGATGCCGAAGTCGTCCATGCGGACCTTGCCGCAGTCATTGGAGCAGCCTGTGAAAGCGACCTTCATATGCAGGTTGTTGGGGAAGATCAGTTTATCCATCTTCTGCGCGAATTCGGTAGTATCATAACATCCGAAAGGACAGAGCCTCTTACCGGGACATGCGACCACATTTCTCGTGCCGGCAGCCGGATAACCGCCCTCGAACTCCTCCTGATTGACGCCGGACTCGTCAATGATCAGCTGCAGTTCCTTGTTGACCGCATCCATGTCCTCGATCTTGATGCCGGGAATCTCCACACCCTGGCGGTTCGTGATGAAAATAGTGCCGTTGCCGTACTTCTCAGCGATCTCGGTGATGCGCAGCATGCTCTTGGCGCCTATCACACCGCCGGGAATACGCACGCGGGAAGCTGTCTCGCCTCTGACTTTGGAGTAACGGAAGGCGTTCTTTTTCAGTTTTTTCAGATTAACATCCATACCCATAGTATTATTCCTCCTTCCCTTATCCTCAGTCGATCATATCTTTGCTTACAGTGTAGTTGAAGACAGGGCCGTCGAGGCAGATATACTTCTCACCGACTCTGCAGTGACCGCATTTGCCAAGTCCGCAGCACATCTTGCGCTCCTGAAAGCCCTTCTGCAGAAGGCCCATCACGGAGAATCTCATCATCGGCGGAGGTCCTACGACGACTGCCTGCGCGGTCTCGAGGTCGCGGATCGGGACATCGGGAATATACTTGGTCACCAGGCCGATATTCCCAGTATAGCCTTCCGGTGCGCCGTCCACGGTAAGGATCAGGTCGAGTTTCTCATCCCATCTCTTCAGGTCGTCCCTGAACAGCATATCATCAGGGCTTCTGAATCCGACGATAACATGTTTGTCCTTCGGCTCTTTCGTCTCGGCAAGCGCGTCGATCACTCCGCGGACAGGAGAGACACCGGTGCCGCCCGCGATTACGATCACTTCGCCGTTTTCGTAAAGGGATGTGTCAAATCCATTGCCGTAAGGGCCGCGGAGCAGCAGGCTCTGGCCTTTATATTTCTCAAATACTTCATTTGTGACGCGGCCCACTTTGCGAATCGTCAGGTCCACGAAGTTCGGGCCGATGCCGCTGACGGAGATCGGCGCCTCGCCGTACTTCGGAATGGATACTTCGAAGAATTGTCCGGGCTTCACTTCTCCCACATACTCCATGCGGAATGTGTATTCCTTCTGTGTATGTTTAATCACATCCAGGATCTTGGAAGGCCAGGGCACATAAGGATTGTTCTGCATA
>CACZJD010000034.1 GCA_902781325.1 uncultured Lachnospiraceae bacterium
GACCGATTGCTTACTCATTCTAACAGCTTAAGCAACAAGATGGGTAATATCCCATCTGGAAGAGGGGAATATTACCGCTATATCTATAGTAGTAGACCCTATAGGTACCCTTTTTCAGTACCCTTTACTGGTGGATTTTCCGCCGAAAAAGGGTTGAACAAGCATATACCTATAGTATCAGACCCTATAGGTACCCTTTTTCAGCACCCTTTACTGGCGGATTTTCCGCCAATAAAGGGAATTAGAGAAGGGTGTGCAGCTATTTTTTGACGGAAAATCGGACAAAAATTGCCGAGAGGTGGACACAGAATGGAACTGGAATACAGGTTTGCAACGGCGGATGACATAGAGCACCTCATTCAGACCAGGCTGGACATGCTGCGCGTTGTGAATGATCTTGGACCGGACTACGTTTTCGATGATGATTTTGTGCGGTCAAGCCGGGATTACTTTCTGAATGGGGATCAGATTTCCGTACTTGCTGTTTGTGGTGACAAAACGGTTGGGTGTGCATCCATGTGCTTCATTGAGATCATGCCGACTTTTGCCCATCCGACAGGGAAGCGAGCCCACCTCATGAATGTATATACGGATGCCGCTTACCGCAGGCAAGGGATTGGTTTCGCGATGACAAATATGCTTATTGAGGCGGCTTGGAATCGAGGGGCGACGGAGATTAGCCTTGACGCCACAAAGTCCGGCAGAGCGCTGTACATCAAATGCGGATTCAAGGATTCTGACGAGTGTATGGTGCTGGTAAGGAATTGATGTATTTAGCCGATAGTTAACCTGGAGACGGATGTATGACGCTGGAACGGATTACGGAAAAGAATATTGATTATGCAATTCAGATCCAGGAGGAGCTCTTCCCCGGGGAAAGCGGAAGAACCAACTTCGAGGAATCCATGGATGAGAGTTCCGGCTATGAGTACTTCCTGCTTTATGAAGATGGCACATGTATCGGTGTGATAGGAATATACAGCTATCCTGAGGATCAAAATAGTGCCTGGCTTGGATGGTTCGGTATCAGGGAGGATTTTCGAAGAAAGAAGTTCGGTACAACCGCACTAAAAGCATTCGAAGAGATGGCAGCGGCCAGAGGATACTTGTTTGCTCGTTTGTACACGGACGCTGTGAATAATGATGTGGCGATTTCCTTTTACAAGGCCAATAGCTATGTAAGTGAACCCTATCAGAACCCGCAGGATCCGGCTTGCATGAAGTATAGAACTGTGATTTTTTCTAAGCCGTTGACGTCCAGGCCGTTGGAGTTTTGGAATAACAGAAGTATTCACCTGACGGAGCAAATTGCCAAACAGGAGGGTAACTGTGATGATCAGAAATATCGTATTTGACATGGTGGGCGTTCTGATGCGGTTCGACACAGAGTCGTATATCGAAGAGCACCATTTGTCTGAAGCAGATGTGGCTATCCTCAGGAAAGAAGTCTTTCGCTCCCTGGAGTGGGCGATGCAGGACAGAGGCTCTATTTCTACGCAGGAGGCTGAGCGGCGCATATGCGACAGAGTGCCGGCGCATCTGTGTTTTGCCGTACATGATCTGCTCTACCGGGAAGGCAGGAAAATCGTCCCGGTCGATGGAATGCGGGAGCTGCTGCAGGATTTAAAAGACAGGGGATTTCGTTTATTTGTTCTCTCAAATTCGTGCGTGCATTGGCGCAGTTTCTGGGAAGAAATCGCGGGACATGAGCTGTTCGAGGATGTCGTGATCAGCGCAGAAGTCGGCCTGGTCAAGCCGCAGCCGGAAATATTCCGGCTGGCGTGTGAGAGATTTGGAATCAGCGCGGAGGAATCCGCTTTCATTGATGATACCCCGGCCAATGCGGAGGCGGCCTATTATGTCGGCATGCGGGCAGTGGTGTTTCACGGCGATACCGCGGAACTGCGGCGGGAGTTGGAGAAGGTCATAGCTGAATAAGAAAGAAGGTAAACTATACAATAAGGAATACTGCAACTATGAGAGTATACATTGACTTTGACGACGTAATCTGTGAAACAGCAAAGCATTTTTGCTGCATTGCAAAAGAATTATTTGATATTGACCTGCCATACCAGGAGGTTCAGTTCTTCAATTTGAAAAAGTCTTTTGATCTGGACGATGATCAGTATGAGGAACTGATGAAGGCAGGGCATCTGCCGCAGACGCTGCTGGCTTATGAAGAGACGCCGGGCGCTTCTGAGATCATCAACAAGTGGGTCGATGAAGGCCATGAGGTTTCCATCGTTACCGGAAGACCGTTCGATTCGTATGAACCATCCAGGAGATGGCTGGATGAGCACGGCCTGGAGCGTGTGCCTTTGTATTGCGTAGACAAATACGGACGCGAACAGTTTACCTCGGACTTCACATTCAGCATGACTTTGGAGCAGCTCTACGGCATGACCTTTGACTTCGCGGTCGAGGATTCACCGGCGGCTTTTGAGCACGTTTTACATTTTGATAATTGTAAGGTGGCAATCTTTAACCGTCCGTGGAATGTGAAGGCGGAGCTTCCGAATGAGAATTTTGTGAGATGCGCGGATTGGGATGAGATCGACAGAGTGTTCAGGGCTGGGGCCTGACCCCCTGGGGAGCAAAAATGATCGACATTGCAGGAATCGTACAGCAAGCACTTGGCAAGGAGACCGCGGCGGGCGGCGTGCGCCCGGTGGCAGGCGGGGATATCAATGACGCGTATCTGGTGACACTGGCAGACGGGCGGAAGGTTTTCCTTAAGGTCAATACACCCGGGAACGCTGCCTTTTTCAGCGCCGAGCAGGAAGGGCTTGCCGCCATCAGGAAAACAAATGCGATCGGAGTGCCGCAAGTGATTGCGACGGGCGTGTTTACAGGCGATGGAACTGCGACAGGCAGGTCAAAAGATTGCTCTTTCCTGATCATGGACTACCTGGAGGCCGGTCCGAGGAAATCTGATTTTTGGGAGCGGTTTGGAAGGCAGCTGGCTGCAATGCACCGGGCGCAGACCGGCGAGTGGACGCCCGGCGGCAAATATGGCTTTACGCAGAACAATTTCATCGGAGCCGGAAGGCAAAACAACTCTATTTGCGACAGCTGGATCGACTTTTTCAGGGAGTACAGATTGGAGCAGCAGTTTAAATTGGCGGGGCTGTATTTTGGCTCTTATGGACGGAAAGCGATGCTGAGCCTGCTGGACCATCTGGAGGAATATCTTGTGGAGCCTGAATATCCGTCGCTGCTTCACGGAGACCTGTGGGGCGGCAATTTCGTCACGGGGCCGGACGGAGGCGCGTGGCTGATCGATCCGGCCGTTTATGTGGGGCACGCAGAGGCGGACCTTGCGATGACAGAATTGTTCGGGGGCTTTGCACCGGCGTTCTATGGCTCATATAAGGAGGTGAGCCCGCTGCTGCCGGGATATGCGGACCGGCGGGAACTCTACAACCTGTATCATCTGCTGAACCATCTGAACTTGTTCGGAGAGGGGTATTACGGGGCAGTGATGCGGATTATCAGGAGATTTGGAAAGGCCGGGGCCTGACCCCTTTATTGAGGTGCATCATGAGTTGGAAAGTAAAGCGCATTCAGGAGGATGACTTCGGCTGCGAGGAGCGGCCGGACGATGCGAAGGTGAAGGTTCTGGTGACGCTGGCTGACGAGAACGGGCAGGAGCGGCTGATCCGTGTGGAAGATGACTGGCTGTATGCCCATGGGATCGATGAGGGGAGCAGCTGGCTGGAAGAGGAGAACATAGATGGCAGGAGTATTGTTGCATTTGGCGATGGGAGATCCGCAAAAGACTGATCCCGATAATACGGCCTATAATGCCTCATTCAAAAAAGCATATACGCTCGGCCTTCTCCTGCCGGATATCGCAAAGCGCGGTTTCATCAGGAATGCGGAGGATTTCGACCGGCTTTTTGAGGGGGGCTCTGCGGTCGATATTTTGACCTATGAAGAGTTTCGGGCATTTCGAAAGAATCATCATTTCAATCCCAACAGGCAGAATCCTTTGCAGCAGGATACACGGAATCCCAATTTGAAAGAATTCATGAACGCGGGGTATGTGGACCTGCAAAAGGCGGTTTGGCAGGGCGCACTATGCCATTTAATGGGAGATAAGGCCTTCTACTATGAATCCTATTGCATCGATTTCGAGCGGGTGTGGCAGGACTATACAAGGGAAGTCGGCGCGATCGAAGTTTGGGACGAAGACAAGTGGGGCAGCAGCAAGACCGGCAAAGTATACTACGACGACTACAATCGGCTCAACCGGTGCATCGAAGATGAGTATGGAGTCCTGGGCAGAGCGAGACAGATTCTGTCGGCCCCGCTCCTTGACAAAATATTGAGCGGCTTTTCAGTCCGGTTTCCGGAGAGCAGTGCAGAACCGGTATACATGAATTTGGAGAATATCAGGAAGTGCGTTGGTTATTTCAGGCGGCAAAAGTTTGACGTTATTACCGGCGGATGGCGCCCGGATGAAGTGTGGGCGGATGGCAATGCATGAGCAGCAGTGAAGCGTTTGAAGTTGTGGAAGAAGTGCAGAAAATGAAATACAAAAAGGAAGTACAGGAAGTCATGACTCAGATCAGGTTTACGAAGAACAGGCTGGCGGGTCTTACACTGGAGATGGATAAAGAAGGCCGGGATCCGGCGAGCCTTGATGAGGCACTGGAAGCGCTGGATGATGTGATAGATATCCTGGCTGATTTTGTGGAAGAGGAGTGAATCATGGAAAAACTGACAATTGCTGAGGCAAAGAGACTGAATGACACGATGGTGACAGAAGATCACCTGAAACTTCATGCTGCGAATGTTGCCGCATGTATGGGCGCGATGGCGGATCATTTCGGCGCGGATAAGGAGCACTGGGAAGCGGTCGGATATCTGCACGATTACGATTATGAGAAGTATCCGGAGGAGCACCTTGCTCATACAGAGGAGCCTCTGCGCGCGGAAGGTGTACCGGAGGAGGACATTCGGGCAATCCTCAGCCATGGTTATTCCATATGCACTGATGTGGAACCTGTCTCCGATATGGAAAAGAGCTTGTTCACAGTCGATGAACTGAGCGGAATCGTTCAGGCAGCGGCCAGAATGCGGCCTAATGGTATTGTAGATATGAGTCTGAAGAGCTTCATGAAGAAGTGGAAGGACAAACGCTTTGCGGCGGGCTGCAACCGCGAGATCATCCTGAAGGGATGCGGAATGCTGGGCATGGATATCCGGGATGTGGCTGAGATCTGCATCCGGGGTATGCAGGAGCATGCCGAGGAGCTGGGGCTGGCGGGCTAGGGAAAAAAATGCTTTGTGGGGCCTCGATCAATTTTTTCGATATATGCCTCTTAAAAACCCTTTATTGGCGGAAAATCCGCGAATAAAGGGTCAAGCAAGCACATACCTATAGCTCTAGAGGATACGGGATACCGTTCACAGACCCCTTTATTGGCGGAAAATCCGCGAATAAAGGGTCAAGCAAATACATACCTATAGCCCTAGAGGATACGGGATACCGTTTACAGAACCCTTTACTGGCGGAAAATCCGCGAATAAAGGGAAAGAGAGAGGGGTATGCCGCTATTTTTTGACAGAAAACCGAACACAAAAATGCGGCTGAAGGATAAAGAATACAACTGGGGCTTACCGTGAATAGCCATGAAAGGCGGCAAAATGACATTATTAATTGAGAGCGTGGTTCTGTGTCTGGCGTTTGCGCTTATGGTATACGTCTTGTCCAGAGAACCGATTAAGACTTTGTATAATTATCCGCCGAAGATTCAGGAAAGGGTGATGGCCCTGGAAGAGTATAGGGGGCAAATCCCGACGCAGGAGAACAAGGTGGCGGCCAAGTGCGCGGCTTCGTTGCTGTTTGTCGTGGTGTTGAGCCTGATCATGCGCTATATAAACGGCTATACGACGTTCCTTCAGGCATTCTGCGGGGGATTTGTATTGTGGACGATCGTGAATCTTTTTGATGCGGTTGTGCTGGATATCATCTGGTTTTGCCATGATCCGTATTTTGTCTTCAAAGGGACCGAGGATATGGTGGAGGAGTACCACAATTACTGGTTCCATATCAAGGGGTTTTTCATCGGCGAGGCGCTGGCGCTTGTGGTCTGTGCGCTGGCGGGGTTAGTTGTGCAGTTCGTATTGTAATAGTCGGCATGTTCTGAAAGGAGTGCGGAAAATGAAAAGTATTTACACAAGGGTCAGCATCAGAAAGTATCAGGACAGACCTGTGGAAAAGGAAAAGACGGAGGCAATACTGCGCGCGGCGATGCAGGCTCCTTCTGCAGGCAACCAGCAGCCGTGGGAGTTCTACGTGGTGACAAACAAAGAGAAACTCGCTGCGCTTTCTGAGGTCAGTCCTTATGCCGGTATGACAAAATATGCACCTGTTGCAATTGTAGCGGCATACAGGAAGAACTGCATGATGCCTGAATATGCGCAGATCGATCTTTCGATCGCGATGGAAAACCTGTGGCTGGAGACGGATGCGCAGGGATTGGGAGGAGTCTGGCTTGGAATCGCTCCGCATGAAGAGCGGATGCTGGCAGTCGAAAAGATCCTTTCTATTCCGGATAATCTGAGAGCATTCGCTATTTTCCCTTACGGATATCCGGCTGAGGAAAGGAAGCAGCAGAACAGATTTGAGGAGAGCCGGATCCATTACGTGGAGTGAGGCGGGCAGTCATTTGTTTACAGGATTTTGAGGCATAAGACAATTACCAGCCAACAATAAGACCCTAAAATATAGTAATTATTCGCTGAAATATTACTATATTTTAGGGTCTTATTTTTTAAAAGGGATTATAAATCCTTATACCGAAACGGGCCTTATGAGGATTTAACGTGCTCTGTTCTGCAGAGTTCTTTTGAGCTCCTGTATAAGAGGCCGGATATTGATCATCAGGGGCGATGTATATTGATACCAGGTAAGCCCTGTTATCGCTGCAATATCTTTCCGGAATCCTGCTTCGTCAGCAGGCACCAGGGATTTTTTGGAGACCATCAGCGTGTCGACTTTTCCGTAGAAAAGATAGAAATACTCCGCATCTTCCCAAAGCATACACAGATCCTTATAGAGAATTCTGTTCGATTGGTCGCCGGTAGAGGCGCTGACCCCGGTGCTGTCAAATGTGTAGCTGACATGGACCGTGTTGTTTCCAAGCGCTTTTATGATATTGTCTGTCCTGGCTCTGATCACGGATCCCAAAAGAGGGATCCCAATACCGCCGGCTGCGGCGCAGAGTAATCCGGGCATTGTCTTAAGACCGAACAAGATGCCTGCGATGATAAGTACAATGCACATAGCCAGATAGATGACATTATGGATCACTCTGGAACGGATCTGTATTTTGCCCATTCTTCTGAGTGTTTCCTCGTTATAAAGCACAGATCCATTGTAATTGTTCATGCTATACCTCTTTGCGGGCGGTTCCGGTATCGGACAGGAAAAAACTGCATCAGCCTCCGATCAGATTGGGGAGGAACAGGCATACCATAGGTACGTATGCTACGAGCATCATGACCGCGACAAACAGAAGAATGAAGGGCCACATTTCTTTGAGCAGCTGCCCGAGTTTAAGTTTAGCAACTGCGACCGCAATATACAAGGTTACGCCGACGGGAGGTGTGATTCCGCCGAGAACGAAGGTCAGTACCATTACCATTCCGAAGTGGATTCCGTTGATTCCTGCTGCTTCCGCGATAGGGAAGAAGATCGGAACCATGATGATCGCGGCGGAGGTGGTATCCATGAACATTCCGATAATTGTCATTGCAAGGATCATGAGCAGCATCAGAACATTGGGATTACTGGATACTCCGGTGATCAGCTTGGAAACCTGGTTAGGGAATTTCTCAATTGCAAGGCAGTAACCGAATGCTGTTGCACCGGATACGATCAGCATTGTCATACCGGATGTTTTGGCAGAGCTGATGATGGTGTGGATCGCACCCTGGAATGTGAATTCCTTATAGAGGAAGACGCCGATCAGAAGGCCGTAGAGACCTGCGATTGCGCCGGCTTCGGTAGCCGTGAACACGCCGGAGAGGATACCGCCGATGATGATCAGGGGCATGATCAGTGCGGGAACCGCGTTGATAAAAGCTTTCAGGCAGCGCTTTCCGTTAAACTTAAGCTTGTTATTGCCGTCGTACATATCCGGATTGGATTTTGCCTTAATAAAAGCATAAATCATCTGTGTAATACCGATCAGGATTCCGGGAACAACACCTGCCATGAACAGCTTACCGACAGATATTCCTGTGATGGAAGAGTAGAGGACCATCAGAATCGAGGGGGGAATGATCGAGCCGATCGTTGCGGATGCAGCTGTGACTGCAGTGGCATATGAGAGATCGAAGCCTGCCTCGTTCATGGATCCGATCAGCATGCCTCCGATGGAAGCGACGTCTGCCGATGTAGAACCGGATACGCCTGCAAAGATCATGGAGGCGAAAATATTGACGTGCGCAAGGCCGCCGGGAATGAAACCGACAAGCTCGTTGGCAAACCCGACGATTCGTCTGGTAACGCCGCAGGCGTTCATGATCTCACCTGCAAAGATGAAAAGCGGAATCGCCATAAGAGTAAAGGAATCGCCGCCTGCGAATACACGCTGTGTAAGTACGATCAGGTCCTCGCCCTGACTGAAAAGATAGATGACAGAGGCAATACCGACGTCAAAAGCGACGGGAACGCCCATGATCAGCAGAATAAAGAATACTCCTAATATTGTCCACATATTACAGACCTCCTCCTACTTCGCTGATATCTTTATTTCCGTCGTTTTTGTTAACGCCCAGAAGATTGAGCAGTTCCTCAATAAACATACCTGCACTGCCGATTACCATGAAAATATAGACCAGAGACATTGGGATGTGCATCGTGCTGGACCTGTTCATCCAGTTGCCCATCACCATTCTCACAGACATAGTGCAAAAGATTGCCAGATAAATAAGTACCAGGATTCTGGAGATCGCCCGCACGACCTTACCTATCTTCTCCGGAAGAGCATCAACGATGATATCCAGGCCGATGTGTCCGTCTTCCCTCATTACGAGGATAGATCCAAGATAGACGATCGCGCAGAAAGTATATCGTCCAAGTTCTACGGAGAAGGAGAGCGGACTGTTAAAGATATAGCGCAGAATTACATTTAAGGTCGTTACGCCGAACATGATGATAAACAGAACAATGATCGCCAGGTTAAGGACCTTATCTGTATACTTCCTTATGTCCTTCATTTTTTTCCTCCACTTTAGTGATATATACGAACTCCAATATCGGACTGTCCCGGGAGTGTGTTTTCTCCCGGGACAAATTGCCGATCGTTAATTACTTGCCCATCGCAGCGATGATCTCTTTTCCTGCATCAGACTTTGTAGCCTCATATGCAGAGTAATCGATCGCGTTCTTGAAAGAATCAACGTCTGTCTCGATCACATTCAGGCCTGCCTCGGAAAGAGCGTTGAAGTTGGCGTCGGAGTTGGAGACTGTTGCGTTGAAGCCGAACAGACTTGCCTCGTGTGCTGCCTCAAGAAGGATGTTCTGCTGCTCCTCGGTCAGTTTGGAGAAGACCTTATTGGAGATGGAGAAGGTTGTAGGTGCGATGATGTGGTTGGTAACATTCACATTCTTGCAGACTTCCTGGATGGAAGCGGAGAGGATGGACTCCGGAATGTTCTCAACAGCTGCTACAACGCCTGTATCCAGAGCTGTGTAGGTCTCGCCCCACGCTACAGGAGTAGGAGCGGCGCCGAGCTGCTCGAATGTCGTCTTATATGTCTGGGAATCCGGGATACGGATGATCAGACCCTTCATATCGTCAACAGAGTGGATTTCTTTGTCAACAGTGAATACCTGGCGGAATGCAAGAGTATAATAGTCAAGAACTTTGACATCGGTCTGAGCGAGGATCAGATCTGCAACCTTCGAACCGGGCTCGCCGGCGAGCTTATCGAAGCAGTCCTGATAATCTTCATACATATAAGGAAGGCAAAGAATACCAGCCTCAGGAACATAGTTCGCATAGAACTCAGCTGCGATGATGCCCATGTCCAGGGTTCCGTTTGTCAGAGCCTGAAGGTTCTCAGCCTCTGTTCCGAGTGTAGCGCTGGGATAAACATCGACTTCCATTTTTCCTTCGGACTTCTCTTTTACAAGACGGGCAAATTCAAGAGCTGTCTTGTTGATGGAGTGCTCTTCAGCCATCTGGTGGCTGAGTCTGAGTGTGACCTCTGCCTTTACATCATCATAATTTGATGTAGCTTCTTCGGCCTGAGTAGCTTCAGCAGCCGGCTCTGATGCGGAAGGCGCGGAAGAGTTTCCGCCGTTAGCGGTTACGCCGCAGCCTGCAAGCAATGTACCTGCCAATACAATTCCAAGAATCTTAGCAAGTCTTTTCTTCATTTTTTGTGTTCCTCCCTTCATATTGGTTGAAATTATTGCTCTTGCTTTCAAAAGCTTGAATGCTTAAAAACATCATAGCCTGTAATACAAGTAAAGTCAATTCATGTTTTATAATATAACAAATATTCGGCGCATTATACTTATTTGAAAGATGCAACAAGTGCATTAGTAACAAAAAAAGGCATAATCCATGTAACTTATGGATATAATATACAATATTATGAGGATTATTTTAGACATTATTACTGTTTTTGACCCTATTGCAATTTGTGATCCACTTGATATACTAAGATTATCAACTTGTAATATATGTAAAGCTTCAAAATCTTTTTTGACACAGTATTAATCAGGAGGTAGATCAATGAAGGAAGTTGTCGTAACCAAGCCTTTACATTATGAGATCAGAGAAGTTCCGATCCCCGAGCCGGAAGCGGATCAGGTACAGATCAAGCTTATGGCCTGCGGCGTCTGCGGAAGCGATATTCATATTTATAAAGGAGAAAACCCGAACTCAAGATATCCTCTGATCCCCGGTCACGAGAATGTCGGTATCGTTACTAAGGTCGGCAGCGATTGTACGAAGATCAAAGTTGGAGATCATGTCGTAATTGATTATGTAATGCGCGACAATACATGCTGGCAGTGCAGACACGGACGGGGCAATGTGTGTGAGCACGTCCTGGTACGCGGATCAGGAACAGACGGCGGATGGAGAGAATACTGGTGCGTCGAAGAACCTTATGTATATAAGATCAGTGACAGCATCCCGTGGAAGGACGCCGCCCTCATTGAGCCCCTTGCCATCGGAGAGCACTGCACCACAAGAGCCAGGATCGCAGAAGACGACGTCGTGTTTGTGTTTGGCACAGGAACGATCGGGACGATCGTCGCTCAGGCCTGCAAACTGAAAGGCGCGAAGACTGTGATCTGCTGTGATATCAGCGATACCAGCCTTGAGAGAGCGAAGAGAGATTTTGGCGCGGACTACATTATTAACAGTAAAAAGGAAGACGTTATCGCCCGAGTCAAAGAGATCACTGAAGGGCATGGCTGCACAGTCGCATTTGACGCTGCGTGCTTCCCCGGAAGTCTGACATTTATCATGCAGCCCGGCATCGTATGCAACGCGGGACGTGTTATTCCTATGGGATTTTGCACTGTTCCCGAGCAGATCACCCAGCAGATGATCAACGGCCGCGAGCTCGACATTATCGGCACCAGAATGACTCTGAACCAGTGGATCCCCACTTCCGAGAATATGGCGGCAGGCAAGTATCACATGGAAGGCCTTGCGACAACATTTGTACCTTTTGATGAGATCGCGACTGTGTTTGACAACATCGTAAACCCCAAGCCGGAAGTTAAGAAGCAGGTCATCCTGTTCCCCGGCGCAGAGGACTGATCAGAAGAGGCAAAACAGAGCGCGGCGCGGTATTTTGACTGCACAGCGTCCGGAAATAAAGAAAGATTCAATTAAATAAGTATCTATATCATATGGAGGAGATTTATCATGGCAGCAAATAAGATGTTCGATATCGCAGGCAAGCACGCAATCGTATCCGGCGGCGCACAGGGACTGTCCCGCGGAATGGCTGAGGGACTTCTTGAGGACGGCTGCAAGGTCGTGATCATGGACCTTCAGAAGGAGAAACTCGAGAAAGTCTGTGCAGATTACAGAGCTCAGGGCTACGAGGCATATCCCGTGGTCGGAAACCTTGCAGACAGAGCGGATCTTAACAGAATGTTTGATGAGGCTCTGGAGATCCTCGACGGCAGACTGGACATCCTCATCCCCGCTGCAGGCGTGCAGCGCAGATATCTTCCCGAAGAGTTCCCGGAGAAGGATTGGGATCTGGTCATCAATATCAACCTCAATGCGGTCTGGTTCATGATCCAGAGAGCACTGCAGGTCATGCTCAAGCAGCCCACCGGCGGCAAGATCGTCACCATCGGCTCCATGGTCACATGGTTTGGCGGCACGACGGTTCCCGCATATACTGCATCCAAGGGTGCCGTATCCCAGTTGACCAAGTCCGTAGCTGTTGACTGCGCAGGCCGCGGCATCAACATCAACGCGATCTGCCCCGGATATATGGATACAGAGATGACTGCCAACATGACCCAGGAAAGAAAAGATGAGTGCACAAAGAGAATCCCTGCAGGGCGCTGGGGACTTCCTGCTGACCTCAAGGGCGTTGTGACATTCCTCTGCTCATCCGCTTCCGATTATATTAATGGCGCGACGATTCCTGTCGATGGCGCATACCTCTGCAAATGATCCACAATTAACAGGAACCATAGCACTTAGGAACGAAGGAGTTATTATATGAATCCCAGAATACAGGATGTCAAAGTGATCTGCACAGCGCCGGAGGGAATCAATCTGGTGGTCGTCAAGGTCGAAACTACAGAACCCGGTCTTTACGGTCTTGGCTGTGCAACTCTGGCATATCGCTGGAGAGCGGTTAAGCATCTTATTGAGACTTACCTCAAGCCCCTCGTGGTCGGCCGCGAAGTTAACAATATCACTGAGCTCTGGCAGCTTATGCACCAGAATGCTTACTGGAGAACAGGACCCATAGCCAACAATGCCATCTCCGGTATAGATATGGCGCTGTGGGACATCAAAGGCAAAATGGCAGGAATGCCTCTTTATGACCTTTTTGGCGGCAAGATGCGGGCCGGCGTTCCGGTGTACAGACACGTGGACGGAGCGGACGTGGATGAGATCTGTGAAAATATTGAGAAATACCGTTCGATCGGAGTTAAGTATATTCGCTGCCAGTGCGGCGGTTACGGCGGAAGCGATTACGGGAAAGCCCCTTCCTGGGCTGCCAAAGGAGCTCTGGACGGCGTTTATCTTGACAGTAAAAAATATATGCGCGATACCCTTCACCTGTTTGAACAGATCCGCATCAAGGAAGGCGAGGAGATTGAACTTGTACACGACGTGCATGAGAGAATCCACCCCACTGAGGCAGTGAGGTTTGTCAAGGAGATGGAACCTTACAAGCTCTTCTTTATGGAAGACGTAGTTCCGCTTGAGCACATCGACTGGCTCTCAAGGATCAAGCAGACCTCTGTGACTCCCTTAAGTCAGGGCGAATTGTTCAACAATCCTGCAGAATATAAGAAACTCATCGAGTCCAGAGCAATCGATTATATTCGTGTCCACCTCAGCGAGGTCGGAGGCATCACTCCCTCCAAAAAACTGCAGCAGTTCGCCGCCGAATACGGCGTAAGAATCTGCTGGCACGGCCCCGGAGACATGAGTCCTCTTGCTCACGCCGCAAACATTCACATTGACCTCGCGGCAGAGAACCTGGGACTTCAGGAGTGGAGCGGCATTGAGCCTCCGAACTTCGTTATCCAGAAACTCGCCGGTCCCAGGGGAGCACTTCTCGAAGTATTCCCCGGTCTTCCGGAGTATGGCAACGATGGCTTTGTATATGCCAATGACAAACCCGGACTGGGCGTTGATCTCAACGAAAAAGAAGCAGCAAAATATCCCTGCAGCGATGAGATCACTACCTGGACACAGACCAGAAACGCCGACGGCAGTTTACAGACTCCTTGATTCTTTTTCTTCCGGCTGCAAGCCTCTATGTTTTCCAAGGGGCTTGCAGTTTTTTTTGTGTTCCTTTACTATATTTGTGATACAAGAAAAATCTTGTCCTACAAGAGGGGATTATCCCAAATATGAGAGAGAAAAATGTAACCAACCGTGTCATTGCATATGTAAATGAGAATATTCAGAGCGGCAACTGGAAAGTGGGGGATAAGCTCCCCAGTGAACATGAGATCTGTAATACACTGGATGTGAGCCGCATCTCCGTGAGGTCGGCCCTCCAGCACTTTATTGCACTCGGAGTTCTCAGAAGTGTACAGGGCAAAGGCACTTTTTTGATAAATGACGATACCTCTGCATTTGCCCCGTCGCTGGCGTCAATTCAGGAGATCATAAAGACACCGCAGACGCTGGAAGATATGCGGCACCTCCTTGAATTCCGCGCGCTGATCGAGCCGGAGATCTGTGCGACGATCGCACCGACTGCGGACGAAGAGCTGCTGACCAGGCTGGAAGGGCTTCTGGACGAGATGAAAAAGAACGTCAAGAACAGCAGCGCCTTCGTTACGGCAGATATGGAGTTCCACATGGCTATTTGCAGAGCACAGGGGAATCCCATTACAACGGCGATCATGCAGGATGTGAGCATGAACCGTATAAGAAATTACATTGATCTTAATCATACAGTCGGAAGCTACGGAGGGATCTATTACCATTCACTGATCCTCGAAGCGCTCAGAAGACATGATGCCAAGACGGCCAGGCACCTTATGAAAGAACACCTGATTCACACAGTAGGTGACATTGCGCTGGATTACGAGAAGATCCAATGAGAAAAGATGGAAGTTCCGGTATTAAGTGATTTCTGATATTAAACGACCTCCGGGGTGGTTTGTGGACACATGTCTAAAAAACTGCTCCGGAGGCCGTTTGTTTTTCCGCAGGTATGGATAAATTGCCCCGGAGGTCATTTGTGATTCAGCAGGCATAGATAAATTGCCCCGGAGGTCGTTTGTGAGCGACAGGAACCGGCCCTTTTTGTATAATACAAATTAAGGGAGGTGTATTATGAAAAAAACACTGAAGAAACTATCAATTACAGCGGCAATGCTGCTGTTTTGCATGGGGTTGGCGTCGTGTGGGCAGGCAAGCCAGACAAACCAAGCCGGCAATCCGGGCGCTGAGGGCACAAAGTTTGTGATCCTGCACACCAACGACATGCATGGTTATATGCAGGCTGCGGACGGCTGTCTGGGGATCGGCGCTGTGGCGCAGCTCAAGAAGGACTATGAGGAGCAGGGTTACGACGTTCTGCTCATGGATGCCGGCGACTATCTGCAGGGCAATTATTTCGCGAACTTTACTCAGGGCGAGTCGGTCGTGGAGGTCATGAATGCTGCCGGATACGACGTCGCGGCGCTGGGTAATCATGAGTTTGACTACGGCTCGGATGTGCTCGAGCAGCGCATATCGGAGATGGATTTCCCGGTAGTGGCAGCCAACATTACAGTGGACGCCACAGGGGAGCCCTTTGTTCAGCAAAATGCGGTATTTACACTTTCAGACGGCACGAAGGTCGGTGTGTTCGGGCTGGATACGCCCTCTACTACAACCAGTTCCGCGCCAAAAAATACCGCCGGCCTGTCTTTTGCCCAAGGAGAGGATCTGTACGCTGCAGCGCAGGCTCAGATCGACGAGTTGAAGGGCCAGGGCTGTTCCATCATTGTATGTGTGGGACATCTTGGAGAAGAAACCGCCAATGAAGGAAATAATGCAGAGAACGTCGTGGCCAATACCAGCGGGCTCACCGTCATGATCGACGGACACGACCATCTGGTGGAGAACCAGACTGTCAAAGACAAAGACGGAAATGATGTCCTGATCGCCGAGACAGGCTATTACCTGAAGAATATCGGTATTTTGACCTATGAGGACGGCAAGTTTACGGACAGCCTGGCGGAAGCGGGATCTTACACAGGAAGCGACCCGGAACTGGAAAAGATGGTCGCAGAGACCATCGCGGAAATTGAGGCTACAATGCAGGAGGTTGTCGCTGCCACTGATTTTGACCTCTACGGAGAGGCGGCGCCCGGAAACAGGACCCAGGAGACCACCTTGGGCGACTTTGCCAGCGACGCCATTTACTGGCAGGTAACACAGGCTTCAGGCTCCGCGCCGGACGCTGTGGTCCTGAACGGCGGCGCGATCCGGGCGTCCATCAAAGCAGGCGAGATCAAGCTGTTCGACATCCACAATGTGTTCCCCTTCAACAACCAACTCTGCACCATCAAAGTAACCGGCGCACAGCTCCTGGAGGCACTTGAGGCCGCAACGCAGGTCTCTCCGGATCCCATGGGCGCATTCCCGCAGGTCGCTGGGATCACATATACTTTGGACACGACAGTTCCGTATGAGAAAGGCGACCTCTACCCCGGCACCATATATAACGCACCGGCTGCGCCGGGCTCCAGGATTACCATCTCCGAAGTAGGCGGGAAAGAGTTCGACCCGGAAACTACGTACACCATTGCCACCAATGAATTCGTTGCCTCCGGCGGCGATACTTATTATTGCTTTGCCGAGGCAGGCGCCGAAACAATTGTATACGCCGGATATCTTGACTATGAGGCGCTGCTCAACTACATGAAGACCGAACTGGAAGGCACGATCCCGGAGATTTATGAGGAAGTACAGGGAAGGATTACGGTTGTTGGGGAGTGATTTGGTGGATTGTTGGCGGCTGGGCCGGCTGGCCTTATTGTTTGGCCGGGCTGTTTGGCCGGCTGCCTGGTCGGTTGCTGTAACTGAGGCCTTAGAGGTAGTTATAGTTATAAGGGCTGTGTTAGGGGCACAGAATCCTGGCGCCGTTTCGGCGCCGCTAAAGGCATTAAAACGACGCCGAAGCGTCGGCAGCAGGTTCAAAATGAGCTTGGCGCCGTTTCGGCGCCGCTAAAGGCATTAAAACGACGCCGAAGCGTCGGCAGCAGGTTCAAAATGAGCTTGGCGCCGTTTCGGCGCCGCTAAAGGTATTAAAACGACGCCGAAGCGTCGGCAGCAGGTTCTGAATGAGCTTGGCGCCGTTTCGGCGCCGC
>CACZJD010000035.1 GCA_902781325.1 uncultured Lachnospiraceae bacterium
AGCATTCTTGGAAATAATGACGTTATTAGCGTCATCCTGCATGTACTCGAGCCCTTTTTCTTCCGCAAACGCCGCGATATAGTCACTGATCTCCTTCGTGTGATGGGATCCGTGAGGAATCGCAGAGATCTCGCGGAAATAGTGGAACACTCTGTCAGCGTTGGCTTTCTCAAATTCCACGTTCTCTTCTTCCGGCCTTACAGGCGCTGTCTCCTCACTGTCTGCCGCACCGGAATCCGTCATAACTTCTGTCTTTGCGGCGTTCTCGATGCGGTTCTTCTTTCCTACGGAAGGTTTTCTCTTGTGTGACTTGCGGCTTTTTCTGAATAATTGCATATCTTCACTCCTGATTTTCGTTGTCAGTGACACATGTATGTCCGTCTTCCGATCACAACCGGACCGGTATACCTCTGCCTTTGAGATATTCCTTGACCTCCGGGATCTCCAGTTCCTTATAGTGGAACAGGGACGCCGCCAGTGCCGCCTCCGCGCCTCCCTCAGTCAGCGCGTCATAGAAGTGCTCCAGCTTTCCTGCTCCTCCCGAGGCGATCACGGGGATCGAAAGGCGTCCGGAAATGGCTCTTGTCAGTTCCAGATCGTACCCGGCCTTCGTTCCGTCACAGTCCATGCTGGTAAGCAGGATCTCGCCGGCTCCCAGTTCCCAGGCTCTGACCGCCCACTCTACGGCGTCTATTCCTGTATCGATCCTCCCGCCGCTTCGATAAACTGTCCAACCGCTGCCGTTTTTTCTTCTTCTTGCGTCGATCGCGACTACAATGCACTGACTGCCGAAGCGCTCTGCTCCCTCGGCGATCAGTTCAGGCCTGAGGATCGCAGCCGAATTCACGGCAATCTTATCCGCTCCCTCTCTGAGGATCGCTTTCATGTCCTCCACGCTGCGGATGCCGCCGCCGACAGTAAAAGGGATAAACACCCTCTCGGCAACTCTTCGCACCATATCCGCCACAGTCTTTCTGGCGTCGCTGGTCGCAGTGATGTCAAGAAATACCAGTTCATCCGCTCCAAGCCTGGAATAGGCTTCTCCGGTTTCCACGGGATCTCCCGCGTCTCGCAGCTGCACGAAATTGATACCCTTTACGACCCGCCCGTCCTTTACGTCCAGGCAGGGGATGATTCTCTTGGTGAGCATTAGCGCTCCTTTCTGTCAGACGAAAAAACGTTCCTCCGTTTTTCAGATCCCAAGGAAATTTCCCAGGATCTTCATTCCGACTGCTTCACTTTTCTCCGGATGGAACTGACAAGCGAAGACATTTCCCTTCTCCACTGCCGCGTCAATACGAACGCCATACTGTGTGGTGGCAGTCACGATCGAGGGATCCTCCGCTCTCAGATAATAAGAATGGACAAAATATACATAGGCGCCTTCCGAAAAACCATCAAAGAGTCTTCCGGGATTTGGAAAAGCGAGATCGTTCCACCCGATCTGCGGGACCTTTCTGCCGTCCCCTTCCGGGATCCTCAATATTTTGCCCTTCAAAATGCACAGCCCTTCCGCGCCGGGGCTCTCCTCACTGCTCTCAAACAGGAGCTGAAGTCCCAGGCAGATACCAAGCAGGGGGATCTGTCGTCTTACAGCCTCCCTGAGCACTTCATCCAGGCCGTATTTCCTCAGGCGCGCCAT
This sequence comes from uncultured Lachnospiraceae bacterium, assembly GCA_902781325.1. Taxonomy (GTDB): domain Bacteria; phylum Bacillota; class Clostridia; order Lachnospirales; family Lachnospiraceae; genus CAG-791. The sequence continues at coordinate 1,643 of CACZJD010000035.1, forward strand.
AGCGTCGCCAAAAGCGCCCACTCCGGGCAGGATCACGTGATCCGCGGAGAGGATCACCTCTCTGTCCCTGGTCAGGACAGCTTCATGGCCGAGGAACCTTACGGCATTCTCGACGCTCTTGATATTTCCGGCACCGTAATCGATGATCGCAACCATATTCTCAATCCTCTTTGTCTGCTGATCCCGGAGTTGTATCCGCGACAGCCGCCTTTTCCAGTTCAAACCAGAACGAAACGCCGTTGTCGTAGTTGATCACGCCGTATCCCTGATGGAGCTGATCCATGATCGCCTTGACAACAGAAAGTCCCACGCCGGATCCGCCGTAAGCCCTGGTCCTGGCCTTGTCTACCTTGTAGAACTTCTCCCACAGATGAGGCACTGACTCCTCGGGGATCGGTTTGCCGGTGTTGAAAACAACGATCCGAACACAATTCTGCTTCTCTTCAAAATGAATGTCAATTACTTTTTCTCCCTCACAGTGATTCACCGCATTGGAGAAGTAGTTCATGAAGACTTCCTCCGTCCAGAACTCATCAGACCATACATAGAGCGGAGGACGTTCTTCCATCCTGACCCGGATCTGCTTCTGCTCGGCGAGCACACCGGCACTGTTCAGACATCCCCTGACAAAGCCGACGATATCAAAGCGCACCATAGTAAACTGCGTGTCGCCGAATTCAAGCTGATTCAGAGACAAAAGCCTTGCGACCATCCTGTTCATCTTGTCTGCTTCATCTACGATCACATCTGTATAGAACCTGATGCTGTCCGGGTTATCCGCGATACCCTCTGACAGCCCTTCCGCGTAACCTTTGATCAGGGCAAGCGGAGTCTTGAGTTCATGGGTCACATTGGAGAGAAATTCCTGCCGCATCTCCTCAGCTTTCTCTTTCCTCTCTATGTCCTCCCTGAGCTCGTTATTCGCCGTCTTGAGTTCTGAGATCGTCCTTTCCAAGATCTCCGACAGTTCGTTGATATTCTCGCCGAGTTCCGCGATCTCCGTGCGGCTGTTTCCCTTGTATTTGGCACTGAAATCCAGTTTTTTCATTCTCGCCGAGATCTCCGTCAGTTCCCGGATCGGCTGCGTCAGTCTCCCTGCGAGGAAGAGCGCAAAAAGTGCTCCCAGGAGCGATATCGCGATCCCCACATATCCCATGAACCTGTTTGCGATCGCCGTGCTGTTGTGAATGCTTTCAAGCACAGTGCTGAGCAGACAGAAACTTTCATCATCCAGTACCCCGAAGAGTTCCATAGACTTGAGTTCCATGCGGCTGTCATAGATAATCTTCACGCTGTAATTGTCTTCCTCCGCGAGCGTACGGTAGACATAATACCGGCTCCTGACTTCCTCGCTCTGTTCGACGGCAGGCGTCTGTCCAAAGAGGTTGTCCCACATTCTGCGCACCATGGCAGAGCTGTCCGAGGCATGCATCTTCACGGTGGAACTCTCCGCGTCCATCACGATCATGCTCACATTCTCCGTTCCCGCAAGAACGCTCAGTTTCTCGTCAAATTCCTCGGAGTCGATAGAATTGTTCTTGCTCGCCTCATTGACCTCATGGTAGATCTGTGTCAGAGCGATCCTCTTCTCCCTGATGTAATAGCGCTCCAGGAATGTGCTGTTGATGACCCAGCACAGGCTGATCGCCCCGAGCATCAGAAAGAAAAATATGAGCGTGAACTGAATCTTTATGGAATACCGGCCCCTGCCGGAGCTTTTCTCAGTAGTACTCACGGTCTTTTCTGCCTCCGCGCATTGCGTACGGCGCGTTTTACGCCTCCAGTTTGTAGCCCATTCCCCAGATCGTCTTGATCAGTTCTCCTTTGGCCCCCAGTTTGCTTCTGAGTTTCTTGACGTGTGTGTCAATGGTCCTGGCGTCGCCAAAATAGTCATAATTCCAAACGTGGTTGAGTATTTTCTCTCTCGAGAGCGCGATCTTATTGTTCTCCATGAAATATTCAAGCAGTTCAAACTCCTTGAAACTCAGTTCTACGGGCTGACCGTCGATCGTGACCTGATGAGCCGATTTATCCAGCACGATGCCGCTCAGCTCGATCCTGTCATTTTCTTCTTTCCCGCCGGTTCTTCGAAGGATCGCGTTGACTCTGGCAACCAGAGTGCGGGGACTGAAAGGCTTGGTGACATACTCGTCCACCCCCAGTTCAAAGCCGCGCAGTTCATCCCTCTCATCGGCGCGCGCCGTGAGCATGATCACAGGAACCTGGGATGATTCGCGTATTTCCCGCAGCACCTGCCATCCGTCCATCTTCGGCATCATCACATCTAAAAGAATAAGAGCGATGTCCTTATTGCCGTAAAAGAGGTCCATGGCTTTCTCACCGTCTCCGGCTTCGAGCACTTCGAAGCCTTCCCGCGCGAGAAAGTCCGACACGAGTTTGCGCATTCTCGCTTCATCGTCCACCACAAGAATCTTCTGTACTGCCATTTTTCTCTACTCCTCTTTTTTGTTCCGGACTCTTCCCGGTCCGCAGCGGCTTTTCAGGTTAAAAAATGAACCCCGCAAAACGGTCCAGCCTTCTGCGGGGTATGTCATACTTATCAGCATTTCCTGCACGCGCAGGACTTTTCACGGTAACCGATCCGCTTTCTTCATCATTCCGGATGATAAAGTGTAAACACGGCGACGCTCCTCTCCTTCAGGGTGAAGATCGGGCTGTGCACAAATCTGCACTCCTCATGGAAATACTGCTCGTCGTCCGCGTCCGTATAGATGTTGACGCCCCAGGCCAGTCCGCCTGACAGCGCGGGGAGCCTGATCTGCTGTTTCTCCCAGTACGCGTTGATCGCCATATAGACCACATCGTCCTCGGAGTCGTCGGGAAGACGCCCCGCAAACAGGATACCCAGGACTTTATTGCCCATTCCGATCACATGATTATCGGGATCCGCCCCGCAGCAGGTTACCGGCGCTAGTCCGCAGTGTGCCGGCTTCAGCGTCCGGGAAATGACCGGATGCTTCTTTCTGAACGCGATCACGTTTTTGACAAAGTCAAAGTGGTCCCTGTTGGCTTTCAGATAATCCCAGTTCAGCCAAGAGATCTCGCTGTCCTGACAGTAGCCGTTATTATTGCCGTACTGCGTATTTCCGAACTCATCTCCGGAAAGGATCATAGGAGTCCCGCGGCTGCACAGGAGAACCGTCATCGCGTTTCTCATCATCTTCTGTCGAAGTGATTTGATGACGGGGTCGTCCGTATGCCCCTCCACACCGCAGTTCCAGCTTCTGTTGTCATCCGCGCCGTCCGTATTGTTCCAGCCGTTCGCCTCGTTGTGCTTGTGGTCGTAGGAGAACAGGTCATGCATTGTAAATCCGTCATGGCAGGTAACAAAATTCACCGACGAATTGTAACCTGTGTAAGGTGCCTTTCCATACATATCCATGGAACCGGTGATCCTGGCCGCCGTCTCCGGCGCGTGCCAGTAATTTCCTTTGAGAAAATCGCGGATAGAATCTCTGTATCTTCCGTTCCACTCCGACCACCTGTTGTATGCGGGGAAACTGCCGACCTGATACATGCCGCCGGCATCCCAGGGCTCCGCGATCATCTTCGTCTTCATGAGCACCGGGTCTGTGCTGATCATCTTAAGAAGCGGCGGGTCAGACATGGGGGCGCCGTCCTCGTCTCTTGTCAGAATGGAGGCAAGGTCGAATCGGAATCCGTCCACATGGTATTCCGTCACCCAGTATCTGAGACAGTCCACGATAAAGCGGCTCACCTGAGGATGATTGCAGTTGAATGTATTGCCGCAGCCGCTGAAATTGTAATAGTCTCCTCCAGGTGTCTGAGTGTAATAAATATTACTGTCTATCCCCTTAAAGGAGAAGAACGGGCCGTTCCTGTTGCCCTCGGCAGTGTGATTAAACACCACATCCAGAATGACCTCGATGCCCTCTTTCTTGAGAAGCCTGATCAGCTGCTTGAGCTCCGTTCCCTCTTCGTTATACTCGATCGAAGCCGTATAAGCTGTATTGGGCGCGAAGAAAGCGACCGTATTATAGCCCCAGTATTCCAGGAGCATCTTTCCGTTGTGGCTTCTTGCATTGATGCGCTCGTCAAATTCGAAGATCGGCATCAGTTCTAGCGCGGTGACCCCCAATTCCTTGAGATAAGGGATCTTCTCTATGATCCCTGCAAAAGTGCCGGGATACTGCACATCCGAAGTCTTGTGTCTTGTAAAGCCGCGGACATGCATTTCATATATGATCGAATCTTCCATCGGCGTACACGGGAAATTGTTCTCGGTCCACCGGAAATTCTCCTTCACGACCCTCGAGTGATAGTCAGCCTCAGCCTTGGCCACTCCCCATGCCCTCTGTCCCGTGACAGCTCTTGAATAAGGATCAAGGATCAGCTTGTTGCGGTCAAAATAGAGCCCCTTTGAGGGATCAAAAGGTCCATCCATCTTATAGGCGTACTCAAAATCTTCCACGTCAAGGCCTGACACAAAGATCGAATAGGTGCTGCCGACCCTGTAAGATTCCGGAATGCGGATGATCGCATAAGGCACGGTCTGCTTTCTTTTGAATAAAAGAAGGTCACAGGAAGTCGCGCCCACGGACGAAATAGTAAAGTTCACCCCTCCGCGAAGCGCTCTTGCGCCGTTAAGCCTGTAGTTGCCGGGTCTGACATAAAAACCCGAGATCTCATCAAGCTTTTCTTTTTTGTGTTCCCTGACAGACATGTGGGCCTTGATCGTTATGCTGTTTTTTTCTGTTTTCCTGCCGGACTGCCCTTCTAAAAGCCTCCGGACTACATCGAAACGCCTCATAACCGATTGTTAATGCCTCACTTAAACGTTTTATATGCAAAATCCCGTTTCTGAATCATCATACTCTAAAATAATATTTTAGCAGATAATGCACCTGTTGGAAAGTTTTGACTGTATCAAAAAAGACCCGAAAGAGCCTTGTTCTCTTCCGGGTCCTGATTTTGTACAATTTTACACTTTATGCGGGATAAGCGCCGTTAGCAGTGTCTGCCTTGGTCAGATCCACTTTTTCCTGCTGCGCGAGACGATACTTGAAGAAATCGACCGCAACCTGAGGGAACAGAGCGTAGGACAGAACGTCCTCATCCTGCTGCTTCCACTGCGCGCACTCCGCCTCGAACTGAGGCAGCTGCGGAGGAATCAGGTCTGCAGGTCTGCAGGTGATTCTCTCTTCGTCGCCGATGACCTTCTTGACAACTTCCTCGTTCATAGGCTTGATAGTCTGGCCGTACTTGCCGCGGATCAGGTCCTTGGTCTGCTCGGTAGCCATCTTGTAGCGCTCGCCCATAAGTACGTTCATGACAGCCTGTGTGCCGACGATCTGGGAAGAAGGAGTAACCAGCGGTGTCGGAAGCGCCCTGTTCTGCCAGCTGGCTCACCATATTGGAAAGCATTCCGCCGGGAACCTGGTAGATCAGAGTTCTGATATTAACACCGAGCACCTTGGTGCTGAGAAGGCCGTTTTCAAGGCACTCCTCGCGATAAGGCGTGAAGTAATCCGCGATCTCTTTAAGAAGAGCCTGGTCGAGACCTGTGTCTCTCTCGGTTCCCTTCAGAGCGCCGACCATAACCTCGGTAGCGGGCTGGGATGTACCCAGAGCCAGAGGGCTGATCGCGCAGTCAATGATATCGACGCCTGCCTCGATCGCCTTGAGGTAAGTCATGCTTCCGCAGCCGGAAGTGTAGTGAGTGTGCAGCTCGATCGGGATATCGGTTCCTCTCTTGAGAGCCTTAACGAGCTTCTCCGCGTCGTAGGGAAGAAGCAGACCGGCCATATCTTTGATGCAGAGGGAATCCGCGCCCATCTCTTCGATCTCGCGCGCGATGTTCATCCAGTAATCCTCTGTATAAGCATCGCCAAGTGTGTAGGAAAGCGCGATCTGAGCGTGTCCGCCCTCTTTCTTTGTGGCTTTAACGGAAGTCTCAAGGTTTCTGAGGTCATTGAGACAGTCAAAGATACGGATCCTGTCGATTCCGTTCGCGATGGACTTCTGGACAAAATATTCAACTACGTCATCACTGTAGTGGCTGTAGCCGAGAAGGTTCTGTCCGCGCAGAAGCATCTGCATGGGAGTCTTTTTAAATTTCTCTTTGAGTTTTCTCAGTCTCTCCCACGGATCTTCCTTGAGGAAGCGCAGGCAGGAATCGAATGTGGCACCGCCCCACATCTCGACTGCTTCATAGCCTACCTGATCCATTTTATCTGCAATAGGGAGCATTACTTCGGTGGGCATTCTGGTCGCGATCAGGGACTGATGTGCGTCACGAAGGACTGTCTCCATAATTCTTACCGGTTTTTTAACCTGTTCTGACATGTTTTTCCTCCTAGTTATACAATTCCGAATACGGCCATGAACACACCTGCAACGACCGCTGTTCCGATAACGCCTGCGACGTTGGGTCCCATAGCATGCATCAGCAGGAAGTTGGAAGGATCATACTCCGAACCGACCTTCTGGGATACACGCGCTGCCATAGGAACAGCAGAGACGCCTGCGGAACCGATCAGAGGATTGATCTTTCCGCCGGTAGCGATCTTCATCAGCTGGCCGAACATGACGCCCGCAAATGTTCCGAACGAGAACGCGATCAGGCCCAGTGCCACGATCTTGAGGGTGGTGACATTCAGGAAAGCTTCTGCGCTGTACCCAGAAGAATGACAACGATGTACATCATCGCGTTGCTGGCTGTCTCCGTCAGCTGTCTGACAACGCCGCACTCGCGGAAGAGGTTGCCCAGCATCAGCATACCTACCAGAGGCGCTGTAGTGGGAAGGATCATGCAGACGACGATCGTTACCACGATCGGGAAAAGGATCTTTTCCAGCTTGGATACAGGACGCAGCTGGCTCATTCTGATCCTCTTGTCCTTGTCAGATGTAAACAGCTTCATGATCGGGGGCTGGATGATCGGAACCAGCGACATATAGGAATACGCCGCGACCGCGATCGGACCCAGCAGTTCTGTCTGTCCCAGCTTGGAGCACAGGAAGATGGATGTCGGGCCGTCCGCGCCTCCGATGATGGAAATAGCTGCAGCCGCTTTTCCGTTGAATCCCAGCGCGATCGCGCCGAAGTAAGCGGAAAAGATACCGAACTGTGCTGCCGCTCCCATAAGGAAGCTCGAAGGACTTGCGATCAGGGGACCGAAATCCGTCATAGCGCCGACGCCCATGAAGATCAGGGAAGGCAGGATCGCCCATTCGTCGAGCATGAAGAAATAGTACAGAAGGCCGCCGTTTGCCGTCTCGGTAGGCGCAGCCATAATATCCGGATAGATATTTACCAGCAGCATGCCGAATGAGATCGGAACAAGCAAAAGGGGTTCAAATTCCTTGGCAACAGCAAGGTACATGAACACGAGAGCCACAACGATCATGAGGTAGTTGCCCCATGTCAGGTTCATAAAAGCGGTCTGATGTACTAAGTTATCAAGAGTACGTGTAATATATTCCATATAACTTAGACCTCCTTGAAGTCAGATGATCAGTCGATCGTAGCCAGAAGTGTGCCTGCCTCAACCGGATCACCGACGTGGCAGTCGATGGAAACGACAGTGCCGTCTTCAGGAGCGACCATGGGGATCTCCATCTTCATGGCTTCTACAATAACGATCGCATCGCCCTTCTTGACTGCCTGGCCTACGGATGCCTCTACCTTGAAGACCTTGCCTGCTGCGCCGGCTTCTACTCTGTACTTGCCTGCGCCGCCTGCGGGTGCAGCTGCCTTGGGAGCAGGTGCTGCCTTGGGAGCAGCCTTAGGGGCGGCCTTGGGAGCTGCGGGAGCTGCGGCTCCGTTCTCGTTCTCTTCTACTGTAACTTCATAAGCTGTGCCATTGACAGTAATGATATAATTCTTCATCTTTAATATCCTCCTGAGATTATTTTCTTCTGGCTTTACGGATCGAGCGGACCACAAATCCGTCTGTGCTCTGTTTTCCTTCAAATGCTGCGATAGCTGCCGCGATCACCGCGACCAGTTCTGTATCATCGGCGAGTTCTTCGATCTCCTCGACCACCGGAGCAGCGGGAGCAGGTGCGGGAGCAGGTGCCTTTTTGCTGGCGGCAGACTTGTTGGAAGCGCCGCCGACAACCTTACCGAACAGTGCGATCACAAGTGCCAGAAGGATCAGCACCGCAAATGTCGTTCCCATGCCGAGCAGTGTGTTCATACCTGCCTGCTGGATCTTCTCTTTCATACTGTATTCAACGTTTGTGGTGATTCCCGTAACAGAGTAACCCTGATCGGAACTCTCCATTGTGAATACTACGTCAGCGTCATGCTTGGAACCCTTGACCCTGACGGTAACGGTTCCGTCCTTTTTTGTGAAGGAGCAGGATTTTCCTTCAATGCCCTGCACTTCTCCGATATCCTGCAGCGCGTTCTGCCAGCTGCTGAACGCGGGGCCGTATATCGGGTCATCCATCTGTGCCTCAGCCTGTCCGGTCGCAATCGCTTCATTCATCGACAGAACGAACTGACTTGCCGAATCATACCACTGCTGCTTCTGTTCCTCAGTCAGTTCCACCTCAGAAGGCGCGGAATTGTTTGAAGAGCCGCCGCAGGCAACAAGACCGAAAACACAGGCGATAACAAGAAGTGTTGTTATTAACCATTTTTTCATATTTCGTGTCTCCTTCTTACTTCGCGCTGTGCTTCTTCGCAGGGAATTCCTCTCTCTTTGTATAAAGCACTTCCATTGCGCCGATCAGATACTTGCGAAGATCCTCGGGCTCGATGATCTGATCCACATATCCTCTTGCGGCAGCGCTGTCGATGCTGTTCTGCAGAGCGTCATATTTTGCCGCGGTCTGCGCGACTTCTTCTGCGGTTCCCGAGCAAAGAACGTGAGCCGCCAGTTTGGCGTCCATAATACCGATCACTGCGTCAGGGAATGCGATCGTAAAATCCGCGCCGCAGGCTTTGCTGTTCATAACAGCATATGCGCTGCCTACTGCCTTCTTCACGATGACATTGACCTTGGGCACATTGGCGCCGGCAAAAGCAGCTGTGAGTTTGCCGGCAGCGTCAGCTACCTTCTTCTCCTCGCTCTCGGTCGCCGCAAATCCTGTCACGTTGGTGAGCGTGATCACGGGAATCTCAAAAGCGTCGCAGAAGCGGACGAAATCCGCCGCCTTATAGCAGCCGGAAGCCGTAAGAACTGTCTCATAGGTGTTCTTCTCTTCGCCGTTCTCATCATATACGGCGCTTCTGTTGGCTACTGCGCCGACAGTTGTACCGTTCAGTCTGATAAAGCCTGTAGCCATCTCAGGAGCGCAGTCCCTCTTAGTCTCAAAGAAGAGGCCGTCGTCAGCTGCATCGCTCAGAACGATCGCGGGATCCGCATAGCCGCCCGCAATATTCTCGCAGGCGCGGTTCAGGTCGTCTGTGCAGTCAGCCACAGCTTCGTCTTCATTGTTGGAAGGAAGCATGGATACCAGCGTTCTGATCTCGCCGAGGATCTCCTCTTCCGTTCCTACCGCGTCGACACTGCCATATGCAGCCTTTACAGCTGCTGCCGCGGTATCATTCTTATCCTCTTTGTTTCCTGCAAGCGTGTTGGGCGCGTTCACAAAGAGCTTGGCGTCTTTTGCCATAAAAGCAAAATCTGTGATAGCGGGTATCAGTGCAAGGCCGCCCCCGCAATTGCCAAAGATCGCTGTGATCTGAGGAATCAGGCCGGAAGCCTTTACCTGTCTGCCGTAAATAGTACCAAATGCGTTAAGTGCGTCCATGCCTTCCTGCAGGCGGAGTCCTGCTGACTCGATCAGGCCAACCACCGGCGCGCCTGTACGGATCGCAAGATCATAGATCGCCGCGATCTTTCTGGCGTGCATCTCTCCGACGCTGCCCCCAAGTACAGATGCATCCTGGCTGTAGACATAGACCAGATTACCGTCGATCACACCGTAGCCGGTGATCACACCGTCGGAAGGTGTCTGCTCTGGTTTCAGATTGAAATCAGTCGCTCTGGCTGTCACCTTCGCGCCGATCTCAACGAAACTGTTTTCATCGAGCAGGGCGGTTATTCTCTGTCTCGCTTTTGAAGAACTGCTCATTTTTTCGACCTCCATATAAAAATATCCTAATCATAAACACTATGAGTATAACATAGTTTAAAAAATAACTATATGTGATTTATATCGTTTTTTTTAATGAATTTTATAATTCTTTCATACCCTTTCACGAAAAATTCCAGAAACAGGCCAAAGCATTGGTCACAGAGCCTCTTCTCAGATCTCGAGCCTCATATCCACCTCTTTTTCAGCCTCTTCCCGGAACTCTTCCATCTGTTCGGAGCCGAAATCCGGAAGATCCTCGAGTGAACTGATCCCGAAAGATCGCAGGAACTGCTGCGTGGTACCGAAAAGAAGCGGCCTTCCCGGCGCCTCCTTTCTGCCTCTCTCCTCTACAAGCCCGAATCCTACGAGCTTATTGATCGCGAAATCGCTGTTGACACCGCGGATGCTCTCCACTTCCGCGCGCGTCACAGGCTGCTTGAACGCGATGATGGAGAGAGTCTCCATGAGCGTATCGGTCAGCACCTGCCTTTTGGGCTGCTTCGCTATTTTGACAAGGTACTCGTAATACTCGGGTCTGCTCGAGAGCTGGACCGCGTCCTCGAACCAGTTGATCTTAAGACCGCTCCCCTCCGCGTCAAATCGCTCTTCCAGCACATGGACCGCTTCGCGGACTTCTTCTTTTGAGAGTTCCAGAACTTCCGCCAGCAAGGCAACCTCCACCGAATCTCCCATAGCGAACAGGATCGTCTCAATCGCCGCTGTTGTTCTGTTCAGTTCCATTTCCTTCCTCCTGTTCCAAGTCAGCCGGCAGAAGCTCTACGAAAGAGATCTCTCCGGGGTTAAAGATCCGGATCGGCAGCGTATGCATCCCAAGGCCGCAGGTCAGTACCATGGAACTGAGATGCTTTTCTCCTCCGGTCTGCGCGCTGTAAAAATACTGGCCGCAGCTGTATCTGGGAAAAAGATTAGGCCTGGTCCCCATCACCCCTCCGATCGCGGGAAGGCGCATCAGGCCGCCGTGGACATGGCCGCAGAGACACAGGTCAGCACCCCACTGCGCATAAGTCGGAAAATATACCGGGATATGAGATACCAGAACCGTATAGGCAGACCTGTCGGGCTCTCCGATCATAGCGCGCAGCTCCTCTTCGGTCAGTCTGGTCCTCTTGAACTTTTTATAATACTTCATCGGGAGCTCCAGCCCCTGAAGAAGAACCCCGGATTCATTTCCTCCCACAGGATCAACGGCGCTGTTATGGAGCATGCGCACACCGGCTTTTTCCATCTCTTCGAGGAATCTGGCGTCATAAGGATTCAGTTCCTCATAGTATTCAAGCCTTAGTTCGTGATTTCCCTCCGCGAAGAAGACCGGACAGATCTGTGCCAGCCTCTTCATCAGTGAGAGAGTGTGCTTCATCCAGTCCGTTCCCGTATCATCTGCTTTATGCCCGCTTCCGAGAGATTCTTCGCATAGTCTGTTGACCTGTCCGTATACGATCAGATCTCCGCCGACGATCACCGCGTCGGGTTGGAGTTGTTTGATCCTCTCCACCAGTTTTTCGTTATCCTGTCCGTAGGACTTCTCGTGAAGGTCGGCTATAAATACCAGTTTTAACTGTTTTTTGATCCTGGATGAACGCAGTCTGTAAGAGCGCACGACGAAGCGCCGGTTATCAATGACCATAGAGATGATCATAACCGCGATCAACACTGCTAATATTTTAATGACCAATACTGTCATGACTCCACCACAATTTCTTTGAGACATCCTAGCAGCATGTCCTGTTCTTCTTATCCTGCAAAAAAAGTTCCCTGATTCGAGATCAGGGAACTTTCTGCTTGCAGATCAGCCGTCAAATCAGTTGTATTTTCTCTTTCTGGCTGCTTCGGACTTTTTCTTGCGCTTTACGCTAGGCTTTTCGTAATGCTCTCTTTTACGAATTTCCTGCTGGATACCGGCTTTCGCGCAGCTTCTCTTGAAGCGGCGCAGTGCGCTGTCCAAAGTCTCATTCTCTTTTAAGATTACACTTGACATTCGTTCTACCCTCCCTTCAGTCCCTTCAGCTTGACTGATTGGGTTTTTCTATACGTTCACCGAACATACAGTGAAATTATAGCATAAAAGTTCGACGTGTCAAGCACAAACTCACTGGTCTTTTTCTGCCGCTTCACCTGCGTCTTCTCCGGGATCAGTTACTTCCTGCGCCTCAACTTCCTCTTCAATTACCGGGGCTGTTTCCGGCTCCTGATCTGTTTCCATTTCGGGTACCGCAAAAAGCTGATCGGATCCGACGAAGGGTTCTTCCACGTTGTGAGCAAAATACCGTTTCTGTGCATACCTGAAACTGTCAAGAAGATACCTCTGTGCGTTTATGGCCACATTGCTGTTGACCGCCGTGACCTCAAAAGCGTGGAAGCATCCGTGATACACTCTCAGAGACACCGGCACATCTTCCTTTTTCATTCTGGCAAAATACAGAACAGTCTCATCTTTTACCGGTTCCAGGTCTCCCACTATACTGCAGGCAGGCGGCATTCCCCTGAGGTCAGTCTCTCTTCCGGGCGCCGCGTAGACCGGTATCTCTTCCGTCATATCTCTCAGATAAAGATCCCAGGCTGCCCGGTTCTTGCGGCTGTCCCAAACCGGCGCGTTGTTATCCTTTGCCGATTCGCTCTCCATCCTGTCATCAAGCATGGGCGAGATCGGCATTTGGAATGCGATATGCACATCCTTCATATCTCTGGCACGCAGGCACAGAGCAGCCGTAAGGCCCCCTCCGGAGCCGCTGCCTCCCACAAAAATCTGGTCGGGATTGATCCCCAGTTCTTCAGCGTTGTTCTTCATCCACAGAAGCACACTGTAGCAGTCCTCCAGGGCTGCGGGATACGGAGCTTCAATGGATTTGGTATAATCCGGGAGAACAGCCACGCAGCTTCCTTCTCCGCAGAACATGTCCACAAGCAGGCTCTCCTGTTCGGGAACCCCATACGCATAGCCGCCGTCGTGGAGCCACAGAAGACCGGTCGCATTCTCTTCCTCCGCGTCCTCGCATCGGACCACAAGTATCCTGAGAATACTTCCGTCACTGCGCACGATCGCCTTTTCTTCCGCCACAGTGTTCCTGCTCTTCCATTTGCCGCGGTTCTTTTTTATGCACTGACGGTCAAATTTCTCAAACGCAGCCTCGGTCGCGGCTGTGTAAGTGAGCTTCAACAGCTGTGCGGAAGGCCTGAGTTCTGATCTTATATCTGAATTGCGCACTTTACTCATACTCTATCTCCGTTTTTTATAGTCCGCCCACAAGGGCGGGAAACTTCGCGCAGGATCAGATCACCCGCGCGTTCCTGAGGATCTTCTTTGCAGCCTTCCGAAGGACCGTATTCTTCGCGATCCCTGTCAGCGCTGCAGAAGCCGCTCCTTTCTTCTCCCGGGCGGCAGGCTCCTGACGGTCTTTCTGTTTTGCGGTCATTTCTTTCCGTTTTTCCTTCAGGACAGACTTTCTCTCCATGTTCAGCACTTCAAGAGTCGTCTTAGGGATGCTCCCGCCTTTCAGCACTCTGTATCCCCAGTAGGCGCCGAGCAGCAAATGGGCGTTTCTAACACCCTTCTTCGTCTTCTTCGAAGTCTTTTCTCTCATCTTCCTCCGCCTCAATTTCCGGCTGCATCTCCGTTTCCGGTTCTGTCTCAGCTGCATGCTCTTCCCCGGCTTGCGGCTCCGTCCCGGTTCCGCGATCATCCGGCATGTCAGGCTCCGAAGCCGACTGCGCCATTTCTACGATCATCTCATCGGAAGTCTTTCTCTCGGGGACCGGCTCCGGAGCCTGTTCAGTTTTCAGTTCCATCACCGGTTCGGAAGTGCTGTCCTCTTTTCTGAATTTTGCCAATACGCGGTTCCAAAAGTCTCTGATCCACATATTCACCTCTTTTCGACAAGCGCGAAGTCTCTTTATGCGTAACAATATCGGCTGCCGGTCAGTTCATCCCTGTCGAAGCCTGCTCCTGCAGCATATCATTCAGTTCCTGGTCCCACCTTAAAGTGAGGCTCTCGCCGTTATTCACTTTTTCATCCGTCCAGATGATGCTGCCGTCTTTATCGATCTTTATTGTTCCGGTGCCGTCCCTGTAAACTACCTCTTGTCTGACTCCGGTCTCCGACTGATCGTCAGTGACCATCGTCGTGCAGATAGCATCGGTGTACTCGATCGATTTGTCCTCGATCTCACTGAAGATATCCCAGATGTAGTAAGTCTGTGTCTCTTCATCCATAAAGCCTGCTGTCACATATACGTCGTTTCCTTCACCTGTAGACTTAATAAGAAGTGAGTACCCCTTCCCTGTCTCTTCGGTATAGGCTCCCTCATATTCCAGAACGCTTCCGCTCCCTTTAGATGTGTTCCCTTCAGAGGCGGTCATCGCCTCTGCCGCAGTGGTCAGCGGTGCTTCCTGAGTCGTAAAGTCCTCTGTTGCTGCCATGTCAGCTGTTTCTCCCGCGGATGTGGAGGCGCCGGTCGCACCGCCGCAGCCCGCCATTGTAAGTGCAATTACAGCCGCTATGCCAAAAATACTGATCTTATTCAATTTCATATTCTGTACCTCCTGTATGCTCAAGGCAGTTCTTTATTTTTCTTCTGCCCGGTTGACGCTGTTCATTACCCACTCCATATCGATCACCTTTTCATCCCCGAATCGGTCGATCAGAGGTTTATAATGATCTCCGACGGCTTTATATATATCACCGGGGAGTGATACGGAAGCAAACGCATTCCCGTTTTTCATAAGAGCGAGCCTGCCGCCTGTGCTGTCCTGATAGAACAAAAGATCGTCAAATGCGGCTTCCGGCTGCGACTTCTGAAGTTCGCTGCCGATCATGACCTTACAGATCTCAACGATCCGGTCATCGAGTCCGGCATCAAATACCGCGATCTTCTCCTGCAGGTCATACAGGCTGCCAACTACGCGGTTTCTGTAGCCTTTCTGCGCCGGATCAAATCCGCGTTCTTTTACCGTTTCTTCCGATCCCTCGTCAAAAGCCGCTGCGGCGTCCTTCATAGCCTTTGCTCCCGGCGCGTAGTAGATCATAACCTTGTTTTCCATCTCATGATAAAGGCAGGGATACACCACATCGATCTTCTGTCCGCAGGAAGGACAGGTTGTCCTGAACAGTTCTCCGCTCCTGACCTTTTTTCCCAGCACCGGATCCAGATCTGTGTTGATCCTGAGCCAGATCTCAAAATCATGTTCCGCGCCGCATTTTGGGCATCTGATCCTCTTAATCTCTTTCTCTGACATTCTCTTACTGACTTCCTTATTCCAATCTTTCCGCCTGATACGGGTCTTCAAACATTAATATGAGAGAAAACTTCTCCGATGCTCTCGTTAAATGTAAGGTCTGCCCAGTCTTCCTGGCCTGTGTGGTCGCGGTTGACGATGACCAGGTATCCGCCGCTGTAGTATCTCACCAGAGAAGCTGCCGGATACACCGTAAGTGAGGTTCCGCCTACGATCAGGCAGTCGGCCTTCTGAATGAGACGCTCCGCACCTTCCCACGCCGCCACAGGGAGAGATTCTCCGTAAAGCGTGACATCCGGTCTGATCATTCCGCCGCATTCGCAGTGAGGAACTGCCTCGCTGCTGTCATAGATATAACTCTCGGGATATTTCTTTCCGCAGCGGTCGCAGTAGTTTCTGAGTGTCGATCCGTGGACCTCATAAACCGTTCTGCTCCCGGCTTTCTGATGAAGCCCGTCAATATTCTGGGTGATGATCCCGTCAAGTTTTCCTTTTTCCTCCATCTGCGCAAGCTTGACATGCGCCCTGTTGGGGAGGCAGTGCCTGGCGTCCATTTTTTGACGGTAAAACTCGAAAAACACCTTAGGCTCATGATAGAGGCAGCTGCTGCTCAGAAGGTACTCAGGCTGATACCGGTCGAATCTGACGTCGTGCTGATTGTACAGGCCGTCCTTGCTCCGAAAGTCCGGAATACCGCTCTCTGTGGAAACACCCGCACCGCCAAAGAACGCAATATGCTTTGACTTCTCAATGATCTCATTAAGCGCCTCATACTTTTCTTCTCCCTTGAGGGAACGAAGATAAGCCGCTTCTTTTCTTCTGTCGGAAAACCTTTCCAAGTGCTTCATAAAGACCTCCCTTCACTGCGGGGTCCCCGCTGTTCATCGTCAATGCTTCCTTATTCAATTGGTATTGTAAAGACTCCCCGAATCCGCCGATTCAATGACTTCACCGGATTCCCGGCTCACATAATCTACCCGAATATGATCCGCGTCCCCGGCAGTGTATATATGGTACAGCGTTCCGTACATCACAAGTTCTTCCGCGGTCTGCCGCTCGACAGGCCCGATCTCTTCTCCCGTGACTGTCACCGTAAATACGCTGTAATCATCATTATATTCGATCTTTTCGATCGAAGAGCCGTAGTCTTCGCTGACGATCTCCTCTATCCCGCGGTCCACCGATTCTCTGAAACTGCTTAACAGCTCTTCGTACTGGCTCCGGCTCATGACTATAGTAAGACTTCCGTCCTCCTCGAGAGACGCGCTCTCGTACCCGTTTCTGTCCCTGATCTCATCCGCTTCTTCCTGCGTGCTGATATTCTCGTACAAAGTCGGGATCACGAGGGTAACTTTTTCTTCCTCTTCTGTCGAGGCAGGGATTCGGGTTTCCCCGTTCTGTTCTTCCTGAGCGGGTTCAGCCGCGGCGCCGGTCTTTTCTGAAGCCGTCTCTTCCGGCGCGGCTGTTTCTGATGCCGAAAGGCCGGTTTTGTCCGCATCAGTACCGGGCTGTGTCGTACCGGCGCATCCTGTCAGGATCAGAGCGGCGGCGGCAGCGAACAGAACTCGTCTGATCCTGCCCGGACATGACCCGGTATTCTTATTGATCTTCTCTTCACTCATTCTCCGGTTCCTTTCCTGCCTCGAACGTGTAACCGTTCCTTCCTTCTATATTCCCGGCGATCCAGCTCTTGGTATCCGCCGCCATTCTGTATGCTTCTTCCGTTCCCTCCGTATACTGTTTCCCGGTGGGAAACTCAAGAAATACATAATAAAAACCGCCGTCGCTGCCCCTTAGCATTCCCGCGTATCCCGAATTTTCCATTCCCCGCTCTTCTGTGTATGTGTCATACAGGACAATGGAATACACAAAGCCTCCGACGCCGTCAGTAGCTGTCATACTGCTGTTTTCAATGATATCGAGGGCATACCTGCCCGCCTCCGGCTCCTGAAAATAGTGATAGGAAGCTCCGTTTTCCCACTCCTGCGGCGGTGTGAGACGAATAAACTGAGTACATACATCTCCCTCATCAAAGAAAAGATCTGCCGAGGCAGTGGGTTTCTCCGCTTCGTCCTCTTCCTGTTCCGAGTCCTCAGAAAGGTCTGTATCCGCATACTCCGACACGATCCGGTCCGAAGTCTTTGCCTCTCCCGCCTTATTGCTCTGATCTTCCTTACCGCAGCAAACCAGCAGCGCGGCAAGGCCTGCGGCCGCAAGAACCGCTGTGCCTCTGATTTTTCGCATACATCGTCTCCACTACTAAGCCCCGATGTTCTCATTATGAATCATATCCTACCACTGAAGCGTCAAAATTTCCACCGGAGTATTTTCGCAGTCGTGTACATTATAACCGTATATCGCTTTAGAATCCATAAAAAGAGACTGTGAAGCCTGAGTCTTTTAAAAGATCCATCCCTTCACAGCCCCTGTACAGCCGACCGATTTTCCTTTTTTTTACATCTGGTTAAGTGCTTTCACATAGGGCTTGAGCATAAAATAATATCTTCGGCCCTTTTCCTTGCCATAATGCTTGAGAAGCGCATAGCGCAGAGAATTGAGGTTCTTTCTCTTGTTCTCCGCTCCTAGAAGGAACTGCGCGAATTCGCTGATGTTCTCCTCGCTGAGTTCCTCCGCGGGCTCATCGCTGTGTCTGAAGATCAGGGCGCAGTAATAAAGAAATTTCTCCTCTCTGTCCCACTCCTTCTTCTCGATCGCAAGAGCGCCTGTCTTGAGAGACTGATAGACATCCTTTCCGTCATCTCCGTAGAACTGGATCAGCTGGTTATGAAGCTCCGCCAGATTCTCCATTCCTATGCAGCTGACGATTGCGGTGATCTCATCGGGGTCAGGAGTAAACACATTTGTGTCCTCTTCCTCCGAAGACGTATCTGCGGCTTCGGGATCTTCCTGATCGGAAGTCTCATAACTTTCATCTGCTGATCCGTCATCTTCGATCTCTTCTTCTGTCAGATCATCACTCTCCTGCTCCGAAACTTCGGCAGGATCTGTATCCGGTTCATCAGCAGCTGTCTCTTCGAAGATCTCTGCAGGTTCCTCTTTCGTCTCATCCGCAAAGTCTTCTTCGGCTTCTTCTGAAGATTCCTCGTCCTGAAGATCATCTGACAGGTCTTCCGGATGATCCTCCGCAGTTTCTTCCGGGCCCTCTTCACCGATCAGTTCCGGGGCTTCCTCATCATAGTCCTCTTCGGAGCCGGCATCCTCTTCGAAGTCCGCGGGATCGCCGTCAGCCGGCTCTTCCTCATAATCCTCTTCCCGGTCCGTTTCCGAGTTCATCTGAGCCTCAGACGCGGTGTACATCCTCTCTTCTTCAGCCTGCTCTTCCTGTGCGTCGCTCTCTTCGTGATCGGGCATCCTCACAAGTTTGTGAAGGATCGTGCTCACTTCCGAAGCGACATCGCTTTTGGCAGCGGTTCCTCTTCTGCGGCTGCCGGTCCGGCTGTCCTTACCGGCAATCCTCTTTACGGAATACTCTTTTCGTCTCCAATACTTCACCGCCGCGTCGTATCCCGTGTCATTGGTCACGATGATGAATTCGTCACCCGGATTCACTGCGATGAGGAAGCCGAGTTCCGAGCAGAGCTGGAAATCAAGCGCGTTTGTTCCCTCATAGCATTTGATAAAGGTGACTTTTCTGTCCGATTCCTTGAGTTTGATGAGACTGTCATAACTCATATGGGGGCTGTTCTTTGTGTAAAAGACGATCAGCTCCGCCCGGTCTGCCGGAAGTTCCAGCAGCGGAATCCAGAAATCTCCGACATTCTCGCTGTCGATCAAATAGTGTTTCATATAGGTCTCCTGGTCGGTCGGCACTTATGCATTATAGCGCACAAAACAAACCGCGCGCAAGTATCCCCGGCATATATGTGCTCTCATCCGCTGATCGCATCACTGTTTTTTTCGTGATATTCTGCAGAAAAAAATCAGTATAAACGTTTAACTTTCTGATAATGGTGATATAATTTTTATAGAATTCTGCCGTCTTCATCGGGGTAGGAGCGGCGGAAGTTAATAATTGTATTGGAGGTAACAGTTTATGGCGTCAAAGATTTATGAGTGTATTGAAAAGATCGGGAACCGCATCATAGAGGAAAAGGAATTTCTCACTGAACTCGACCGCGAGATCGGCGATGCGGACCACGGAATCAACATGGCCAGAGGTTTTTCAGAAGTGCTGGCGATCCTTCCGAAGGACAGCGACAATATCGGTGAACTCCTCAAAAAGACCGGAATGACCCTGCTCTCCAAGGTGGGCGGCGCCTCAGGCCCTCTCTATGGAACTGCTTATATGCAGGCCGGGAAAGTCTGTGCGGGCAAGACATCTCTGACTCCTGAAGACGGCAAGGCCATTTTCGAGGCAGTGATCGCAGGAATCCAGAAGCGCGGCAAGGCTGTTAAAGGCGAAAAGACTATGCTTGACGCCATTATTCCTGCTTCCGAAGCTTATTCGGCCGCGATCGACGGCGGTGCTTCACTTCCGGATGCTCTGGACGCTATGTGCAAGGCAGCCGAGGAAGGCGTGGAATTCACCAAGACCATCATCGCTACGAAGGGACGCGCAAGTTATCTCGGAGAGCGCAGTATCGGCCATCAGGATCCCGGTGCCACTTCCGCTACTTATACACTTGAGTGTATTCGTGATTTTGTAAAGGGGATGTGATCTATGGTCGGCATCGTTATTGTATCCCACAGTTGGAAAGTCGCTGAGGGCATCTATGATCTCGCGATGCAGATGGCCTCTGAGAACGAACATATCATTGCTGCCGGCGGAATGGAGGACGGCTCCATCGGTACAGACGCGATGAAGATCCAGGAAGCAATAGAGAATGCAGATACCGGCGACGGCGTCGCCGTTCTGGCGGACCTCGGCAGCGGCATCATGAGCGCCGAGATGGCGATCGAAATGCTTGAGAGTGATATAGATGTCCGCATCGCGGACGCCCCGATCCTTGAGGGAGCGATCAGCGCCGCGGTCACTTCCACATCCGGCGCTTCTCTCGATGAAGTCATTGAAGCCGCTGAGGAAGCAAGGACCGCATCCAAGCTCAGCTGAAACTTGCCATATTCCGGCATTTACAGTATTTCATTTTGGGGAATGAATACTGACATGTATAAATGCGAAAAAACAATGTATTAACAGGAGGTATCCAAATGAAGAAACTTATCAATGGGGTCGACAATGTAGTAGATGAGATGCTCCGCGGTATGGCTGCGGCACACCCTCAGTATGTCGAGCGCGTGGAAGGCACTGATGTCATGATCCGTACCGGCGCAAAGAAGACCGATAAGGTCGTTCTGATCTCCGGCGGCGGTTCCGGACATGAGCCGGCACACGGCGGCTTTGTAGGAAAAGGAATGCTGGACGGCGCAGTAGCAGGCGCAGTGTTCACTTCTCCCACTCCCGACCAGGTCTATGAGGCGATCAAGGCTACAGAATGCGGCAAAGGCGCTCTTTTGATCATCAAGAACTACACCGGCGATGTCATGAACTTCGAGATGGCAGCTGATATGGCATCCGACGAAGACATTGAGGTCGAAAAGGTCATCGTAGCAGACGACGTCGCTGTTGAGAACAGCACATGGACAACCGGCCGCAGAGGCATCGCAGGCACGATCTTCGTTCACAAGATCGCAGGCGCCAAGGCCGAAGAAGGCGCAAGCCTTGCGGAAGTAAAGGCTGTAGCTGAGAAGGTTATCGCCAATGTGCGCTCCATGGGCATGGGCATCGAGCCCTGCACGGTTCCCGCAGTTGGCAAGCCCGGATTTGAGCTGGAGGACGATGAAGTCGAGATCGGCATCGGCATCCACGGCGAGCCCGGCACACACAAAGAAAAGATCGGCACAGCTAATGCCACAGTAGATCAACTCCTCGACAAGATCCTCGCGGAAGGCATCTACGGCGCAGGCGACAAGGTCGCAGTCATGGTCAACGGCATGGGCGCTACTCCTCTGAGCGAGCTCTATATCGCCAACCTCGAGGTAGCCAAAGTCCTCGCGGACAAGGGCATCATCGTTGCCAAGACTCTGGTAGGCAACTACATGACTTCCCTCGACATGGCCGGCTTCTCTATCTCCCTTCTGAAACTGGACGATGAGCTCGAGGCTCTTTTGAATGCTCCGGCTGACACGCCTGCATTCACCCAGTTCTGAAGAACCCGACCGGGTCCGGCTGATCAGATGATGTAAGCAGTTGCATCCGGATCTGATCACATTTATAATGAATCACAGAGCAGGGCCGGCAGTTGAACTGCCGGCCCTGTATTATTTTCCAAAAAGAGGGGCTTGCGCATGGATCTTAAATACTTACTGCTTCTTCAACAATTCAGGGAATCCGCCGGCGATCTGATGACTGCCTCAATGATGCTGATCACCAATTTCGCGACGATCGGATCCGCAGTCCTGTGCGTGATCATTTTCTGGACAGTCGACCGGATCCTCGGATACTGGGTGATCATCAATACTGTCAGCGGACTCTTTATAAACAACGTCATAAAGCTTACCGCCTGTGTATACAGGCCCTGGATCCGATGGCAGGAGCTTGACCCTCCGGAAAAGGCCATTGAGACTGCCACGGGCTACTCCTTCCCCAGCGGTCACACCCAGATAGCGTCCTCTTTTTTCGGCTCCTGCGCAATGTCCGCGCGGAAGAATCATAAGGCAGTATCCGCCTTCTGCATCGCGGTCATCCTTCTTACAGCGTTCTCCCGCAATTTTCTGGGAGTTCACACTCTTACAGATGTCGTGACATCACTCCTGATCTCCGCGGTCATGATCGCGGTCAATGCACGTTTGTTTGATAAGGCGCGGGAAGACCGTTCTCTTTTGATCAAACTGCTTGCAGCCGGATGCGTCGCGGCAGTGCTGGCCATTGTTTACTTCACCTTCAAAACATATCCTTTGGATTACCTTGACGGCGACCTTATCGTCGATCCCGTCGAAATGAAAAATGACGGATATGCCGCCGCCGGCGCCTTTTTGGGCACTCTGGCAGGTGCTTACATCGAGATCCGTCATGTGCGTTTTACGACAGAGGGGACGCTTCCCGTCAAGATCCTCCGCGTGATATGCGGTCTGCCGTTTGTCCTGATCCTGATGTTTGTTCTCAAAAAGCCGATCTATTCTATAGCAGGCACTGCCGCGGGACATGTTATCATTTACACTGTTTTGACTCTTTACATCATTGCCGGTTATCCCGCTGTGTTTACTGCTGTCCGCAGGCGTCGAAACAATGGACAGGACGCAGAAAAGGACTACTCACACAAGGTTTCTGATGATCCCGAATAAGATAAGCCCCGCGCAGTAAATGACTGCCGCAGCCTGAGCCTTTGCTCCTGCCTTTTCATCCCTGACCCATTTATAAGCGCTGTATAAAAGGAGCGCGATAAGGTAAGGCAGGGTGACGGTCAAAAAAGCGTTGGCCCGCAGTGCTGTCTGCAGATCCAGTTTGGATAGTGCCAGGATCATCCGGGTGACCCCGCAGCCGGGACACTGCAGTCCGGTGACTTTATGAAACATACAGGGGACAGACGGCCCTCCCATCCTCAGCCAGATCAGGCAGGCAATTCCCAAAAGAAAGATAAGCAGCAGAAAGCGGATCTTCCTGCTGCTGTATCTTTCTCTATGAAGGCCTTCCGGTCCGTATTCTTCCTTCATTTCCGGACGCATCCGCTTACTCCAGTACTCTGTTGATCGTATCCTGCATAAGGGCTACAGAGACGATCCCAAGTCCGAATATGCCGAGAACAAGATAAAGAACATTGCTGGATGATTTCGTCTGTGCGATGTAGTCGCACTTCTCTCCCATCCTGTAATACCAGTAAAGCCCGTAAATTCCGCAAGTCAGGATCATCAGTATAATTACCAGTCCGCCGCCGGGCGCGGTCTCATCCTGTGCAAGCTCATTGATCTCGTCGTTGATTCTGTATATCCAGTAAAGCAGGTAGATACCGCAGGTGACAAACGACAGGATGATCGCCATCGGAATGCTTCTGGGAGCCACATCCGTGTAGATGATCTCCTCCTTAGGGCCTCTGGTCTCATAACCGCCGCCCTGACCCTGACTGCCGCCGTTCTGTCTCTGCTCTCCGCTCCCGCTCTGTGTTATGAGCGGCGCTCCGCAGTGAATACAGAATCTGCTGTCTTAAATCTCCTTAAATGCTTCCGCAAATTTTTTAATATAATCAGCTGTACCCTGAATCCCGAGCCGGCTGGAGTTGACGATCAGGTCATAGGCCCTGGAGTCTCCCCACTTCGTGTCGCTGTAGAAATTGTGATACGCGCGGCGGAAACGGTCTGTCTCCTTGCGCTCCTCATCCGCTTCCTCCGGAGTGATCTGCTGGATCCTGGCCAGTCTCTTGTTCTTCTGCTCGACATCGCCCACTACGAAGACACGCAGTACATTGGGATTACCTTTTAAAACGGAGTCCGCGCAGCGTCCTACGATCACACAGCTCTCGCCGCTGGCCGCGATCTGTCTGATATACTCAAATGTCTTTCTCGCGACGTTGCTCTCGGGGGAATCCTCGAAGGCTCCGATCCTTCCTGAAAAAGGAAATCCGACGGGCTTTTCGTCAAGCTTTTTAACATAGTTTCTGTCCATGCCGCTGATCTTCGCAGTGCCTTCCACAAGTTTCTTCTTGTCGTAGCACTCGATTCCCATCTCGTCAGCGATCTTCTTGGCAATTGCATGTCCGCCGCTGCCCGATTCTCTTCCAATGGTGATTATGATCTGTTCTTTCATAATGCTGTCCCCCCATTTTCGTAAAGCAAGGGACCGGCTGCCCGGCAGCCGGATCATTTATGTTATCTGTTATTATTATATCAGAGTTGAACAGATTAAGCATCATTTGTATAATAAGACGCAATGGTTCTTATTCCATTTCAAAAATCAGATTTTTTTATCGACGCATCAGTTGACATCGACCAGCAGTTTATTGAAGATAATAAGATCGTGATCATCCCTATGAAATACATTCTCGGGGACACAGAGCGGCTGATGGAAAACCGGCTGACCGATCATCAGCTTCTGGAATTCTACAATGCCATGAGGAACGGCGAAATGACGCATACCAGCCAGATCACCCCCTACTTTTACCAGGAGGTATTCAGGCGGGAAGCTTCTCTCGGTCACGATATTCTCTATATCTCCCTGTCCGGAGGACTCAGCAGCACCTGCTCCTCCGCCCGCACTGCCGCGGAAGAAATTGAAGATGAATTCCCCGGCCTTAAGATCGAGATCGTCGATTCCCTTGCCGCAACCGGAGGAATGGGACTTCTTCTGATGAGCGCTGTAAGAGCTGAAAAGGACGGTGTCCCCCTCTCGGAAAACGCGAAGGCGCTTCGTGAGAACGCGCTCAGGATCTGTCACTGGTTCCTGGTGGATGACCTCAAGTATCTGCGCAGAGGAGGCCGTATCTCCGCTGCCACCGCTGTAGCAGGCACTGTTCTCAATATCAAACCGATCCTCAAGATCGCGGATGACGGGACCCTCGTCAGTATCGCCAAGAAAAGGGGCCTCGGGAAAGCTTCCTCTTTCCTCACGGAATGCTATGAAGCGGCCGTGGACAGATCGCTGCCCGGTGACGTGATCATCGCGCACGCCGACTGCGAGACAGAGGCAGAAGCGATGAAGAAGCGCATCCTTATTGCCAACCCGGACGCGAATGTCCTGATCTGCGGTTTGGGTCCGGTCATAGGCGCCCACACGGGTCCCGGCATGCTGGCCGTGATACACTGGGGAAACAGAGACTATATCTGACAGGTATAAAAAGCGGCGGGATCCGAAATGGATGCCGCCGCTTCTATCTTACTTCTGTCTTACTTCTATCTTACTTCAACCGATCCGGCCATGGAAAAACATCTCTCATCAAAGGACGATCAGTCGTCAAAATCATAATTCTCAGTATTTTTCTCCTTAAAGATCTGATAAACCTCCTCGATCACCGCGTCTTCGCAGGTAACGAGCGAGAGTTCCTCATCTTCTTCGGATTCGATCTGCAGGATAGAGACCTCGTCATCATCGTCCTGGATCAGTACTACATAACGTCCCCCTTCGTATTCAACCGTATCAAGCAGTTCGTATTCCTGCTCCTCTCCGTTTTCGTCAACAAGAATAATGATGTCGTCCATATTTTCCCCCTTTTTAAATTATCATTGTTCTTTCCGCGTAAGAGATCTGCGCTATGATTTTGGGTATATTTTAGCATGTTTCGCCAAATTGCACACTTTTTTCTTTAAGAATTATCAAGAAATGATAATAATGCTAAAAAATATATGTATTGAAATCGTTTTCATATCGTATTCTAGTTGTGTAACCAGTTAATCATTGCACAGTTTTGAAATGAGAGGGAAAAACTATGGCAAAAAACAAAGGTAACGGCGGTTCGCAGGCATTTGCGGTCGCCCAGCAGATCGGTAAGTCTCTGTTTCTTCCGATCGCAGTATTGCCGCCCGCAGGTATTCTGCTCGGCATAGGCAGCTCCTTCACCAATCCTACGACAATTGCTACTTACGGACTGTCAGGTATTCTGCATGAAGGCAATATTCTTTACATGTTCTTCCAGCTGCTCAACGGCGCAGGCAACGCAGTGTTCGGCAACCTGGCTCTGATCTTCGCCCTGGCAGTTGCGCTCGGCATGGCCAAGAAGGAAAAAGGTGTAGCAGTTCTATCCGCGGCAATCTTCTATCTGATCATGCTGACGACTATGAACGTACTGCTCACCATCGACGGATCCATCCTGGCAGACGGCAGCCTCGGCCCCAACGTCAAGGACGGCGCGATCGCTACGGCTCTTGGTATCCAGACCCTGCAGATGGGCGTGTTCGGCGGTATCCTTGCAGGCCTTCTGGCGGCTCTTACCTGCAACAAGTTCTATAAACAGGTTCTGCCCCAGTCCCTGGCCTTCTTCTCCGGCACCCGTTTCGTACCGATCATGTGTATGGTATTCGGTATCGTAACAGGCTTCATCTGCTACTTCATCTGGCCCGCGATCCAGACCGGTATCTATGCACTGGGCGATCTCGTCAATGCGACAGGTCTGTTCGGAACTTTCATCTACGGCTGCATCGAGCGTGCTCTGATTCCCTTCGGTCTGCACCACATCTTCTATATGCCTTTCTGGCAGACAGGTGTCGGCGGATCCAGAGAAATCGCCGGCGAAATGGTACAGGGTGCCCAGAACATCTTCTTCAGAATGCTGGCTGACCCCAATACCCAGGTATTCGACGAGTCCGCGAAGTTCCTCGCGGGTAAGTATCCTTTCATGATGGGCGGACTTCCCGGTGCTGCTCTTGCTATGTACAGCTGCGCAAGACCCGAGAAGAAGAAAGAGGCAGGTTCCCTGCTGTTCTCCGTAGCTCTTACATCCTTCCTTACCGGTGTCACAGAGCCTATCGAGTTCACATTCCTCTTCCTCGCTCCCGTACTGTTCGGTATCCACGTAGTATTCGCAGGTATGGCATTCCTGCTCTGCGACCTGTTTGATGTCCTGATCGGAACCACTTTCTCAGACGGTCTGATCGACCTGATCCTGTACGGTATCCTTCCCGGCAATGCCAAGACTCACTGGATCCGCGTGCTTCCTCTGATCGCGATCTACTTCGTGCTGTACTTCATCGTATTCCGCACCTTCATCCTCAAGAAGGATCTCAAGACTCCCGGACGTGAAGCTGACGACGAAGAAGTCAAGATGATCACCAAGGATGAGTACCGCAAGGCGACCGGTGTCGGCGTTGCAGGCGGCAAAGCTGCTGCTGCAAACGTAGATCCCAAGTCCGCAGCGATCCTCAAAGGCATCGGCGGTCTCGACAACCTGACAGGCGATATCGACTGCTGCGCCACAAGACTTCGTCTTACGCTCAAGGATGCCTCCAAGGTTGACCAGCCTCTGCTCAAGGGAACCGGCGCTTCCGGCGTCGTTGTAAAGGGCAACGGCATCCAGGTCATCTACGGACCTTCCGTAACAATCGTTAAGTCCAATTTCGAAGAGCTCGTTGAGAAGCTCCGCAACGGCACCATCCCGCTGTCCGCTGTCCAGGATGAAGAGCCCGCTGCCGCAGCTCCCGCAGCTGCTGCTCCCGCTGCTCCCAAGATGAAGGACGAGGTTCTCGGCGCCTGCCTGACAGGTAAGATGCTCCTCATGAACGAAGTTGAGGATGAGGCATTCGCAGGCCGCATGCTCGGCGACGGCGTTGCCATCGAGCCTTCCGTAGGTGAGCTGGTAGCTCCCGCAGACGGCGAGATCACAATGGTATTTGATACCAAGCACGCTGTGGCTATGACCACAACTGACGGCGCTGAGATCCTGATGCACATCGGTATCGACACCGTCAAACTTGAAGGCAAGAACTTCGAGGTCTTCGTTGCTGACGGCGACCAGGTCAAGAAGGGCCAGACCCTCATCAAGTTCGATATCCCGGCTATCAAGGCTGCAGGATACAAGGTCACAACTCCTTGCATCGTTACCAACTGGGAGGACTACAGCACACTTCGTCCTCTTAAGACCGGCGACGTGAAGGTCGGCGACGACTTCATCGAACTGCTCGGCTGATAAACTGATCTGCATATATAAAAAGCAGATTAAGGCCGATAACTGATCATAAAAAGAGATGCTGCATATGCGGCATCTCTTTTTTGTCAGGTCAAAATATAGTTTTTCAGAATCAGGTTCCCAAACGGCTGCTTGTAATTTACTGTCTGTCCCTGAGTTCCCAGAATGCCACGGCACTGGCCGCCGCCACGTTCAGGGAATCCACTCCGTGAAACATGGGGATCATCACTGTGTAGTCACACGCTGCGATCGTCTCCTCCGTCAGGCCGTCCCCTTCCGTTCCCAGAATAACTGCCAGTTTGGATTCCGCCTTAAGCCCGGGATCTGAGATGGACACAGAATCCTTCTTCAGTGCCATCGCCGCGGTCCTGAATCCAAGACTGCGGAGTTTCTCTATACCAGGCTGCGGCCAGCCGGGAGCACTGCGGTCTCCGATGAAAGTCCATGGGATCTGGAAGACAGTTCCCATACTCACTCTCACCGCTCTTCTGTACAGAGGGTCTGCGCAGCCGTGGGTCAGGAGCACTGCGTCCATGCCGAGCGCTGCCGCCGAGCGGAAAATCGCCCCGACATTGGTAGGGTTGACCACCTCCTCCAAAACACAGATCCTTGAGGCCTCCCGGATCGTCTCCTCCACAGGCGGAAGTTCTTTGCGTTCCATAGCGCACAGACATCCCCGGGTCAGGGGGAATCCTGTCAGATTTCTCAGAACCGCTTCCTCAGCCGTATAGACCGGTATGGGTTCGCCCTTAAGAGCCCCGATCCGTTCAAGGACGTCCGCGCCCTCTCCCTTCCTCTGCTGTCTGTCCATAAGCATGGATACCGGCTTGTAACCGGCGTTAAGCGCCCTTTCGATGACCTTCGGGCTCTCAGCTATGAACAGGCCTCTATGAGGCTCTCTGCAGTGAAACAGCTGGGTTTCAGACAGCTTCGTATAGATCTGCAGCTCCGGATCCTCCAGACGATCAGTATCGGTAATATAATACATATCTTTATTCCTTCATCTGATCCCGCGCCATCACCTGGGCTTTCCTTCGGAGCGCAGTCTCTTCAATGACTTCATCGTAGCCTGTAAGGGCTGCAAAAGGGGCAAACTGTGCCGCCCGCATTTCCTCCGCCATTCTTGGATGCCTGGCGGAAGTGTGATGCGGCAGATCAATAATATCGCGGTAATCGTCCGCGCCTGTGTTCTGTGTATAACTCAAGCGTTGTGCCCTCCGATCTGGCTGTTGCGCTCGATCGCTGTCGCGCCCTCTTCCAGATTCATCCCCTTTACAATAGCGTTATTTCCAAAGCGCTTGCGAATATCCAATATAGCCTTCTGCATCCGCTTTTCTCTCTCCTGCTCGGCCTTTCGGGCAGTTCTCTCCTTCTCCAGCGCCTCGTAATCGGTAAAGAGATCCATCTGCTCGAAGGATTCTTTTTTCTCTTCCGCAGCCTGTTCCGGGATCACTCTTGCCGCAGCTACCGTCAGCCTTCTGACAAGAAGGATCGGATCTACGATCCTGTCATAGAGTTTCTCCGCCTCCTCCATTATGACTCTGGTGGAGGAAGTCGGCCGTTCTAAAGTCGCCGAACCGTGCGCGTGCTTCGGGACAAGGCGCCCGTACCAGTCTTTTGTGATCTCTCCCCTGTAGTTCTCCCTGATCTCAGGGATCTCAAGGTTCTCCATATCGTAACCGACTGTCAATACGATATGGTCTGTGACAAGCCCCTTCTCCACCAGTTTGAGGATCAGCTTGTCCATCATCTCCTTCATGACGAGCTTCCCCCTGGCCGCTGTATAAGCGCAGTGAAGCACCTGTCCTTCGCCTATGCTGTTGTCCGCCGGCCTGTAGGCCTTGATCTGAGCGATGGTGCATGGTTCCCACCCCCATGCGTGATCGATCAGAAGTTCCGCGTTGACCCCGAAAAGACTGTACAGGATCTCCTCGTTCTGTACCGAGCAGCGGGCTACATCCCCCATTGTGAGAACCCCGATTTTCCGGAGTTTGGCAGCATAGCCCCTGCCTACTCTCCAGAAGTCCGTGATGGGCTTGTGTCCCCACAGTTTCTCTCTGTAGGATCTCTCATCAAGTTCAGCGATGCGCACGCCGTCCTCGTCCGCTTCAATGTGCTTGGCGACTATATCCATCGCTATTTTAGCGAGGTAAAGATTGGGCCCGATACCGGCTGTGGCAGTGATCCCGGTTTCCTTAAGCACATCCCTTATCATGGTCTGTACCAGCTCTGCTGCAGTCATTCCGTAGGTATCCAGATACTCTGTGAGGTCCAGGAAGACCTCGTCGATGGAATAGACATGGATATCCTCCGGAGCGATGTATTTCAGGTAGATGTTGTAGATCCGAGCGCTATAGTTCATATAGTGCTTCATGTGCGGTTTCGCGGCGATAAAATCCAGTTCCAGTTCCGGATGAACCGCCAGTTCCTCACTGTCGCAGGAACACCCCTTAAATTCACGGATCCCCTGTTTTCTGAGTCTTTGCAGGCGCTGTGCATTATGAAGTTTCACCTTCTGAGTGACCTCAAACAGCCGCGCGCGGCCCGGGATCCCGATCGCCTTGAGAGACGGGGATACCGCGAGACAGATCGTCTTTTCCGTCCTGCTGCGGTCCGCCACCACAAGGTTAGCTGTCAGCGGGTTCAGACCGCGCTCATTGCACTCTACCGACGCGTAGAAAGATTTAAGATCTATGGCCGCATAGGTCCTCCGTCCAGCCTTCTCCGCCATCCGTGTTCACTGTCCTTCCTGATCGCCCCCGCCGTATCTGTGTCTCATGGCCGGGTCGCCTCCCTTCATCCTGGGGAACTCCTCCTCGACGATCGAATACTGCAGGATCTGTTCTATTCTCTCGGCTTTTCCCTTGAGGTCAAAATAGTGCCTCATCGCGCCTCCTTCGTCCCACCAGCGGGAAAAGGCCTCCCGGGAAGACGTGTTCTGACGATGTTCCATTTCCACAAGAATATTCGTCATTTCTTCCCGGAGGCCCTTAAGCTCGTCCTTATACATCTGTACGTCATACTGCGATATCGTTCTCATACCTACCGTTTATCCTTCCGGATCCGCCTCAGCACACGGCCTCTGTTCCTTTTTCTCTTCCAGATCCTGTTGCCCCGGGCTCTGCGATACAGATCCCGGCCCGACCTCCTTGCCGTAAATCGATATGCCTGAATTCCGATCCCATATCTTCCCAGCCTTGGCCTGTGAACCAGATGTCTCTTTTCCACGGACGCCGAAGGTTCTGAAGGTACTTCTGGTATCAGGCCGGGATCCGGCTCATCCGTTGAATCCGCCGGTTCTTCCGGCAGCGGAAGCGGTTCCGGTTCAGGTTCTTCCGGCAGCGGAAGCGGCTCCGGTTCAGGTTCTTCCGGCAGCGGAAGCGGCTCCGGCTCAGGTCCTTCCGGCGGCGGAAGTGGCTCCGGTTCAGGTTCTTCCGGCGGCGGAAGCGGTTCCGGCTCCGCTTCTTCATTCGCCGGTTCTGTCTCAGTCTTCGCGGTATTATTCTCGTCGGGATCCACCAGGTCGATAAGAATCTTTCCGAAAGCCTCTTCCTGAGTGATGCGGATCTTCTGGTGTTTCATAAGCTCAAGGATCACCAGAAACGTCACAATGATCTCTTCCTTGCTGTCCTCGCGCTCCAGCATCTCCCTGAAATCCGCGTGGGGATGGCTTTTAAGATAAGCCCGGATATAGAGCGTTTTGTCCGAGACGCTGATCACTTCCCTGTGGATCTTTCCGAATCCGCTTCGAATGGGATCTACACGGCTCTTCCTGCGCTTCATCACTTCAGCAAATACGTTTTTCAGGCTCTGCGCCGTCCAGTCTCCGATCAGCTCTTCATAATTGAGAGGAGGCACGTAGCTGCGCACCTCCTCCGGAAGATCCTGCTCTCTGAAATAACTGAAACCTGCCTGCCGGCTCTTTTCCCTCAACTCCTCCGACATGAACTTGTACATCTTGTACTCAAGAAGGCGCTTCACCAGTTCATCTCTGGGGTCCTCTTCTTCACCCTCTTCATTTTCCTCTCTGGGCAGAAGCATCCGGCTCTTAATATCAAGAAGTGTTGCAGCCATGACAAGGAATTCACTGGTGACATTCATGTCGCTGTGTTCCATCTGTCTGACATATTCCAGATACTGGTCAGTGATCGTGACGATCGGTATGTCATAGATATCTATTTTGTTTTTTTCGATCAGGTGCATCAGAAGGTCCATGGGGCCCTCGAACACCTGCAGCTTAAGCGGTATCGGCATTACTTGGCAGTCTCCTCCTGAGTTGTCGCCTCTGCTGCGGCTGCCTCTTCAGCGGTGCTTCCGGCTGCTGCTCCCGGTCTGTTCTCCTCAAGATCCGTGATCAGCCACTTTCCGTCTGTCTTTACAAGTGAGAGGATCGTTTTCTCTTCAGAAGGCTCACCGCTCTCGAGCGCCTCCTGCATCTTGCCGATAATAATCGGGATCAGATCATTGTAAATCTTTTTATACATTGCCTTCTCGCCCTCTTCGGTGAAAACGGCAACCAGTTCATCATAGTGTTCTGTCTGATATTCGCTTACTAATGCGTTCGTATCCTCAGATACGCCCGAAGAGGCCTCCGGGTTATATCCGAGAGTGATCTTCGCCGTAACCGCTGCAGTCTCTTCCTGTATCTTGATGTCCTGGATCTCAAAACTCTTGTAGGCTTTATCCACTACATTCTTCACATATACATTGACTGCGTTCTGCGCTTCCTCACCCAGATCATCCTTCTCCACTGACAGTGTCTCGTAGAAAATGTCGGCGAGATAGTCCGGCTGCATCAGTTTCATCGTATCACTATTCATAAACTCCTCAGTAGCATACTGGGAGGCCGTCTCCATATCGTTGGCGACCATTGCGTTCAGAAATCCTTCAACAGTCTCCGTTACCGCCTTCTGATCAGAGTTGCAGCCGGTCACCAGAAGCATTACTGTAACAACAGTCACAAGTACTGTTACCAATCTCTTGCTCATTTCCATCCTCCTATACCAGATACTTCATCATTGTTTTTAGAATAGCAGTTATAACCCGATTCGTCAAAACAATGGTGCTCTGAGGGGCTTGTTTTCAAAAATTTCTCCGAAAAAAAGGCAGAGAAAAAGGACCGGCGCTTCCGCTCCGGTCCGGTTCAAAACTCAATTACTGAACTTCCATCTCACTGAGGAAACAGATGCGGTCCCTGAAGGGATCGAGTCTGACGTCCCTGAGGTATCCGGCCGCCTCTTGCTGCCGGTTCCAGTAGTGCATCGGGAACAGGTGCCTGCACTCCACTGTACTCAAAAATTCAATAATCGCGTTCGGTGCCTTATCCTCGAGCCTTGGGTCCAGAGGAAGCATCGCCGCGTCAAAGGACCAGCTGCTGATCTTCTCGATCTGTCTGCGGTAGATCTTCAGGGAATAGGCATTCTGATCGTCCTGCGCGTCCTTCCAGTGCCATATGTTGAGATCTCCGGCGTGGAAGAAATTGTATCCTTCCGCACTGACAACATAAGCTACTCCCTCGTCGTTGGACCGGATCGCATAGACAAGTGTATTTCTGATCCTGTAATGCCTTCCGGGCTGCACATGGAAGATATTATCACCCTTCTGCTCCGGCGCCGTACAGCAGTCCAAAATGTAGCAGATATTCTGATACATTCCGCGAAGTGTCCATATCCTGGAGGAATAGTGATCCGCGTGTCCGTGAGTCACGAAGACAAACACTTTTTTGCCCGGGTCAAAATCCGGCAGTTCCCCCGAGTACCAGTCAAAGATCAGCACTGTACTCTCAAGTTCGATCACAAAACCGCTGTGATATATGTGTGTTATCTTCATACTCACTCTTCTTCCGCAGTAATCCTGCCGTTAAGCCATTTAGCCGCCGCGGCAAGTCCCTCTGCCGAAAACTCGAATTCGCTGCTTGTCATAGTTTCAGGGTCCGCCGCGCCGTAAGCGTACGGCTCCGGCCACACTGTCGCCAGAAGGACCGCGGGGTCTCTCTGGTCCACAGGGGTGTAATGGACATTCTTGAGGGGTTCTCTGGCCAGTCTGTACCGCGTTCCGCCGCAGCTGCCAAAATATGCCTCGCCGTATTCATAAAAATTGATCGAATACAGTTCTTTCGGATCTATCTTCATCAGTTGATTCACTTTCTTCCGTGGCACTTCTTGTATTTCTTTCCGGAGCCGCACGGACAAGGATCATTGGGAAGTATTTTCTTACCGCTTCTCTTATAGGTCACATTTCCTTCCGTGAGATAAACCGGCTCTTTCTTCCGCTTCAGTGCCTTCTGATAAGCCTCTTCCATACCTGCTTCCAGGGCTTCCCTGGGTACCTTGATCTCATCGAAGGTCTCAAGTTTGTCCAGGATCGCGTTTCTCATGCCTTCGGCTCCCAGAGTCTGCAGCTGATCCAGGAATGTGACGGCTCTGATATATGTGTGAGGATATTTCTCAGAAACATAGAGCAGTTCTTCTCCGTGGTTCTCTATGTATCTGGTCATGTACCACTCATAGGACAGCACAGTAAGCCTGTCATTGTTGTCCGCATCCTTGTCCCCCGCCATGGGCGCTCTGCTCTCCGCAGAGAGGAAACTTTCCATCATGGCGCTCACAGCGTTATCCTCGTGATATTCATAGGACTCCACCGAGCGGTATGCGTTCTCAATAATGGGATAGTGCTCGCTGTCCAAAAGATAGCCCTGTTCCTCGATCTCCCTGACCAGAGAGCGGAAGGGAATGCGGAAAGTGCGTACTGTCAGCGCTGTACTCAGATAAGAGATATTCTGTGCCAGCCTTCTCTGCATGGCTGCGTCCATGGTAACAGTCGCGAGAAATCGTTTGTAGACTCCCATATCCACTGTGAGCTCCATTGCGCCCAGAATGGCGTCCAGATAGAGCGTCCGGACGAAGCAGCCGTCCAGGATCTCCACGGAACGGACGATACGGGATTCTTCCCAGATCGAGATCTCTTTGCGGTAGATGTCCCTGGCCTTTTCTCTCTGCCCCAGGCTCTCGAGACTTTCTGCGTATACCGTATAGTAGAATGGGTGATAGTCTTTAGGAGGGAAAATACCACCAAGCAGTTCCGCCGCTTTCTTATAATCCTTCTGCGCGTGGCAGGCCTGTCCGAGGCTGATGATCGTGTTCTGGTCTTCCGGATCTGCTTCCATTGCCTTCTCCAGATATTCCCTCGCCTCATCGTAACGCCCCTGGGACATAAGGCACCTGCCCAGCATGGAGAGTACGTCGGCACTGTCCGGCAATACCTCCAGCATCTCTCTGCAGAGCTTCTCCTGACCCGCATAATCGCCGTCATACTCTCTGTAGAGAGCCTGTCTCATCTGTTCCCTGATCGTCAGCGGCAGCTGTGCCGTGTACTGGTCGATCTGTTCCATATAATCGTGGAGATCACTGCGCACAGTGATCATTCCGTCTCTTTGTTCTGCCATGATCGTTCGCTTATTCCTCTGTACTAATGTCTGTCGTTTCCGGATTCTCTGTCTTTGCCTCAGCGGGATCTTCCGCCTTCTCTTGTACGGGATCTTCGTTCTCAGGCTGGCTGTCTGGCATCTCGAGTTCTGTAACTCTCACATCCTTAGCAGCTTCCATCATCTTCTCAAGTTCTTTAGTATCCGTCTTGTCGCCGATGTCGTCGGACAGGTCCTCGATCGTGATCTTCATCATATCGTCGTGGGTCGGATTCTCCATAGCTGCGACGCGGCGGGCCTGGTTTGTGATGATGTCCTCGAACATGTTGCGAACTTCGCGCGCGTTGGCAAAATTCTCCTGCCTCATCATCTTTCTGCCGATGATGCGTGCGCGAATCTGCTTCTTCGCGTCCTCTTCCACAATGTAGTCATACTTCTGGCAATTGAGGTAGAAGATGGCTTCGAGTTCGTCAATTGTATAATCCGGGAATTCG
>CACZJD010000036.1 GCA_902781325.1 uncultured Lachnospiraceae bacterium
GTGATCATGCACTGATACTGATTCCAAATGTTGACCATTCTGTCCACTTCGGGATGGGAGCTGGTGACATGGAATTTGCTGAGAAGTTCGCCCCAGTAACTGCGAAGCGTCTCATATGCAGCGATGACAGCGCCGCGATCATGATATTTGCGGATCATAGCGTGCGCTTTGTTCTTGTTGATGACACCGTAAGATTCCCATTTCTCTTCGACGGGATTTTCCACGTAGGTCAGCTGGAAGACCACGCTTGTGCTTTCGCCGGGAGCAAGCTTGATATCAAGCTCAAAGACGGCGCAGGGAGACCAGCCGCTTGCTACTGTATTCTTGCAGGAACCATTATCGACCACTTCAGGAAGAGCGGGACTTCTGTAATCGCCTATGAAGGAGCGCCTGTCGGTATCAAAGCCGCTGACCTTACGGTTTACGGAGAAGACGGCATACATATTTCTGCGCTCTCTGTACTCCGTACGGTGATAGATGGCGGCGTAATCGAGTTCGCTGTAATTGGCAATAGAAGTCTTTTCGGGCTTCTTAAGTCCGCTGATTTCGTAACCGAGATTGGACTCTATTTCGACTTCGCCGGTCGAAAGGTTTCGCTGGAAATTCTTCTGGTCATCATCAGCATCCCAGAGGCACCACTCAACATAAGGAAATACTTTGAGATTCTTTTCCCGGCCGGATTCGTTCTTAATATCAAGAAGGATCACTTCGCAGGTGTCACCCATGGGAACGAAGTTGAGCTGGCTGACAGCTACGCCGTTCTTGGAAGAACTAAAGCGGGAGTATCCCATGCCATGTCTGCACTCATAACTGTCCAGCTCAGTCTTGGAAGGCTGCCATCCAGTATTCCAAACAGTGTTTTCATCCTTTATATATATGTACTTTCCGTTTCCGTCGTAGGGAACGTCGTTATAGCGATAGCGTGTGATTCTCAGAAGTCTTGCATCCTTATAAAAGGAATAACCTCCGCATGTATTGGAGATCAGAGTGAAGAAGTCCTGGTTCCCGAGATAGTTGATCCAAGGGAGAGGAGTTCTGGGAGTTGTAATCACATACTCTCTATTGGCGTCGTCGAAGTGTCCGAATTTCATAATTCCCTCCATGTTTTCGATTTTTAAGTAACGATAAACTTATATGAATACATTATAGTTTTAGTAAAAATCCAGTACAATCGTAACATTGCTCAAAAAACGAAAACGTTTTAGAATAAAATTACCAAAAGATGCATTTTCGCTTGTCGATTTGAATAAAACAAGTGTATTTGTTTTGTGGCAATCTTACAATTCTGTGAAAATACATCAAAAATGTCAAAAACAGTCTTGAAAAATGTTAAAAACAGATATACAGTAGACTTACAAAAACGTTTAAGAGATTTAAACGTGTTCGCTACGAAACGATGTTGAGCACTTTAAAGTAACAGGAGGCAGATATGGTTTCGATGAAAGACTTGGCCGCTGCCTGTAATGTCTCAATAGCAACTGTGAGCAAAGCGCTGAATGATCAGCATGACGTAAGTGCCAAGACGAAAGAAAAGGTCAGAAAAAAAGCTAAGGAACTGGGATACTTTCCTAATTCAGCAGCCAAGGCCCTGAAAACCAACCGGTCTCATAACATCGGAGTCCTGTTTGTAGATGAAGCACAGAGCGGCCTGACACATGATTTCTTTGCTAATGTTCTGGACAGTTTCAAGAGGACCATAGAACTCAGTGATTATGACCTGACACTGGTCAACTGCAGCAAAGTGAACCACGGGTCCATGACTTATCTGGAAAGGGCCAGATACAGAGGCTTTGACGGAGTAGCGATAGCTTGTATCGATTTCAGGGATTCGGAAGTGATCGATCTGGTCGACAGCAATATACCGGTTGTGACGATCGACTACATATTTAATAATCGGATCGCGGTGATCTCGGACAATGTCAAGGGTATGAGAGATCTGGTCACATATGTGTATGAAATGGGGCACAGAAAGATCGCTTACATTCACGGAAATGACTCTTCGGTAACACAGGCGAGGGTTTCTTCTTTCTTTACGACCTGTACACAGCTGGGCATCGAGGTGCCGGATGAATACCTCAGGAAAGCGGATTACAGGAATACGGAAGAGGCTTATAAAAGAACGATGGAACTTCTGGACCTGAGCGATCCGCCGACCTGTATCCTTTACCCGGATGATTTTGCAGGCTTCGGAGGAGTCAATGCGATAAGGGAGAGAGGACTGCAGATCCCGGATGATATCTCAGTAGCGGGTTACGACGGAATTCGGATCGGAAGGCACATCGAGCCCAGACTCACAACGATCCGTCAGGATACGGAGCAGATCGGGAAACTGGCGGCGGAGAACCTGATCCGTCTGATCGAGCACCCGAGATCCACGATCATTCGTCCGATCGTTGTAGAGGGCGAACTTTACAAGGGAGGCACGGTCAAGGATATCAACAGAGTCGCCCAGTAATAACAGGGCAGAATCCACACAACATTTAAATTGGCAGTTCCCGCGAAAGCGGATTGCAGATAAAGCACAAAATATACCGTACACAATAGTGTGTGCGGCAAATAAAAGGGAGGTTTATCCAATGAAAAAAAGAACACTTAGTCTGATTCTCGCAACAGCTATGGTGGCCGGATCCCTCGTAGGATGCGGCGGCGGCTCCGCAAGCAGCTCCAGCGCACCCGCACAGGAGCCCGCAGCTGAAGCTGAGGCTACCGAGGCAGAGGCACCTGCAGCAGAGACTCCTGCAGCAGAGGCGGAAGCAGCACCTGCAGCAGACGGCGCAGCTGTAGTCAACATCTACTGCTGGAACAACGAGTTCCCCAACAGAATGATGGATCACTACCCCGGATTCACGGCAAATGATCCCGCCGACTCCACAAAGGGCGGCAAGATCGGTGATACAGTCATCAACTTCGTAGTCACCGACAACAAGGACAACATGTATCAGAACAAGCTGGACGAAGCTCTCGCAGCACAGGCTACCGCAGCTGACAACGATAAGGTTGACATCTTCCTGATCGAAGCTGACTATGCTATGAAGTACACAGATCCCTCTGTCAACGTAGCAATGCCTCTGGACGAGCTGGGAATCACAGACGCTGATCTCTCCAAGCAGTTCCAGTACACCAAGGACGTTGTTACCGATGCAGACGGCAAGATCCGCGGTTCCTCCTGGCAGGCATGCTCCGGCGGCCTGATCTTCAACAGAGAGATCGCTAAGCAGGTTCTCGGTTCTGATGATCTTGAGACCGTTCAGGCTGCAGTTGCTGACTGGGATGCATTCAATGCTACAGCTCAGAAGATGAAAGACGCCGGCTACAAGATCGTTGCTACCGTTAACGATACCTTCCGCGTATATTCCAACAACGTATCCGGCAAGTGGGTACAGGACGGCAAGATCGTCGTGGATGACAATGTAAAGAAATGGGCAGATGATTCCAAGGCTCTCGTAGACGCAGGCATGACCACAACCAATGATATGTGGAGTGATGACTGGAGCAAGGGCTTCCAGGCACCCGGCGATGTATTCTGCTACTTTGGACCTGCATGGCTGATCAACTTCTCCATGGGCGCTGATCCTTCCAAGGAAGATGACGGCTCCATCGCACACGCCGGCGGCTGGGGACTTGTAAACGGACCTCAGGGCTTCTACTGGGGCGGCACATGGATCTGCGCAGCACAGGGCACAGACAATCCTGACATCGTTAAGGATATCATCCTCAACATGACAACCAACGATGACATCATGAAGGACATCGCTGTTAAGGATTCCGATTGCGTCAACAACAAGGACGTCCTCAATGCACTTGCAACCGACGAGACATTCGGCAATGCCATCCTTGGCGGCCAGAACCCTTATCAGATGCTTTCCGAAGGCGCTGAGAAGATCGATCTGAGCAACCTTTCCGAGTATGATCAGGCTTGCGTAGAAGAGTATCAGAACGCTATGAAGAACTTCTTCGACGGAAACGCAACTTATGATGAGGCTCTTGCACAGTTCATGACAGCTGTAGGCGAGAAGCACCCTGAGCTTGCACAGTAATCCGGCTTTTGAAAGAATAGGACCACTGAGCGAAAGCGAAGTATAGGAATTAAAGTGAGGGCCTGTCCTGCTTGATGGGCAGGCCCTCATCTTTTAAAAATATGATGAGATCCTAGATCTTGTTTAAGATCCGGAGGACGCCCCGTTCCGGGGCATTACGCAGGGCGCGGAGCGTGCTGCGGGTTTTAAAAAATAAGCACGGACATATTCTTTTAGGGAGGGAAGGATGGAAAAAACGGTACATAAAACCAATAATGTAAATAAGCATAACCGGTGGGGGTATATTTTTCTTATTCCGTTTATTGCTGTATTCGTGATCTTCCAGCTGATTCCGCTGATCAGCACGGTTTACTACAGCTTCTTCGAAAACTATATGAGCGGGCTCAAGCAGGTGGGACCGAATTTTGTCGGCCTGCAAAATTACGCAAAGCTCTTCAGCAGCGGAGATCTCCCCACTTACTTTAAGAACACGATGATCATGTGGATCCTGGGCTTTGTGCCGCAGATCCTGGTATCCCTTCTTCTGGGAGCATGGTTCACGGATCCCTCACTCAGACTCAAGGGACAGAGATTCTTCAAGACAGTCATTTATCTTCCCAACCTGATCATGGCTTCCGCATTTTCAATGCTCTTCTTCACATTGTTCAGTGACAGCGGCCCGATCAACTCGATCCTGGTGTCGATCGGAATCTTTGCAAAGCCTTACAGCTTTATGTCCCATGTATGGAGTGTCAGAGGCCTGGTCGCGATGATGAACTTCCTGATGTGGTTCGGCAATACGACGATCCTTCTGATGGCAGGCATGATGGGTATTGATCAGTCGCTCTTTGAAGCGGCGGAAGT
The DNA here is from genome assembly GCA_902781325.1 of uncultured Lachnospiraceae bacterium. GTDB lineage: Bacteria > Bacillota > Clostridia > Lachnospirales > Lachnospiraceae > CAG-791. Next base: position 4,881 of record CACZJD010000036.1, read on the forward strand.
GGACGGCGCCACGGCGAGGCAGATCTTCTTCCAGATCACGCTCCCTCTGCTCCGGCCGATCCTGATCTACGTTATGATCACATCCCTGATCGGCGGTCTGCAGATGTTCGATGTTCCTCAGATCCTGACCAACGGCAAGGGCGATCCGATGAGATCCTCCATGACGCTGATCATGTACCTGAACAAGCACCTGTTCAGTAAGAACTACGGTATGGCCGGCGCGCTCTCCGTGATCCTGCTGATCATCACAGGAGTCCTGAGTATGATCGTATTCAGAGTTTCCGCCTCAAACGAGAATAAATAAGGAGGAGAATGCAATGAGCGAAAGCAAAGCAAATAAACAGACAAATTCTGTACATGCGAGAAGAGCGATTGCCTATATCGTGCTGATCCTTCTGTCCTTCCTCTGCCTGATCTGGTTTTATGTGCTGTTCATCAACGCGACGCGTTCCAACAACCAGCTGAAGACCGGATTCACGCCGTTTCCCAGCACCTACCTGGTCAGGAACATGACGAACCTTTTTAAAGGCTCGACACCGGTCGTACGGGGCATGCTCAACTCCCTGATCATTGCGGCCTGCAGCGCGGTCCTGTGCGTATATTTCTCCACAATGACCGCCTATGGCATTCATGCCTATGAGTTCAAGGGCAAAAAAGCGATCTTCACTTTCATTCTTGCGATCATGATGATCCCGACGCAGGTAAGCGCACTCGGATTCATCCGTTTGATGGGCAGAATGAAGCTCACGGACACGTATGTTCCTCTGATCATCCCGGCTATTGCGGCTCCCGTAACCTTCTTCTATATGAAGCAGTATATGGAATCCAACCTTCCCGGATCTCTGATCGAGGCTGCAAGAATTGACGGTGCCAGTGAGATCAAGATCTTCAACTCAATCGTGCTTCCGCTGATGAAGCCCGCGATCGCGGTACAGGCGATCTTCACCTTTGTCGCTAGCTGGAATAACTACTTCACACCGAACCTGATCATCAGCAGCAAGATGAAGAAGACACTTCCCATCCTGCTCGCGGAACTTCGTAACTCTGACTGGAAGACTTTCGACATGGGTCAGGTATATGCGATGATCGCATTTGCGATCTTCCCCGTGATCGTTGTTTACCTCCTTCTTTCCAAGTACATTGTCGGCGGTGTAACCGCAGGCGGCGTCAAGGAGTGATTCCGAAGACATATAAGTGAGATATGTTTTACACAAAGCAGTTATCTGCATGAATAAAGAAAACTGACAGACGGCGCATCCGACTTAAGGATGCGCCGTTTTGTATATTGCGAAATTGTGGTACAATACTCAGATATAAACCTTGAATTTGAAGAGGATCGTTAATGAACAAGATGATTAAAAAGATAACTGTGTCCGTATTGTCGGCGATTCTTGCAGTCAGCTGCACTGGATGTGCTGCTGTAACGGATCTGCTGCAGGAGCACAACATAGAGATTCCATATATTACAAGCGGCTGGAGACATGGCGAAAACGCCGCGGAGGGAGAAACGGCAGCTGCCGGGGGCACAGGGGCAGCCGAGACAGCGCAGGAGCAGGAGCCCGCTGAGCAGCTCTCCGTAGAAGAACTGCGCAGAATGAGTGAAGGCAAGAACCTGAATATTTATTGCTGGGACGAATCGCTGGAATCCCTGTTTATTATGTACTATCCGGGCTATGAGGACATCGGAGACAGAAAAGGAAGGATAGGAGATGTCACGGTAAACTGGATCCTGCCCGAGGAAGAAAGCAAATACATGGAACTGGTCTCGGAGAAACTGCTCACTGCAGAGTATCTTGGAGCAGATGAGAGAGTGGATCTGTATCTTGCGCCTGAAGAAGATCTGGCCATATATGTCAACAGTGATTATTCTCTGGATGTCAGGGAAAAAGTCGGGCTTACAGATGAGGAACTGGAAGATCAGTTCCCTTTCACGCAGCAGATGGCGTCGACCGATATGGGAATCCTCAAGGCTGTGACCTGGCAGGCGTCTCCCGGGGTCTGCGTATACCGCAGATCGATCGCAAGAGATGTGTTTGGCACAGATGATCCCAATGCAGTCCAAAAGGAATTGGCAGACTGGACCAAATATCAGGCAGCTGCTGCAGAGATGAAGAAGAAAGAATACTTCATGAACTCCGGCTACTATGATGCCTTTGCGCCTTACCGCTTTACTGCTGACAGACACTGGGAGAATGACGGGGAACTGGTGATCCCGGAAGCAATGGTGCAGTGGAGAGACATGATGGATTCCTTCACGACAAATGCTTATCACAATAAGACGCAGATCGGCGAGAAGGAATGGCTGGCGGATCAGGGCCCTGAAGGAAAGGTGTTCTGCTTTTTCAGGGCGATCAACGATATTGATTCGAGAATGGCGGCTTATTCTCTTGCGGACGCCAACATGGCCCCTGAAGAGGGAAACGGCATATACGGTGATTACGCGGTCTGCTGCGGTCCCCAGTCTTATTGCACGGGGGGAGTCTGGATCCTGGCTGCTCCCAGTACCGACAATTTGCTTCTTGACAGGGAGATCATGGAGAATCTCACCTGCAACAGCACGCTGCTGTACAAGATCGCGCAGAACGAAGAGATCTTCACGAATACGGTCTCAGGTATGAGAAGGCTGGCCGGCGAGAATAAGACGGACTCCTTCCTGGGAGGACAGAATCCTTTTCAGGTCTATTATGAGGCGGCATCAAGGCTTAACTGTCTGCCGGCCGGCAATTATGACCGGTGGATGGGAGACACCTACAGGAACAATATGATCAAGTCTTTTACCGGTGAACTGACACGGGACGAGGCGATGGATCTCTTCTATACAAGAGTAAGAGAAAGGTATCCGGAACTGGATGTAGATAATTGAGAAGTAAGGAGAAAAGGCCCATGAAAAAGTGTATTGCTGCGCTCATTTCGGTAGTACTATTGTTGAGCCTGACCGCTGGGTGCGGAACTTCCGGATCCGGCGGGAATGCTGCCGGTACAGCCGGCACAGAGACAGGTGCCGCGCAGAGTTCCGCTGCCGGTACATCTTCCGGATCGGAAGCGGAAGACGAAGAGATTCCGGAAGTGAAGACTTTCAATATTTACAGCATTGGAGAAGACTTTAAAAACCGTGTCCAGGATTTCTATCCCGGTTATGAACTGACCGGTGAGAACAGCGGCATGATTTCAGGTACGCCTGTTGTATGGCATGTCTACACGGATGCTGCGGAATATAGGGATGTGCTCGATGAAAAGCTTGGATCTGAGACGGACACGGATGAAAAAATCGATCTGTTTGTCGTGGAAGAAGCATTTCTCAGGGACTATGTGGAATCTGATGTTTCCATGGATGTCATCGGGGAAGTGGGGATTGACCGGGAGGATCTTTCTGACCAGTTTCTCTACACACAGCAGATGGCTTCAGATGCAGACGGAAAACTGAAAGCGGTGTCCTGGCAGGCTACGCCCGGCGTTTTTGCTTATCGAAGATCGATCGCAAGAGAAGTGCTGGGAACAGATGACCCGGAAAAGGTCCAGGAAGCGGTTTCAGACTGGGAAACATTTGCCGATACAGCTGAGGCTGTTAAAGAAGCCGGGTATTATATGCTCTCAGGGTATGAGGATGCTTATCGTGCCTACGCTGATAATGTAACCAGTGCGTGGGTGGAAAACGGGGCGCTCAATATAGATCCGCATCTCGAAGACTGGGCGGTACAGACGCGGGAGTTCGCGGAAAACGGATACACGCATGGAACGCAGCAATGGAGCGATGAATGGAGAGCGGATCATACGGGTGACGGAGAGGTGTTCGGTTTCTTCTACTCGAGCTGGGGGATCTACTACACGCTTCAGCCCAAGGCAGAAGGCGAAGAGGATGATACGCAGAGCGCCGCAGGGGACTATGCGGTGTGCAGAGGTCCGGAGCCCAGCCATTACGGAGGACAGTGGATCATCGCGGCAAAAAACTGCGGCAATACTGAACTTGCCCGTTCGATCATGAAGACACTTACCTGTGATCCGGAAGTCATGAAGAAGATCACAAAAGATATCAGAGAATTCACAAATTCTGTCAGCGGGATGACAGAACTGGCGCAAAGTGACTACGAGGCGGAAGTACTGGGAGGACAGAATCCGATTCCTGTCTATGTGGAATCCGCTAAACTTCTCAGCAAGACACATACTACCGTTTATGACGATGATCTGGATACCGGCTTTCAGGTATCCATGCAGGACTATTTTGACGGCAAAGTGTCGGAGATCGATGCTCTTGAGACGTTCAGAAAAGTGGCGCTGAGCAGATATGAAGAGCTGCTGGACAGCGCAGGAGATGAGAAAGAAGAACAGTAAAAAACAAACGCGCGGGAGAGCAGCTCCCGCGCGTTTTCGTATGATTACATAAGCAGTTGAAGTTTGTGGGGGGACACGTCGATCGTGATATTGCTGGACATACAGGTGACTTCTCCGTCTGTATGGACCCAGAGCGGATCGGCGCTGCGGATCGTGATGCATTTACCTTTATCCGAGAACAGTCCCTTGAAACGGAGATGGTTTCCGTTATAAGCGGTTGGGAAGATCCGGAAAAAGTTCAGGCGGTTCAGGTCGCCGGCCCCGAACAGTCCAAGGACACCGTCATTACTTACCGCGTCGGGACAGAATTTGAAGCCTCCGCCCTCATAACAGGTGTTCATAACGACTGCAAACAGAGTGCGCGGCCGGAAAGTCTCACGCCCATCGCAGTTAATCTTCATTCCTACCATGGGGCTTGCAAGGATCATGTGGATCGCCTCGGAGATGTAGATCAGTTTGCCCATACGGAGACTGTTGAGGAGAGTCTTGAGCGCGGAACCGTCAGCCCTCTGACATACTGCGGCGTCAAATCCGATTCCCGCACTGATATTGAACAGTCTTACCGGGTCGGCGGCCGGGACAGAACCGGAAGCTTTTGTGCTGGCGACGGTCTCTTTCAAAGGCTTGTGGGTAAAGGGATCCAGAAGCGACGACTGATTGTGATAGGTGATCCTGCCTATATCGCAGGTGCGGACAGTTTTCCCCCTGAGAATGGAATCTACCAGTTCGCCTCTTCTTTTTTTGATCCCGAGGCCCTTGATCAGGTCGTTGCCGGAACCGGTCTGTATAAAACCGACCCTTGTATGCTCAAAATCCTGAATGCCGTTAACTACGGCGTTCATTGTGCCGTCTCCGCCAAGTACGACCAAATTGCAGTCCTCACCGCGGGAGGTGAGTTCCTCACAGATCTTTTCTATAGTGTTGTCGGAAGATGAAAAATGGACTTTATAGGGAACACCGCTCTGTCTGAAGCGGGACTCGATTTTATCCCATTTACTTTTGCCGCGTCCTGAACTGCTTGATGGGTTTACTATAATATGAAACATGAACGCCTCCGCTTCGCCTGATAAGGCAATGATTTTTACAAATATATTAGCACATTCATTCACATCTTTGGCATTTTTGACAGAACCTTTTGGAAACAGATATGGTAATATGAGTTTGTAGGCAGAGTAGGACTGTGCGCGTGAAGTGCCGGGTGGACAGGGAGTTGTCATCCGGACGAAAGGCCTGGAAATCTTTTCCGGCTTGCGGTGCACGGCCCGCATCCCGCTGCTGCATAGAATGTGAGATGGGATCTCCTTATGTAGCATGGATCGATTCAGCTGTGTAAGGAGGTTTTATTATGGCTGAGAATGAGAGATTCATGTCAGGTTCCCTTTGGCTGCGGTCTTTGGGAGAATTCAAACGGCTCAATGTAGTTGTATTCTGCGGTATGATGTGTGCCTTGGCTATGGTGCTCAACATGGTAGCCTCGGTTTCCGTGGGACCGTATATCAGGATCGGTTTTTCCGGCCTTCCGAATCAGGTGGTTGCTTATCTGTTCGGACCCGCGGTGGGCGGGATCTTCGGCGCCGCCCTTGATGTGATCAAGTATCTCATCAAGCCTGACGGAGCGTTTTTTCCCGGATTTACAATCAGCGCGGCTCTCGGAGGAATTATTTACGGCGCGTTTCTGTATAAGAAAAGGGTAACCTTATATCGCGTATTTGCGGCGCAGCTTCTGGTGAAAGTTGTTGTCAATATCCTGCTAAACACTCTGTGGCTCAATATGCTGTACGGAAAGGCTTTCCTGGCAATCCTGCCGGGCAGAGTGATTTCCAACGCGGTCATGCTGCCGATCGATACGGCGATCATGTACTTTATGCTGCAGGCAGTGGACAGAACGATCAAGAGATATTTTGACGAGAAACAGTAAACTAATTGGGAGAACTGCCTTCGGGCAGTTCTTTTTTGTATATTCAGCACCCCGGAAAAACGACTCGAAACGGCTTGGAGAGCAATCTCTCCATTCCTTATTCGAATCGCTTTTCCGGGGTGCTGAATATATCAATATGCTATTTTTTGACAGATTTGGCAGATTATAAAGAACTAAGATATAAATGCATGCAAATATGCTATTGCTGAGAATTGTCCCTGAAAACTATAATGACTTTGATTAAAAGCAAAAACATATCTCGCACTGCGAAAAGGAGAAACAATGGCGGTTACAGTTTCGGAGAACGGAAAACTTTTTACAATACATACTGCAAATACGACATACCAGATGAAGGCGGACAAATACGACGTGCTGCTTCATCTTTACTATGGCAGAAAGAGCGAGGGCTCTATGGAGTACCTGCTTACATACGCGGACAGAGGATTTGCATCCAATTTATATGAATGCGGCGAGGACCGCACCTATTCTCTGGATATTCTTCCGCAGGAATTCCCTGTATCGGGAACGGGTGACATGAGAAGCCCGGCCTTTATTGTGGAGTACGGAAACAGGATCGAAGGTTGTGATCTCAGATTCTCCGGTTACAGGATCATTGATGGAAAATACAGTTTGAAAGGGCTGCCTGCCGTCTACGCAGCGAAATGCGAGGCGCAGACGCTGGAAATCCTGCTTAAAGACACAGCAGGTCTTGTGGAAGTGACACTTCTGTACGGCGTCCTTCCGGAACTCGATATCATCACAAGAAGCGCAGTGATCCGAAACACTTCCGGGGCTGAACTACGGCTGGAAAAGGTGATGAGCGCGAACCTGGATTTTGTGAGCGGGGACTATGACCTGATCATTTTCTACGGACGTCACTGCCTGGAGAGGAATTTCCAGAGAACACCCGTTGCGCATATGGAACAGTGGATCGGAAGCAGGAGAGGAATGTCCTCCCATCATTATAATCCCATGATGATCCTGGCCGGCAGAGATACGACCGAAACCGCCGGAAGCTGCTATTCCATGCAGTTTGTCTACAGCGGCGGATTCAGCGGCTGTGCCGGAATGGATTCGGTCGGACAGACCAGAATGCAGCTGGGCCTGATGCAGGAAAAGTTCTCCTATCCCCTTGCGCCGGGTGAGTCTTTTACAGCACCGGAAGTGATCATGAGTTATTCCGGTGAGGGCCTCGCCAAGCTTTCCAATAATCTTCAGGAGTGCATTCGCAGGCATATCTGCCGCGGAAAGTGGAGAGATCAGATCCGCCCTGTGCTTATCAACAGTTGGGAAGCCTTTTATATGGACTTCGACGGCGCGGACATTCTGGCCCTTGCAGAACAGGCGGAGCAACTGGGAATGGATATGGTTGTACTGGACGACGGGTGGTTCGGAAAGCGTGATGACGATACTTCCGGACTCGGCGACTGGTACGTCAATGAAGAAAAACTCGGCGGAAAGATGAAGGAACTCGTCTACTGGATTCACAGGAAAGGGCTCAAATTCGGGCTCTGGGTGGAGCCTGAGATGATCAATGAAGACAGTGACCTTTACAGAGAGCATCCCGACTGGGCGATGACTATTCCCGGAAGGAACCCCGTTCTGGGCAGGAATCAGCTGGTCCTCGACTTCTCCCGCAAAGAAGTGGTGGACTATATATTCGAGAGTATCTGCAAGGTTCTGGATCAGGGGCCTGTGGATTATCTCAAGTGGGATTACAACAGGATCATCACAGATGTATATTCCCACACGGCATCTGATCAGGGAAAGGTTCTTTACGACTACATCCTGGGACTCTATGAATTCCTGGAGAGACTGACTGAAAGATACCCTGATATGCTGATCGAGGGCTGCAGCGGCGGCGGCGGGCGTTTTGACGTCGGCATGCTGTACTATACTCCTCAGATCTGGTGCAGCGACAACACAGATCCGATCGACCGGCTTCTGATCCAGTATGGCACTTCATTCGGATACCCTGCCGGCTGCATGGGCGCACATGTCTCAGTGAGCCCCAATGAGCAGAACGGAAGAGTGACGCCTCTGAACACCAGAGGAATCGTTGCTATGTCCGGTTCCTTCGGCTACGAACTTAATCCTGAGAAACTCTCCGAAGAGGACAAAAAAGAGATCAGACAGCAGATCGCGAAGAGAAACGAACTGGCACATCTGATCTATAACGGAAAGTATTACAGACTGAGCAATCCCGGGGAAGGAGAGTCCGCCGCATGGGCCTTTGTCTCAGAGGATCAGAGTGAAGCCCTCATAAATTATGTGAACCTGCAGATCCATGGAAACAGACACGTCACATACATCCGCATGCTGGGCCTTGAGTCCGGCGCGATCTACCGCGACAAAGAGACAGGAAGAGAATACCCTGCGGACGCTCTCATGGAGACAGGAATGCCTATGCCTGTCGCTTTCGGCGACTACGGCGCAGTACAGATTTGCCTTGAAAGAGTCTGATCGGGCAGGTCAGTCCTGAGGACCTGATCCTCTCATTACGGAGTTATCATTTCTCCAGTTTCTGGGGGAAACACCGTAAACGCTCTTAAAAGCGCGGGAGAAGTGGAGTTGATTGGGATATCCCACGGCATTTCCGATCTCGGCTATGGAGTAACGTGTCAGTTTCAGGAGTTCTGCCGCCTTGATCATGCGGTAACTGATCAGGAATTCCTGCGGGGATTTTCCTACGGAGTCTTTAAAGATCTTACCGAAATAACTGCGGTTGAGACCTGAGCTTTCCGCAATATCTTCTACTGTGATCTCCTTCATATAGTTATTCTCGATGAAGGCAAGAGCTTCCTTAATATAAAAATCTTTCACTCTGCCGGCGGCGGGCTTGTAGTCGCTGACAGATCTTGTGAGAGCGTCAATAAAGATATAGAGGTGTCCGATCAGATGGAGCGGCGCCTCTTTTTTGTTGCGGACAATGTAAAGCATCTCGTCGCGCATTTTCGCCTCAAATTCACGGTGTACAGGATTGTAGACAGGATGATTTACGGAGAGACCGGTGATCTCCAGGGCTTCTTTGGCTCTAAGACCGTCAAACTCCAGCCAGCAGTATTCCCAGGGAATACGTTCATCGGCAACATAAGTTGTGATCTGTCCGGGAAAGATGAGAAATCCCTGTCCCGCTTTTAGAACCACTTTATTCCCATGCCGCTTTCCGTCCTGCCACATAAAAGTTCCTTTACCGTTTAGAATATAGTGAAACAGGTAGTGGTTGCGAATTGCCGGGCCAAATGAGTGGGCCGGATCGCAGTCTTCTCTTCCAAACTGGTACAGACCAAGATCTACAAAATTCATACTCGGAAATATGGTGAAATCCTGTGCCATATCAGATCCTCTCTTCCTCTAATATGCCTTTTTGCGACACAATATGTAAAAACTTGGACAAAAACGGCAAAATGATATAAATACAATGATATAAGGCTATTATAAGTCGTAAATTGGTATATTACAATAGTCGTGAGAGGGAAAAAGTAGTATAAAGCATAAAACTAAGGGGTTATTAGATTGAAAGAGCAAAGGAAAGCCGAAATCGTAGAGAATTGCGGATTTTTCGCGGAAGATATCGGAAAATCAGGGATCGATACTTCCGTATCACTTGATTTTTTCGGGTATGAGCATTGCCTTCCCAGACACAGTTACGGCCCTCGCGTCAGACTCAATTTTGTGATCCACGTGGTGATCGACGGCAAAGGAATGCTCGATTACGGCGGAAAAAGATGGATGATCCGGAAAGGGCAGATGTTCATACTGTTTCCGGGCGAAGTGACTACTTATTACGCGGACAAAGATGACCCATGGTATTACTGCTGGTTTGGATTTCAGGGAAGTTCAGCCCGCAAAATAGTGGAAAGCATCGGTTTTACTTCTCAGACGCCGGTCCTTTCTTTTGAGGATGGAGAAAGGGTGGAAAAGAAGATCATGGACATGCTGGGATCTTTATCACTTACCCTGGACGGGCAGCTGCACAGAAATGCGGAAATGATGGAAATCCTGTCCGAAATGATCCGGGCGAGAGCAAAAAAGGCGGGAAGCGCCTGCGGAATGACGGATTTTTCTTATTCCGAGTATGCGGTAAGGTATATCAACAATCATTTTTCTGAAAAAATAAAGATTCAGGAACTGGCCAGGCACATCGGAATTTCAAGAAGTTATCTGGTAAAGCTGGTGAGACAGGAGACGGGAATGTCACCGCAGGAATACCTGATCACCGTCAGGATGAGAAGAGCGGCAGATCTTTTGACAAGGTCCAATGACCCGATCCGCTTGATCTCCGCTGAATGCGGATATGATGACGCACTGGCATTTTCAAAAGTCTTCAAATCCAGATTCGGGCAAAACCCGAGCGATTACAGACTGATTCACAATAAGAACTATAGTGAAGAGTGAGCAGCGGGAAGAACAAATATCACAAAGAAATGGCGCCGTTTTTGTAGTATTTGATGGCTATTTGAGTCTGTGAAGGCATCAAAGTCGGCAATATGTTTATAGAATTGTCGATACTTCGGCCAAAAATACATATTTCTATGAATATGCTACATTAGTCCATGTTCTGTCCCTGCTGTTACATATAAACTCTAATCAATCATGAAATAGTCTGTTTGCAGGCTTATCACAAAAAGGAGGGTAACTTATGAAAATGAAAAAGGTAATGGCACTTGCGCTGGCAGGAGTTATGGCTCTTTCTATCGCAGCTTGCGGCGGCGGCTCCGGTGCAAGCACCAGCTCAGGTTCCGGTTCTGCGGATGCGACGCGAACCAGCAGTCAGGAATTCAGGAAATCTGCAATGACTGGACAGCTCTTGGCAACCCCGAAGTCAAAGTAGAAGTTATTGACTGGGACAACTACTGGACACTGCTCGAAGCAGGCGCTTCCGGCGGACAGCTTCCGGATGTGTTCTGGATGCATTCCGATTATGCTCAGATCTACATGGAGAATGATATTCTGCTGGATCTGACGGATTACATCGCAAAAGACGGCGTAGATATGAACGCTTTTTATCCTGACATCGCCGCGATCTACACACGTGAAGACGGCAAGATCTTCGCTCTTCCCAAGGATCATGATACCATCGCGCTCCTCTACAACAAGGCGCTCTTTGATCAGGCGGGCGTAGCATATCCGACAGACGAGTGGACATATCAGGATATGTATGAGGCTGCTAAGGCAATCACGGAAGCAACTCCCGGTGACACATACGGTTTGGCTCTCAATACGTCCAACGATCAGGACGGCTGGTACAACTACATCTACGCTTACGGCGGAAATGTTGTCAATACAGAAAAGACCGACACAGCTATCGATGGCCCTGAAGCTAAGGCTGCTATGGAGATGGTCCGCCAGATCCTCACTGTCAGCACACCTCAGGCAGTAGTCGCAGAGTCCGGCACAGATTCCCTTTTCCAGTCCGGCAAGGTCGGTATGATCACACAGGGTTCCTGGATGATCAACGCTTTCTATACTGCTGAAAACAGCAAGGATTACGCATGGGCAGAGATCCCTTACTTCGACAGGAACGGCGACGGCGCCTGCCAGAAGGAAGAGAGATGGAGCTGCTACAACGGACTTGGCTGGGCAGCAGCTGCTAATACTAAAAATGCTGACGCGGCAGCAAGCCTGATCGAGTATCTCTGCTCCAAGGACGCACAGATCAAGCAGGCACAGCTCGGCGTTACTATGGCCGGTATGCCCGGTATCTCTGATGATTTCGCAAACGCTTTTGAGGGTATGGATGTTTCCGCGTTCACAAAGGTTGAAGAAAACGGAACACTGTTCGCACGTCCCGGCACACGTAATTCCGGTGTGTGGCAGACACCTATGAAGCAGGCAGGCGGATTCCTTGACGCATGGCAGGATGTGGAGAATCCTCAGGCTATGTCCGATGCTTGTGACAGAGTTGCAAAGATGATCCGTGACGCTATCGCAGCTGAGAAATAAGTCTTTCGCACCGCTACTTTGAAATTATGCGGACTGCCGCTGTAAAACGGCAGTCCGCAAATAATTCTTCTTCATGAAAGGGGGCTATGCATGAAGGAAAAGAGAAAGATGACGCCCAGAGAAAAGAATGAAGCGTTATGGGGATATGCCTTTGTAGCGCCTACCATGATCGGACTGATCGTTCTTAACTTTTATCCGGCAATCAATACGGTGTATCAGTCGTTCTGTAAGACCGGCGATTTCGGAAAGGGCAATACTTTTGTCGGACTGGCCAACTATACAAAGGCGTTTGCAGATCCGGAGATCTGGCAGTCGCTGATCAATACGGTCAAATACGCCATCATTGAAGTTCCTCTCGGCGTAGTGATCGCTCTGCTTCTTGCTGTTTTTTTGAACGGTAAGATAAAAGGAGTTTCTGTATTCCGCACGATCTTCTTCCTGCCGATGGTCTGCGCGCCCGCAGCTGTCGCAATGGTCTGGAAGTGGCTTTACAATCAGCAGTTCGGCCTGTTCAACAATATTCTGCACAAGAATATTGCGTGGATATCCGATCCCAAGATCGCATGGATCTCAGTTGGCGTGATCGGCGTATGGTCGATCATCGGCTACAACATGGTCCTTTTTATTTCCGGACTGAAAGAGATTCCGGGAGACTACTACGAAGCGGCTTCGATCGACGGCGCGACCGGAATCAACCAGTTCTTTAACATTACGGTTCCGCTTCTGAGCCCTACGACCTTCTTTATTGTACAGACCCGTGTTATCGGCGCACTGACGATATTCGACCTTATGTTCATGGTAATGGATAAGACCAACGCGGCTCTGCCCAAAGTACAGTCCACTGTATATGTATTCTATAAATATACATTCGACCAGGGCAATAAGGGTTACGGCGCGGCAATCGTAATGATTCTGGTTGCCTTCATCATGTTGGTTACGGTGGTTATGCAGCGCGCGGAGAAGCGCTTCGTATTTTATAACTGAGAAAGGAGGGAATGATACATGGAAAGTGCAAGCACAAGAGATAAAATCAGGAAAGCGATCGTCTACTTCATCCTGATCGTCATGGCTTTTATCATGCTGGTTCCCTTCGCGTGGATGATCCTCACTGCGCTCAAGACCAACCAGGAAGCTATTTCTGTCGATCCCTTCTATATTTTCCCCTGGGAGACCTTTGGAGAAGTCTGGAAGAGTTACAACTTTGTGCTTCTTTATAAGAACACACTGCTCATGATCTTTTTCCGTGTCCTTTGCGCATGCCTGACGGCTACCATGGCGGGCTACGCTTTCGGACGTCTGAACTTCCCGGGGAGGAATTTCCTGTTCTCACTCGTCCTGATCCAGATGATGATCCCTTCCACGATCTTCATCATCCCGCAGTATCTGATGGTTTCGTCACTGGGATGGCTCAATACTACGGCAGGACTTGTATTCCCCGGTATTGTCACCGCTTTCGGTACTTATCTGCTAAAGACGGGATATCAGGGACTACCAAAGGATCTGGAGGAGGCGGCCGGCATTGACGGCTGCAACATCGGACAGAAGTTCCTGCTGATCATGATGCCGCTCACAAGATCATCTATGGTATCGCTC
>CACZJD010000037.1 GCA_902781325.1 uncultured Lachnospiraceae bacterium
TTTCTTTCCTATATATTCGTGCAGCGTTCCGCCGAAATCGTTGGTGATATTATATTTTCCGTCGGAGAAAGCGCCCGCTCCTCCGAAGCCGCTCATAATGGAACAGCTCTTGCAGTGGATGCAGGTCTTGATCTTATCTCCGTCGATCGGACATTTGCGCTTTTTCAGCTCATGTCCCATCTCAAACACCGCTATTTTGAGTCCCGGTTTTCTCTCCGCCAGTTCATAGGCTGTGAAGATACCGCCAGGCCCTGCTCCGACTATGATCACATCATACATATAAAGACACCTCTTTCACTCTGTTTTGCCCTTTACTATACAGATAATTGTATGGTAAAGTCTGTATTTTCAGACAATTTAATTTTTTTCTTGCTTATTGTCAGAACTTTGCTATAATAGACTTAACAAAAGAAAAGACATATCGGCTGACAAGCCTTCTACTTAATTATAGAACTAAAAGCCAGCTGAATAAACAAAAGGAGGTCACGTAAATGAAATTGCAGGTATTTTCAGAATAGGAGGTCACGTAAATGAAATTGCAGGTATTTTCAGAATAGAGGTATCCGATGACGAGAAAGTCGGATACCTCTTTTTTTTGCGCTTTTTCGTATCTCCATATGGATATAATACCATACGTATGCTGTTCCCCGCATAAAAATACCGCTTCCCCGTTTAGGAAAGCGGTATCTTTTCGTCTTTTTTGTCTCAGGCAATCGCGATCGCCTCATATCTCTCGGAGTTAATGATCTTCTCCATCGCCTCTACAGGATTCATACCTACGCACTGCATGACCTGGCGGAACACCGCCGCGGACTGGCCGCTTGCAAGCTGTACGCCTGTACGGGTCTTGTCGGCGTGGAAAATATCGTGGCGGCTTGCCACATTCCAGAAGATAATGTTTGGGATCTGGTAGCCGAACTTTCTGAATCTCTTCGCCATCTTTTCGTAGAAGGTCCAGTTCTTGTCACCGCAGTGATCGATCTCCATATCGGAGATGACAACCAGTGACTTCGGCATATCCTTCTGTGCGACATGGTTCTTCACAGCGATCTCCAGCACGTGCTCGAAAGCCGCCTGCAGGTTCGTGTTGCCTGCCCAGTCGCTCATGTTGATGCTGCGGATCTTCTGCGCCAGGGTCTCTCCCTTGAGCACCTGGATTCTGGATGTTCCGGAGAAGGACATGAACATGTTGTGGTAAGGTCCGGTGTTTCTCTCGGCAAAATATACCGCCAGACCGACCGATGTTGCCATTGGTCTTCCATACATAGAGCCGGAAGTGTCCGCGATTACCAGCGCGTTGGTTCCCGCTTCCACATAATCCGGCAGCTGACGCCACTGGGCTTCCAGTACGTCATTGTCCACGATATGGAATCCTGCCCAGCTCATAGTCATGACCTTTTCTACAATGTCGTAAGGAAACAGTGTCGCGGAATGGATCTTCTCCGCACCGTTCACCGCCTTCTGAATGAAAGCACTGTAGCGAGCCGCGTCGTGCTTCATAAAAGCGTTTCTGTAGATCATCATAGCTCTGGAAGGTACTGCGGAGTAATGGATCTCATCCCAGCGTCCCGCGGACATGAGCGCTTCCACTACGCCGATGTGCTT
Source organism: uncultured Lachnospiraceae bacterium (assembly GCA_902781325.1). Lineage (GTDB taxonomy): Bacteria > Bacillota > Clostridia > Lachnospirales > Lachnospiraceae > CAG-791. The sequence continues at coordinate 1,606 of CACZJD010000037.1, forward strand.
ACGCATCGCGCGCACCAGACGCTTGAACTCATATACAGAGTAGCCGAGCTTCTGTGCGGTCAGGATACCAAGCTTTCTGGTTCTATCGGAAGAAGCATCCGCGGTCTTGATCCACTTCGCAAGCAGGGAGATCGCGTTTCCTGCCTGCAGGTTCACACGGTCCTCCTCAAACTGCTTCTTCATAGAAGCCCACATCTCGTCCTCCAAAGGAGTGCCGATCAGGCAGTACAGGTCGTCGTAACGGCCGTATACACCGATCAGATCCATATTCAGACGAAGTGCTTCCGGATGATATTTTGCCATAAACTGCAGGATCGTACGGAAGGTCTGTCTTTCACCCAGTCCGCCTCTGACATCTCTTGCATAGAATGCGATCTTTGTCGCGAAAAGCGGATCTTCCTTGTAGGCCTCGGAGAAAAGGCGGGTGATCCGCTCCTTATCCGCGCCGCGAAGGGAACCTGCTGTTCCGAAGAAATCCAGTCTCGCATCGCCTGTGGTATTGAGTGCCACAGCACCATTTTCAGTTCTTGTAAATATTGCAGCCAGCTTTGCTGCTTCAGCGAAATTCATTGCCGTTTCCTCCTTTCCGGACCTGTGGTCCTGTTTTCTTTCTGTGCCAACTATAACAAGCAAAAATATCTTTGTCATTCAACCCGTAGTATAATATAATTTGATAAAGGTATATGCCCGCACAATTGAATATTTGTTCTTTGAGCAAAAGTACCTAAACGGCCTTCGCTTAACCCGCATGGTGCTGCGCCGAAGCCTATCGGCTTCCGGGGCTGGCAGAGAAATCGGTCAACCTTCCATTCTTGAAAAAAAGAGCATGAAAAATGACACTGCATGAGCGTTTTTCGTGCTGTGTCTTTTTTGTTGCAATAAACAGCGCATGTGGATGAATTATAGAAAATGAAGAGCGAAAACAACACTCCTAAACCGCATATTGTCCTGTGCGCTCCCAAAAAGACCGGCAAGACTACGCTCATCGGGCGGATTATGCAGGAGACAAAGGCAGGAGCGCCTTCGATTCCGATATATGGATTTCAGACAAAGAGATTTGCTTGTGCGGACGGTATTAACCGGATCTATATGTTCCCTGCCGGCCATGTTCGGACCGACAGTCTCCCATCGGATGCCTGTTATCTGGGCAGCACCTGCGGCCGTGTGAGAGATGTCTGTACAGCAACCTTCGAAACCTACGGCACTGCTCTGATCCGTTCAGCCCGCCCCGGTGGTCTCATCATCATGGATGAGATCGGCCATATGGAAAAAGATGCGCGACTGTTTCTTCAGGCAATCTTTGACGCCCTGGACGGTGATATTCCCGTTCTGGCTTCTGTGAGATACACAGATGGCTCCATTGACTACCTCGAGCGCATCAAGAACCACCCGTGGGTGCAATTGTATATGCTTACCGAGGAGAACCGGGACGCTGTATACGCTGAAATCAGAAATGCCATTTTCAGTGACAGAAAGGAGGGAAGAGATCATGAACCGCTATAGTCTCAGAAATCTTCTTTTTCTCACAATTTGCTGCGACCTCGGTCTGTTCTCCAAGAGACTGATCGCGCCGGCGGCCAATATTTTGACCGATTTTATGAGGATCCCGGGAGGAATCGGCACGAGCTTTTCACTGATGTTTATCGTCGTAGCTGCTGAGCTTGTTCCCATCTTCGGGTGCGCCACACTGATGAGCATTATACAGAGCATGATCGCTCTGTCGCTCGGCATGGTCGGCAGCATGGGAATCCTGTCGCCCATAGGCTACATCGTTCCCGGCATACAGATCTCACTCTGACACTCGCCAATATGCTCGGCGCGTCGGCCGCCGGTCTGACCGCGAACCTCATTGTGTTCCATCTGCCCGGTGTCCCGCTCGCATTATATGTCGTTGTGGCACTCACAAGCGGTGCGGTGTGTGGCAGTTTTGCCGGCGTTTTGGCCAAAAGGCTTCGCCCTGTTTTGTCAGACTCCAGTGCCTCCGGCTTCGAAGAACAAAGTATTTCAGCGGCAAACCATGCGCCGAGAAACTAATAATCTTTTAATTAAGGGGGAAATCGAAAAATGCAGAAGAAATTGATCGCCGGAATCATTGCCATCCTGGTCGTTGTCACAGCAGTGCTCGTCTTTGTCAATCGGAAAGGGGACAAAAATGTGTCCGGTCTGGTCCTTGCCGGCGGCGGCAAAGAGGTTACCGTTGCCTGGGAAGATGTCGGGGGACAAACTTTTGAAGGCGACCTTGTGAACGGTAAGGGCGAAGTAACACACCACGAGTACACCGGCGCAGAACTTCAGGCGCTTCTTACGGCAAACGGTATCGAAGTCTCAGAGAGTTCCGTGATCACTGCCACATCTGAGGACAACTATTCGGCAGAACTGACCGGAGCAGAGCTCCTTGAGGCCGGCAAGGTATACGTCGCGCTGACGGACGGCGGCAAGCAGTCTGAAGGCATCGACGGCGGACAAGGCGCCCAGCTTATCGTGTTCGGTGATCAGAACAGCAAACGCGCTGTGCGGTATCTTAAGACGATTTCTGTCAAGTGAATACAAAAGACCGGGAGCAGATCAACTGTTCCCGGTCTTTTTCATGATAGTCAAGATATAGTTTCCTGTTTCATAAGCTTCTGCCACTCCTGCGGAGTATTGCAGTTCGTGCTCTTTCTGACACCATCTGTAAGTGCTTCCGCATTCACATAGACCACGTCCAACTCTTTCAGAAAGTCGCGTATCCGCAGTTTCTCTTTCCGGCCGTCCGCTAGTCTTTGTGTAAGCGCAGGTAAAACCCGTTTGTGATAAATTCCCAGAAGCGTCTGGGGTCTGCCTTCCCCGTCAATGACAAGCACTGCGTCACGCTGCTGCGAAGCATCCGTCATATAAGTCATAAGCTCACTCGCCATCTGCGCGTCGGCGAAAGGCGTATCCACCGGTGTTATGAACAGATACTCTTCCCTGCAGACTGTAAGTGCTGCTTCCAAGCCGCCCATGGGACCGCATCCCGGAAATCTGTCGGAGACTTTCTGCGCATGGATTTCGGGATAGCTCTCTCCCGTTCCGATCGAAAGCCAGACATCTGTACAAGGCGAATCCTCTCCGGAGAGCGCGCGAAGAAGGCGCACCGCATTCGGTGTGCCTTCTGCTGTAAGCATCGCTTTATCTGTTCCCATGCGGCGGCTCTTGCCTCCGCATAGGATCACGGCACTGATTTTGTATTGGTTCGTCATAGTCACTTATCATCTTTCCGATACAATTTGTTCCTTTAAGTATATCACAGGTTATATGTTTCCTTACATTTACATCACACGGCCGGTTCTCCTATAATAAAGTTGTAAGCGTTATTTAGTATAAAAGGGGGCGTTATGTTATTTAATAAAAGCAGTGTAAAGAAACCTGTCCGCTGCGCAGTCATCGGAATCGGTACAATGGGAAAGAAATATGCGTCAATGATAGGCAGCGGGGAGATAGACGGGCTCAGTCTTGCCGCTGTATGCTGCAGAAGCGACGCGAACGCAGCCTGGGCGCGCGCCAACCTGCCGGAATCAGCGAAAATCTGCCGCGGCGAAGACGCGCTGTATGAAGAGGAAGACCTCTTTGACGCTGCGATCATTGTGACGCCGCACAAACAGCATCCGGCGATGGCGATTCGCGCATTGAACGCGGGCAAACATGTCCTTTGCGACAAGCCGGCAGGCGTTACTGCAGGTGACGCGGAAGCGATCAGCCATGCAGCAGCCAATTCCGGCAAGATATACGCCATGATGTGCCACCAGCGGACCTATCCGCAGCACGTCAAAGTCAAAGAATTGCTGGATTTGGGCGTGATCGGCAAAGTGCGCCGCGCATGCCTTGAGAACTCGGAATCCTTCCGAACCCATTTCTATCATCGCTCCAGCAACTGGCGCAGCAGCTGGACCGGAGAAGGCGGTGGTATGCTGATCAACCAGGGCTATCATCTTATGGATTTCTGGCAGGATCTATTTGGCCTTCCTGAGACTCTCTACGCAGACATTCCCTTTGGCAAATACAATGACTTTGATGTAGACGATGAGGCGACGCTGGTGATGGATTACCCGGGGCGCATGACCGGAACCTTTATCATGTCAACGGGGGAAGGCGTTCCGACAGAGCGTCTGGACATCATTGGAACCAAGGGGCGGATCCTCATGGACGCCTCGACAGTCTCCGTGACCAGGATCTACACGGACATTGAGGAGTACGCGCGGGAAGCGCAGGTCACTTCCACCCAGGAACTGAGCGAAACTACGGAAACCTACGAGTTTGAGGGCTTTGACAGCGCCTATCAGATCATGCTGCAGAACTTCGCTGACGCTGTTTTGACAGGTGCCGCGCTCATCGCGCCCGGGGAGGATGGCTCAAAGACACTCTCTTTAGTGAATGCGGCGTATCTGTCCGCATGGCAGGGGCGGAAAGTCGCGCTGCCTGTGGATATGGATGTATATAATAAACTGCTTCAGGAAAAGATTGATGCAGAGAAAAAGAGTTAATATTGCAAAAGAATACCGCCGGCCAGATTTTCCTGATCGGCGGTACAAATTTTGGATCACTTCAGCGTGATCGCAGCGCCAAGCTCTTCGGTTTGTCATTCAACTGCAGGTATAATCGATTCTGCGAGAGCAGTTATTCTCCACTTCACGTTCGGCATGATCAGCAGGATGATCCTCAAATAACTCCCATTCCCTTTGCCACCAGTGTGATGAAATCCTGGACATTCGTGACCACTGTCGTCGCGCTCAGGCTCCCTCTGTCAAGGAGCTTGTTGACTACGAACTCGTCCGCATCCACCGCATAGAAATAGACCGGGCGCACTGTTCCGTCTTTCAAAACACGGAAAGAGGGGGTCATGTTTCCGACCGCGATCGTATGGAGCATAGTAGCCAGACATATGACCGTGGTACAATCTCTGATCTCCTCCCTCATTGCCGATGCCGCCAGATATGCGTCGCTGATCACTTCGGGAAGAGGGCCGTCATCACGGATTGAACCTGCCAGCACAATGGGAACATTATTTCTGACACAGCTGCAGATGATCCCGTCATCGAGATCATAGTCCCTGATGAACTGCGGGATAGAACCGCTGCGGCGGACTTTGTTGCACACGTCCAGATGATTGTAGTGTCCGTTCGGCTGGGATCTCTGGGTATAAATATCCTGTCCGAGCGCTGTGTGCAGAAGCGCCCCCTCCAGATCATGTGTTGCCAGCGCATTTCCTCCCATCACTACCTGTGCATAGCCGTTGTCGATCAGCGCTGCCATTGCTGCTCTCGCATCCGCGTCAAAGGCAAAGGCCGGCCCCATGACCCACACTATTTTGCCGCCGTGGCTCTTTTCATATCTCAAAAGCGCGAAAAGCCGGTCATAGTCCCTCGCGTAAGAGGTCTCTCTGCTTCGTCCCTGACGGAACACGAACTGATCGTCGATCCGGTCAAAGGGGTCCTCAAAACCACGGCTGTGCAGGTAAATCCCTTCACGGCAGTTCTCACTTCTTCCGAGAATGACCAAATCACCCTTTTTAATATTCCTGGGCTCCACAACATCCAGCCGGCCTTCTTCGCGGATCAGCACGCATGAATCCATCCGGCTCTCCTGCGCCAGTTTCCACTCTCCATGGATCTTGAAATATTCCGGATACATAGAAGTACTGTGAAAATATTCAGGTGCAACGCCATCCATCTCCGCTGCGGCACACTTAACATCCGGTGCGCTTACAAATTTTTCCTGCGTAAAATCCGGGTGATGATAGATCGGCATTTCAAATGACATTTCTTCCTCCTTTTCTGCCTCAGCGGGCAAATCCTTTATTGTTATACAAAGCTGTCTGAACCGGATTAACGATCTACACAGGTTCTCTTTCCAAAGGGCAGCTCATGCACCTCGGCCCTCCCCGTCCCCGGGACAATTCGGAGCTTGGGATCTCGAGAACCGTAATACCGTGCTCTCTGAGCAGTCTGTTCGTCACATTGTTCCTGTCATACGCGATCACAGTCCCGGGGCGCACGCACAAAGTATTGGAGCCATCGTTCCACTGCTCCCGTTCGGATACGATCCTGTCGCTTCCGCCGCATTTGATCAGCGTCACCCTGTCGGTCTCTGTGTACTCCGAGAGGATCGACTTCAGATCCTTATTCAGTTCCCTCACAGTGAGTCCGCTGATCCCGCTTCCCTTTCGGATCTCGAACACACGCAGCGTTCCCAGGATTCCCGGATGTACCAGAAACTTATCTCTGTCCAGCTGTGTGCAGACAGTATCCAGATGCATGAAAGCCCGAATGCGAGGAATGTCCAGAGCCAGAACAGTCTCGACCTCGCCGTTTTCATCCAGGAACAGGTTTTTGGCCAGTGTCTCAATAGCTTCCGGCGTTGTCCTCTGGGAGATGCCGAGCGCGATCACTTTTGGGCTGAGCACCAGTATATCCCCTCCCTCGATCCGGTTGAGGTACTCCCGGCGGTAATAATAGCGCAGCCCGGGAGAATACACTGGATGATGGGCCAAAATATACTGGGCAAAGATCGTCTCCCTCTTTCTCGTATCCGAATACATCCTGTTGAGACTTACTCCCCTGCCGATGACCGTAAACGGATCTCTGGTAAAATACAGATTGGGGATCGGATCAAGAAGAAACCGGTTCTCCCGCTGCACCAGTTCCGCAAGCGGCTGCCTGTTTCTCACCCCAAGTTCCGCGGCGGAGACGCCTGCCATCGTTTTGTATACCATCGCCTTTTCTTCCCGGATCGACATCAGATACGCGGCCAGTTCAGTCTCGAAGTTGCGTGGCTTGCTTCCTCCCTCCAGGATCAGCTGGCGTATGAACTGCTCTTTCAGATCCGGCTCCGCCCGCAGGGTCTCAGCCATGAGGTCGCAGAGATAGACAACCTCCACGCCCTGGCTTCTGAGAGTATCCGCAAAGGCGTCGTGTTCTTCTCTCGCCGTTTTGAGGTAGGGAATGTCGTCGAAGAGAAGCCTTTCAAGTTCTTTCGGAATCAAATGTTCAAGTTCTTTACCCGGTTTGTGCAGCAGCACTTTTTTGAGCTGCCCGATTTCGCTGTAGATCTGCATGCTGTGTACTTCCTTTCTCCGGGGTCTTAAAGATGATATTTGTTTCGTCTATCTCCTGCGTTGTACCCTTAATGTCTTCAGGTAAGCTTTCTGTTCATTAACGCTCTCCTCGTTCTCTCCCAGGTCCTCTGCATCAATGACACGAAAACCATTCTTCATCAATAGAGCTCCTTCAGGACCAACACTGTAATTCCGGGGTTATCTCCCGGCATGATCCGCTTCACTTTCGGGTCATACTTGTACCAATCATAGATCATAGACCGGAGACTGGTTCCGCGGTTATACCCGTGGATCAGCTGCAGGTGATAGGTCGTCGGCCCCGCTGCCGCAATGACTTTATCGATCACTTTGATCGCTTCCTCCTGCCGCAGGCCGTGCAGGTCGATCTTTACAAACGCTTCACTCAAATTTATTCACCTCCACGAAGATTATCCGACTGATCAGCGCAGGAAAATACTATGTTCCTTTACTCTTACAGTATATCATAGTTGCTCTTTCTTCTTTTTCATTTCGCACCGTGACCCTCAGAAAAACACAAAGCGGCCCCAAAGCAGTTGGCTTCGGGACCGCACATGTAATGCCGCTATTATTTTGCTTACAGCGTTCTTTTGTTCCGGCGCAGTGCTGCCATCCGGTCCATATCGCCGCGTCTGAAGGACTCCTGTTCCATAAGCTGCTGCCACTCCTGAGGCGTATTGCAGCTCGTGCTCTTTCTGACCCCGTCCGTGAGCGCCTGCGCGTTCACATAGACTACGTCCAGATCACGCAGAAAATCGCGGATCTGCAGCTTCTCCCTCCGGCCGTCCGCAAGTCTCTGCGTAAGTGCCGGGAGGACCCGCTTGTGATAGATCCCCAGAAGTGTCTGGAGCCTGCCGTCCCCGTCAATAACGAGCGCTGCATCGTGCTTCTTCGAATCGTCCGCCATATATGCCATGAGCTCACGTGCCATCTGCGAATCAGCGAAGGGCGTATCCACCGGCGTCACGAACAGGTACTCCTCCCTGCAGACCGTCAGCGCGGCTTCCAGGCCGCCCATGGGACCGCGTTCGGGAAACCTGTCGGAGACTTTCTGCGCATGGATCTCCGGATAACTCTCTCCCGTCCCGATCGAGAGCCAGACATCCGTGCACGGCGAATCTTCTCCGGACAGCGCACGAAGGAGGCGCACCGCATTCGGTGTGCCTTCCGCTGTGAGCATAGCTTTGTCCGTACCCATGCGGCGGCTCTTCCCGCCGCACAAAACAGCGGCACTTATTTTATAATGATCTGCCATAATCACTTACCTTCCGTTTTTCCGGGTTGTCACCCAAACCGGTTAAATACTATATAAACTGTCAATAGAAACAAGCACAACTGTCGAATCATTCTGTGCATATTCAGCCACCCAATCTGAAAAACCGCCAAGAGAAAACATAAGATACTTCTCGATCCTGTAAGGAGCAAGAAGCCTTGCCCTGTCCATAAGGGTCTCACACTCTTCTTTTCCGAAAGTGCGGTTACTGAATTTGCACTCTCCGATCACTGCTGTCTTATCCGCTTCGTTGATACCGACAACATCGATGTCTGAGGGGCATTTCAAGACCGGGTCAGCACCTCTCCACTTTCCAATTCTGGTAATAGGGCTTCCATATCTTCCCGTTACGCCCGTCCGGAATGTATACTCCTGACAAATTGTCTCAAAGACCGGCCCCATAAATTCGTGTATATAAGGTCTGACCATGGCAGCATAGTATTCATTCCCGTATGTCCTTTCGATCGCACCGGTTCCTTTTGCAACAAACCGGAACCAGAAACGAAACATCCCGTCCTGAATACTATATTGGTTCAGCTTTCTGTTTTTCTCATTCAGGATCGGGATATCTTTGCGAATGATCCTGACGGCTTCCAGCTTTCTGACTGCCTGTGCTGTTTTTGCCGAATCAAACCCCGTTTTGTCCGATATCTCACTCAGCTGTGTGCTGCCGCTTCCGATCGCCCCCAAAATGGCAAAATACAGTGACACGTCCCTGAATTCCTGCCTCAGCATATTCTTCGGCTCTTCATAAAAATATCCTGACGCATCAAAATACAGCGCCAATATATTTCCTTCCAAAGTCTTCTCCGGGTCAATCAGGGAAAGATACCTTGGAATCCCGCCTGTGATCCCATATACTATAGCTTTTTCTTCCGGTGTATAAGCGGGTACAAATTCCGCTGACGTCAGATAATCAAAAGGCGGCAGGTCGATCTGTCCTGTCCGTCTTCCGTACAGCGGTGATTTTTGACCAAGGACCTCTTCTTCCATAAAGGCAATGGATGACCCGCAAAGGATAAGCATGATGTTCAGCGTCTTCCATTCGCGGTCGATCTCCCTTTGCAGAAGTGAAGCCAGCTCCGGCGCATTTTCCGCAATATAGGGATATTCATCAATGATGATCACTTCCCGTTTACCGGAAGCATCTCTTTTCACACTATTCGTTATATAAGCCAGCACATCCTGATAAGACCGAAATTCTATGCCGGCAGCAGTTACATTATTAAAATGTGAAAACACTGCTCTTCCGAATTCAATGAGATTCTCGCTGTCTTTGCTCTCAACCCCTGTATAGAACAGTACGTTCTTTCCTTCTGCGAATCGATTCAATAAGGTCGTTTTTCCGACTCTCCTTCTTCCGTAAAGAATCATCATCTCGAAGCTGTTCTTTTCATACATCCTGGCCAGTGCACTTAATTCTGCCGATCTTCCGATAAATTTCATATTCGCATCCCACTTCCGAAACATTCCTTCGCAGCGCGCAAATTACTAATTTATATATTACTAATATATAAATTAGTATAAATCTATCCTCTTGAAACCTCAAGAGAATAGCACCCCTATCACCCAAATAATCGAATAGGATTCTCCTGCTCGTTTGACCGTTGGCCACGGGATGCATCTTCGTGCGGGCACGAGATACGCACCACGGCATATCGCACAAAAACCGGGAACAGCCTCAAACTGTTCCCGGTTCTTTATTACGCGCGCCCCGAGGTGACTCGAACACCCGACCTACCGCTTAGGAGCGGGTTTGTCACCCAAAAAAGCAAGGAAAGGAGGGCGTTTCCGTGCCCCGATTTTCGTTGTCACCCACTTTGTCACCCAACTATCAAGCACCTGTCTTTTTAAGTGAAGGTAAAAAAAGATGGGGCTGTCGCATTAAGTGAAGGTTAAAACCTACGCTTTTGCGGCACGCCCCTTTTTGAATATTCATTTTCTTTCCTTTATTCTTCCTCGCCCGGTCCCTTCTCTTTGTTCTCCTTGATGATCCGGAGAATATCCCACAGGGCAAGTAATGCGATAAAGATCGCGGAGCCTCTGGTAAAGGGTTTAAGCCTGACCTGACAATGCATATTGCTGAGCAGGCATATGTGTACAAGTACTCCCGGCGTCATAAATGTGACCACAGAAAGCACAAGTGCCGCGGTATCGCAAATCAGTTTGATCGCTTTGCTTTTTACAAAGGCTGCGATCGCAAACAGAACCGCAAGTCCTATCCCGCACATAGCGACGCGGATCTGCGCATTATGGCAAATCATCAAAGTCCCGTCTTCTTTGGGCCCGCACGCCGAAAACACCGTCATGGATCCAACAGTAAGCAGCAGGCCGGCAGCTGACGAAATCAGCGAGATCACTCTGCCTTTTTCAATCATCTTTCTTCTCCCTATTGACTGATGTTGGCCCGCGTGTTCGAAACGATTAGTTAAACTGCTAACATCGCTTTATGTATAATAATACCTAAACTATACATAAATTGAAATATAATAATTTGAAAATAAACCTAAACAATATGCATGAAGCACCCTTACGGTTTATCGGCAAATTTATATCCTGCCCCCCAGACGGTAAGTATATATTCCGGCTTTTGGGGATTCTCCTCGATCTTCTCCCGGATTCTCCCTATATGAACCATAACTGTCGCGGTATCCCCTGTCGGATCCTGTCCCCAGATCCGCTCAAGCAGCGCTTCCCTGGAGAACACCATCCCCTGATGGGAGGCCAGGAAATACAAAAGCTCATACTCCCGGTTCTTGAGATTCACCTCTTCTCCCCTTACAGTGACTTTGCGATAAGGCACGGAGATCACAAGGTCCCTGTACCGGATCTCCTGCTTCTCTGTGCCGGATTCGCCCAGAAGAATTTCGTGAATTCGGATATGCGCTTTTGCTCTGGCGACCAGTTCTGTCGGATTAAAAGGCTTCATTATATAGTCATCCGCGCCAAGTCCCAGTCCCCGGATCATATCCACGTCCTCTGTCTTAGCCGTCACCATGATAATAGGAACATTCTGTTCCCGTCTGATCCTGCGGCAGATCTCAAATCCGCTCATTCCCGGAAGCATGATATCAAGCAGAAGCAGGTCATAATCCCCGCTTTTTGCTTTCTTATACCCTTCGTCTCCATCGCTGCACAGTTCCACCTCGTAGTCAGACGCCTCCAGATAATCTCTCTCCAGCTCTGCCGCAAGAATATCATCTTCAACGATCAGTATCTTCTTCATGCTTGCCTTCCCCCTTTACAGACGGCAGTGTCATCGTAATGCACAGCCCGCTTTCGGATGACGCGCTGACCTGCCCGCCATGACCTTCTATGATCCGCTTGACAATAGTCAGTCCGATCCCGCTACCTTTTTCAGGCGTAATCCTCGATTGATCCGCCCTGTAAAATGGATCAAAGAGGCGGTCCAGGTGTCTTAGGCCGACTCCCGGCCCGTCGTCAGAAAACCGGATCTCCACGTTTTCTTTGTTTTGCCAGACTTCTATGTCCACTATGGAGCAATCCGCAGTCCGGTAACGCACTGTGTTCTCCAATAGGTTCATGAATACTCTCTGCATCTCCCGGATATCCAGATCCGCCTCTGCCTGCGGTGAATCAGTCCGATAGCGTACGTCCACTTTCCTGTCGGAAAGCCAAGCCTCTTTTTCCGAGAGGAATTGTTTAATGTATTCATCCAGATTAACTCTTTCGAGATGCAGAAAGCTGCTTCCGGTATCCATCTTGACGAGAAGCGACAAGCTCCCGGTCAGTCTCTCCAGGTCATCCGCCCGTGTCAAAATAGCGTCGCAATACCTCGTTCTCTTCTCAGGCGTATTCGCGATCCCGTCCTTGATCCCCATCGCGTAACCTTTTATAGATGTCAGCGGAGAACGCAGATCGTGCGTGATCCCCCGAAGCCGGTCTCTCTGCTGTTGTTCATACCGCTGCTGCTTCTCCCGCGCTTCCTTAAGCTGTCTGCGCATTTGATCAAATTCTTCGAATACCTCCCCGTATTCATCGCTCTCATTATAAGTGACCGGATAATCCAGATTGCCTTCTGCTACCATGGCGGCGCCTTTTTTCAGTCTCCGCAGCCGTCCAAAGACCATTTTTGAGATCTGCCGGGAATAGACAGCCGATACAACCGCGATGCATACCAATGTGATCAGAAAAAAACTGATGCCGATTCCCCGGGGCACCATATACAGCGGAGTCACGGAGCGCTGTACGCCTTTGTCCACCCGGTCCTCATCATAAACGGCCGTCACATACCATGTTTTCCCGCCAAAGTCGATACCGTCACGAACAACGATGCTTTTCCTGGTCATATAGGCGGCTTTCGCCGGAACATTACCGATCAATGTCAGCATTTTCTGATCCGCTTCATCCATATTGGAAAAAGAAACTATGTAAGGGGATTCGACCTGAATATGATATCCAAGGTTCTCCAGCTCCTCTATCCTCTGGGATTCCGGCAGCAGCAGAAGCTCCGTCTCCTCTTCGCCTTCGGGCAGGACGATCTCCCAATTCATGTCGAAAATCTCTGACTCGTAGGTGTAGAGAATATTCATTATTTTGGTCAATTTGTTGACGCCTCCTGAAGATTCCCGGATCTCATTCGGAAGCGTCTCGCTGTGAAAATGTACATACGCCACACAGATTATGCAGATCATCAGGGCAGTTATCGTAGTGGCCACTATATTACTGATCATTATCTTTTTTTGTATCGTCATTTTTTCTCCATTATATTGTGAACTGCTCCCCGTCAAGTAGACAATAAAAAAACAAAATTTTCTGTCATCAGATTGTTTGATCTGGTGGCAGTTTTTATGCTGCCGCCATATATTGCTCGTACTTCTCCCTCGGTGTCAGAACGCCTAGCTTTCGCTGCAATCGCCTGTTGTTATAGTACTCAATGTAGTCCTCAATCATTTTTACAAGTGAGTCTCTGCTGAAATACCGTTTTCCATAGTACCTCTCTCGCTTCAGAATGCCCCAGAATCCTTCCATGGGACCGTTATCGATACATTTTCCCACTCTGGACATACTTTGAGTCATCCCAGCAGCTTCAAGTTTGGCATGAAAGACCCGGTTGGTGTACTGATATCCCCTGTCGGAATGAAACAACGGTTTTGCATCTGGGTTCGCAGCAATGGCTGCATCAAAAGTGTCAAAAACCAGAGGGTTATTGTTTGAATCTCCGGTTACAAATGATACGATCCTTCGGTCATAAAGGTCGAGAATAGCACTTAGATAAACCTTGTGAACTTCAACGCCGGTATAATACTTGAATTCCGTAACGTCTGTCAGCCATTTTTGGTTTGGTGATTCTGCTGTGAATTCCCTGTTTAAGATGTTTTCTGCAATGAACTGGGGGTGTGCTGCCCGCCTGGTACATCCGTGGTTGGAATACTTGATCGTGGATTTTATCCCTTTCTTCCTGCAGATCCGCAGTACGCGTTTGTCGTTTACCTTGATGCCGTGATACGTCTTCAGATCATCCTTTATTCTACGATAGCCTTTATCCGGACTTTCCAAGTGGATCTTCTCGATCACATCGGCGATCCGTTCGTTCTCTGCTTTATAGGCAGGAATACCTCTGTGGAGCCATTTGTAGTATGCTGCACGGCTTACATGCCCAAGCTTGCAGAGCGATCCGATCGGATAACCATGCTCTTCGTGTTCTTCTTTGATCGCCTGATAGACCTGTCCGTGTCTGACCAGGCTCAGCCCCGCCTCCTCTCTATCTCGTTGAGTTTTTTTAAGAAAGATGCCTCCATTTCGGCCCGTTTCTTTTCGGCGCGCAGAATCCTGTTCTCAGCGCGGAGCTTCTCCAGTTCAGACATCTCTTCAGTCGGCTTTGATTTGCCGCGCCGATCCTGGAGGGCGTCTATCCCGCCTGCTTCATACTTGACGGTATAGCTTCGTGCTTGTTGATAGGAAACACCGAATTTAGCCGCTGTTTCTGCATAATTATGGTCATGTGCAATGCAGTATTGAACGATCTCTACCCGGTCATCAAAAGTGGTCTTTCTTCCTTTGGTCATGATAGCGGTTCCTCCTGTTCCAGAAGCCTTCAGCTCTTCATGACCATTATACTTTTTAATCCATTTGCGTAGTTGTGTTTCTGAACGAATCTGATATTTCTTCAGAATTTCTTTAACTGGCAACTTATGGTCCAGATAATCCTGAACAGCGGCCTGTTTCGTTTCCTTGGAATAATATGTGGCAGAGGACCCGGTCTTCAACCCTTCCATACCAAAGGTTTCATATAGCCTTATCCAGTCTTTCAGCGATTGCTGCGCAATGCCATAGATTCGGCATAGCTTTCGAAAGCCGTGGATTCCTGCTTGATACTCCATGAGAATCTTTGCTTTCTCATCATAAGTATACTTGTGTTTAAAAGACAAAAATGCCCCCTTCCTGGCAGCAAGCTTTTTGTTTTTTTGCTTGTCTACCTGGAAGGGAGCATATCATAACGTGCGACGCCCCGCAAACAAAAAACAGCCATCCGGCTGTTTTTTTGATGAACGGAAAAACCGGACTTCGAAAAGCCCGGCCTGTCCTGTAAAATATAAGCATGCGAAAACCTATATCTTTACAGGCCGATTATACGCTTTTTAACGCCTGTTATCAAATCAAACTTCCATTCGAAATGGACACCATGATTCCATCTGACGATCCGGTCCGCCTTCTGAGTGCATTCGTGGAGGGAATGGATCTTTCGGACCTCTATCGTACCTACGACAGGATCCGGAAAAATCAGGCGAGCCCACGTCAGATGCTCAAGATCATGGTCTACGCTGCAATGAACGGCATCTTCTCCAGCCGGGACATAGAGACAGCCTGCCGGAGGGACATCAACTTCATGTTCCTTCTCGAAGGAATGCCGGTCCCTGATCACGCCACGATCGCCCGGTTCGTTTCCCTGCATCTTTCAGCCTGTTCAAAAGATATCCTGGCGGAGGTCACCGCCAGTCTTCTTTCCATGGGAGAGATCTCCGGGAAGACGGTCTTTATCGACGGCACAAAGATCGAGGCTAACGCGAATAAATACACCTTTGTCTGGAAGAAGGCCGTTACGAAGAACCAGGCCAGGCTCTGTGAGAAGATCATCTCCCTGGTGGCAAAATGTGAGACGATGTACGACATCCGGGTGGTTTTCCATGATCAGGTCTCACTCCATACACTGAAACGTCTGCGGAAGAAACTGTATGCCGTAAAGAGATCAGAAGGGATCGCTTTCGTACACGGTACCGGAAAACGGAAGACACCGCTTCAAAGATCCATTGAACTACTGGAGTCGTATATAGAGAAACTGAAGGAGTATACACAGAAAATCCATATCTGCGGGGACCGGAACAGTTATTCAAAGACCGATCATGATGCGACGTTCATGCGCCTGAAGGAAGACACCATGCTGAACGGCCAGCTGAAGCCGGCGTATAACCTGCAGCACGCAGTGGATGCCCAGTATATCACCTGGCTGGATGTCAGCCCGCGGCCTACAGACGTCACGACACTGGTGCCTTTCCTGAAGGACATGGAGAAGCATCTATCGTTTAAATACACAGAGATCTGTGCGGATGCCGGCTATGAGAGCGAAGAAGCATATGTATTCCTCGAGGAAAACGGCCAGCTGTCTTATATCAAGCCGCAGAACTATGAAATATCAAAGACCCGGAAATACAGGCAGGACATCGGCCGCCGGGAGAACATGACCTATCTGGAAAAGGAAGACGTGTATATATGCAGTACAGGCCAGCGGCTTGTGCCTGTCAGAGAAAAGCGATCCAGGAACCGGAACGGATATGTGAGCACAGCAACGATCTATGAATGCAAAGACTGCAGCGGCTGCCCCGATAAAAAGAAATGCATTCGGGGAAACAACTGCAAAACACCTCTGGCGGAAAGGAAGAAATATCTCCAGGTCTCAAAGGTCATGAAAGAAAAGCGGCAGGAGACATTGGAACGGATCACGACGGAGTATGGTACGAAGCTCCGGATGAACCGGAGTATACAGGCAGAAGGAAGTTTTGCAGTCATCAAAGAAGACATGGGGGTTCGTCAGTATCTGTACCGTGGGAGGGAAAACGTGCTGGCGCAGAGTGTTCTGGCAGCCATTGCCCACAACATCAATAAGCTGCATTTCAAGATCCAGGGAGGCAGGACAGGCCAGTTCCTGACGGACCTGAAAACGGCATAATTTTTGCAATGTCAAAACCGTATTACCTGAGGATGTTTCCGGCAGGAAATATCCTTGGGAAGTTTTGCGTTTTTTCCGGAATCGCTCTGAAAAAAGTCTATATAAAGGCGATAATCCGGCTGAAAGCCGGATTATCGTTTCTTAAATCGGGGCGTCGCATTTTTCAAAGCAATTTTAAAATGAGATAATGTTTCCATGTTAATACCGACATAAATTGCTCCGCTTAATGAAATATCCCTATCCTCCTTTAAAGGACTCATTATTTCATTCTTTATCTAACTGTGTTAACGTACCATCTTTAATATGATAATCAATGTTGCGTTCAGAGCAGAACTCAATTACCTGATTTGCGCACCTGTTATAATAGTCTTTATGCTCAGGGTAGGAATTGACTTCTTTGCTATAGTTTGTTCTTCTGTGATTAGGGTAATCTGTTCTCCATTAGATCTGTAGCAGTCTTTATTATCTCTCGAACGATTGGCCAAAGATAGTCTGTAAGTTCAACATCGTCTTCTGGGGTGAGAAAAGAAAAGAACCGGTCTCCCGATTATAAAAATAATCCACGATTACCGGATGCCCCTGCGGAACCCTTCCATAAGGCATTTCATTATCCACAAACGGGCAATCATACTTCTCGGCAAGTTTCTCGGCTTTGTTTTCCAGAGCCTCGAAATAGCTTCTGTTATGCTTGTTATAAATCTCATCATAGAGCGGCACTAAATCAGGATACTCTTCAGCGATATAGTCCATAACGGTATTCTTAAATCCGCCTCTCAGATTAAGATTCTCCAGCCAAAACAGATCACATTGGTCTTTTACACGTTCAAAGATAGCCTCAAAATCCGTAATGCCCGGAAATACCGGGGATACAAAGCATACTGTCCTGATACCGGCGTCATATATCTGCTTCATCGCAGCAATCCTTCGTTCAATGGAAACCGCTGCATCCATATCGTCCTTGAACTTCTCGTCCAGCGTATTGATCGACCACGATACTGTTACCTGTCCGAGCTCTTTTAGCAGGTCAATATCTCTCACCACAAGGTCGGATTTTGTGCAGATCAGAATATCTGCTCCGCTCCCCCGCAGCTGTTCAAGCAGTTTCCTTGTGTTTCCAGGGTGCTTGATTTCAGGCCAGTGCTTGATATCAAGAAATGTTCCCCACTCTTCCGTATGTCCTGTAAACCTTTTCATGAAAGAAGCGTAACAATACTTGCAGGCGTGCGTGCATCCGACATACGGATTCACAGAATACCCTCCCACCGGCAAGTTTGACTTTGTCATGATATTTTTGGTTTCCACATCCCTTATCAGGATATCTTCCGTTCTCACTTCTTCCATGCCCGCTGTACCTCCAATACCTTCTCAAATGCTTCAGGAAATTCCTGCACCATATTTCCATCGCCTATGATCGATTCAAGATCTTCCTTCATAAAAACAGGTATATTCCTTTGATGCGCCTGATCCGTAAGCGACCATGCCCATTCCGGCTCAGTACGGATTTTTCTGCTCTGAGCGCCTGTCATGGTTCCTACAACGATCCAATCAATACCAGAAAGATCGACCTCTCCAGGATCATCAAAAAGCGGCTCAAAGGTCACATGATAATGCTTTGCCCTTACATGATTCCTCAATGCTTCAATGCGCCAGAGTTCTGATCTTCTGGTAACCGTCACCCCAAACCAGGCGTTCTCAAGATCCGTTTCAAAATCCAGGAGATCAGGCCTTTTTGACAAAAATAAAAACTGATGCTGCGGATTTTTCCGGATCTTTTCAAACACCTCTTCTCGCCATTCTTCTTTCCATCCCGCAAGATCACTCATACCGGTCAGAAGGAAATTCTGCGGTCTTGCCTTGTCCATCATTTTAAGCTTGCCTTCAAAAAATTCAGGCTTACTGAAATCCGGTATCGTATGCCACCGCTTCACATTATTCCGCGCATAGCAATAATCGCAACCTACCGTGCAGCCGATGACAAGGTTCATATTCTGGATATTGTCTTTTATACAAACACTCATAGCTCTCCACATAAAAAGTTATGGACATCTGCTTGCAGAAATGCCCACAACTTTAAAACTCATACTTACTCGATTACTGCATCGTCGGCGGTATACGCTTCAAGAGAACCTGCCTTCACCTGGATACAGGCATAGCTGATCTCAGAATCATCTGCCGCGAAGAACTGTCTTTTCCCATCCGGCGCAATACGCACGATATCACCGGCAGAAAGCTCTATATCCTCACCGTCAACTACCGCTTTTCCCTTGCCGGAAAGAATGATGTAAATCTCTTCATTGGTCTTATGATAATGAACAAAAGGAACACTCGCACCTGCCGGAAGATGGTTGATGCTGATCTCAGCCCCTGTAAGTCCCAGCTGATCATGAAGTTCAGTTCTCGGATCGTTTGCAACACTTACCTTACTATAGTTAGACATTTCTGATACCTCCATTTGTTGTGATATTGATTGATACAACAAAAGTGTACCACCGCCCTGTTGTGATGTCAAGTGTTACAACAAAACTTTTTAAGATTCTATCAGCTTGTTCGCATCCGCCATTACATCAGCTATGGTTATTCGCCGCATTTTATCTTCCATGGCATTCTGTATTTCTTCAAGCCTGTGATCCATGATCCTGTGAATGTTCCGTCCCACAGGGCATAACTCATTCGGATTCTCATGGAAATGAAACAACTGTCCATTTTCGACAGGCTCCACGGCATTGTAAACATCCAGAAGCGTTATCTCCGTCAAGGATTTCTCTATATCGGCACCGCCGCTTCCCCGCTTCACTGTTACAATCTCCGCCTTCTTCAGCTGCTGCAAGAGTCTTCTGATTACCGTCGGATTTACATTTGCGCTGGACGCAAGAAATTCACTGGTGATTTTATGGTCATTCTTAAATGTTTCAATTGCTATAAGCACATGAACCGCTATTGTAAATCTGCTTGAAATCTGCATTCTGACACCTCCATCGACTCTATCTTAAATCATTTTCGTTGTAATTTCAACAGTCACAACAAGGTACGATTATCCCTTCTAGAATCGATCCATATCATCCTGAGATGCCAGAGTGCTGTATGATCCCTGGTTTTTTAGCCGAAGGATCTCACGATACTTGGTCATAGATTTGACCCTCCTTTATCTGTAGTCACGCTGAAGGCGTGCACGTACAGTATAAAGGAATATATGATTCAGTGGCCGCAAGGTGGCTCCAAAACTCCGGAATCAGTGGCTCTCATTCTCCGGAATGGTGGCTCTCAAAGTCCGGACAGGTGGCTCTGGGAGGGCCGGAATAATCACTTAGTTTCTCGAAGAATTGGCTGTTCTCATTATCCTCTATCAAACTGTGCGTAAAACTCCGATTTACTGGCAGACTCCTACGAGCAAAATCTCCGTCGTAGGTGCAAAAGACTCAAAATCTCAACTTCGAATAACCACGCTTTCCGTATTGCATACAACAGCAATCTGATCGAGCTTGGCTTCAGTGCAGCAGAAAGAGCCCTGATCCTTGGTCATGAGGTACAGACAAATGAGAACCATTATTCCGTTACTGACAAAAGACAACTGGTTGATATCAGGAATCGCATGATTGGAAACGATAATGGTATTTCTCAGGAATCTACTAAAAGATCGTCTCGCAGAAAAAGAAGAAAAATGGATCCGTAATAATTGATGGTAAGTGGGTGCAAAATAATAATAATCTGCACCCACTTGCACCCACTTAGTATATCGAGTAATTGTATATAACTAGTTTGAATTCAGACCATAAAAAATCAAAAAACAAAATAAAACCGGGACTTTTCAGTCCCGGTCAATACACGTCCGCGAGGTGACTCGAACACCCGACCTACCGCTTAGGAGGCGGTCGCTCTATCCAACTGAGCTACGCAGACATATAATGTTCTGAACCTAAAAATTCAGAACATTAATATTATACACTTTTTTGCCAAATATGGAAGACCTAACTTACAGATCATCAAATGCATTGTTCTCTTCAGGGAAATTGATGACTCCCTGCATCCACACAACGCCTTTAAATCTTCTTCCGGGAGCAGGCTCACCGAACAGGTCTGCCGCGTTGATGCAGACCTTGAAGAGCAGGTCCCCGCACATAATCGTAAGGATCCAAACCCTTTCCTTAGTTACCGGATTCTCCGTGATAACGCATCGATGAATCTCGCCGAGCACTGAGTACAGATCGCACTCAACTCCGGTGGGCATGAAGGTGGAGTCGACGATGGTGTAGATATCGTCCTCCTGGAGCTTGTCCATGATCACCGCGTACATGTCCATGTCCTGCATGGTGAGATCCTTCATGGCATCCTCATCACCGCTGCGGGCCAGGTTGATCAGGTTGCGCCGCGCCATCTCCTTCTCCCTGCTGTCCTCGATCTCATCTTCTGTCTTGAGGATCGGAAGCATCACCGTTCCGCTCAGACACAGACCCGAGAGACAGACCGAAGTTCCCGGGATCTGCTTCATCTCCGGCGCGCCGTATTTGAGAAACTCGACGGAGTTGATCAGTCTGAAGATCAGCGTCGTTCCTACGCTCAGATCATCTACAACGCCTGCATAGGTATGCCCCTCAATCCTCTCTTCTACGCTCACCTGCTCGATGGAGCTGACCGACTCGCTGATAAAATAGGGAAAGAGCGCTTCTCCGCTGAAATCATTCTCTTCGTCGAAAACACCGACAGCACAGACTCCATATCCGTTTCCGTAATCCATACGAAGCTCAGTAAGCATTGATTCCTCGTCCGCCGGATCTGTGATATAAGCTCTGTGCTCAGCCTTTTCAAGCACATCATCTATCAAGTTATATGTATCCCGGGTCTTCATTGGTTCCGAAAACCCGATCGCCCTGAAGTACTTGTGCAAAATATACCTCTGATAGAACGTATGTTCTAAACTATCAATGCTTGGGCATCATCACTTCCATGCCGCCCATGTAAGGACGAAGTACAACCGGAATCTTGACAGATCCGTCTGCCTGCAGGTTGTTCTCGAGGAATGCGATCAGCATTCTGGGAGATGCCACTACCGTATTATTCAATGTATGTGCGAGATACTTCTTGCCGTCTGCGCCATTCACACGGATCTTAAGGCGTCTCGCCTGTGCGTCACCGAGGTTGGAGCAGCTGCCGACTTCGAAGTACTTCTTCTGTCTGGGAGACCATGCTTCCACGTCGCAGGACTTGACCTTGAGGTCGGCCAGGTCGCCGGAGCAGCACTCGAGAGTTCTCACCGGGATATCCATGCTGCGGAAGATCTCAACTGTGTAACTCCACAGCTTGTCATACCATTCCATGGACTCCTCAGGCTTGCAGACAACGATCATTTCCTGCTTCTCGAACTGGTGAATTCTGTAGACGCCGCGCTCCTCGATGCCGTGCGCACCTTTTTCCTTGCGGAAGCAAGGGCTGTAGCTGGTGAGCGTCTGAGGAAGCTTCTCCTCGGGGATGATCTGGTCGATGAACTTACCGATCATGGAGTGCTCGGATGTTCCGATCAGATAGAGGTCCTCGCCTTCAATCTTGTACATCATGGCATCCATCTCCGCGAAGGACATGACGCCGGAGACGACAGCACTGCGGATCATGAAAGGAGGAATGTGATAATTAAAGCCCTTGCCGATCATGAAATCTCTCGCATAGGAGAGGACTGCGGAATGGAGTCTGGCGATGTCGCCCATGAGATAGTAGAAACCATTTCCGGATACGCGGCCCGCGCTGTCCAGATCGATTCCGTCGAAAGTATCCATGATATCGGTGTGATAAGGAATCTCGAAATCCGGGACAACCGGCTCGCCGTACTTCTGGATCTCCACATTGTGAGTATCATCGGGTCCGATCGGAACAGAAGGATCGATGATATTAGGGATCACCATCATGTCCTTGAGGACGATCTCATCCGCTTCCTTCTTAATGGCGTCGAGTTCTTCAAGGCGCTCAGCCATCTGATTGACCTTAGCCTTAACTTCATCGACTAACGCCATCTTGGAAGGATCCTTCTTGGCCTGTCCCATAAGTTTGCCGATCTCTTTGGAGAGTTTCTTTCTCTCCGCTCGGAGCTGGTCCGCCTCGCCCTGAGCTGTGCGGCTCTTCTCATCATATTCGATCACTTCGTCGACAAGAGGGAGTTTCACATCCTGAAACTTCTTACGAATATTCTCTTTAACGATTTCCGGATTCTCTCTCAAAAACTTAATATCAATCATCTTCTGTCACCTTCCTTTGTTCCGGCTTTTTACTTTCGCATTACTGCGCGCCATATTATAACATGTTTCTTATAAATTTCCTAACTATTTATCAACTGCTTGCGCAGGTGACTTATCTCAAATACACTCTTCACCGGTCTGTCAGCCGGTCTATGATCTTCTCAAGATCATCGCTGTTATAAAAATCGATCAAAAGCTTGCCATGCCCGTTTCTCTTCCTCTGAATGGAGACCTTGGTATGCAGAGTCTGCTGCAGCCTCTCCTCGATCTGCCTGTAGATGATCTCGATGCTGGGATCCTCTTTTGGTTCTTCCGGCTTTATCTCTTTTTTGCCTGTTCCGATCTTTAAGAGATCCTTGACCAGCTTCTCGGTTTCACGAACACTGAGTTCTTTCTCGACTACTTTCTGAGCTACAGCCAACTGCTCCTCGGGAATCTCCAAAGGGAGAAGCGCTCTGGCGTGGCCCATTGAGATCTGACCGTCGATCAGCATCTTCTGAACATTTTCTTCAAGTTTGAGAAGCCTTAAAGAGTTTGCAACAGCAGGGCGGCTCTTGGACACGCGCTGTGCCACATCTGCTTGTCCCAGTCCGAACTCATCCATCAGCCGCTTGTAAGCCTGTGCTTCTTCAATAGGATTGAGGTTTTCCCTTTGGATATTCTCGATCAGAGAGAGTTCCAGAATCTCTTTTTCTGTGTAATCCCTGATTATTACCGGTACTTCCTTAAGTCCCGCCTTAAGA
>CACZJD010000038.1 GCA_902781325.1 uncultured Lachnospiraceae bacterium
ATCAGGACGCCGCAGCTTGTCAGCGTCAGGATCTCCAGAAATACGTATCCGGAGAAAATATCGTTGGTCCAGGTCATCGCCATCAGGGCTGCTGTCATCAGGTTCAGGATCGCGTAATAGATGTTGATCTTGCTCTCGTCTATATCCTTGCGG
The DNA here is from genome assembly GCA_902781325.1 of uncultured Lachnospiraceae bacterium. Lineage (GTDB taxonomy): Bacteria > Bacillota > Clostridia > Lachnospirales > Lachnospiraceae > CAG-791. Next base: position 154 of record CACZJD010000038.1, read on the forward strand.
ACATAGTGCTGGCCTGCCAGCACCGCGCACAGCATCACTGCGATGAACAGGACGGCGAGCGACGCCTCCAGGACGCCTGCCCGGAGCTCATTTCCCCACGGCGCGGGAAATTCTCCCATCACATAGGTAAATGCTTCTCCGGTCACCACCGTATAGCGGAGGACCGCGATCACCATAGCTCCCAGAACGCACTCATAAAGGATCGTATATATTCTTGCTTTTTTGCCGCTCAGCATTGTGCACAAAACGCCTGAGAACAGACTCAGCACAACGCTGAACATCGGAAAGTTTCTGATAAAATCCACTGTCGGCTCCTTCGTTTACCGGTCATCTTCCAAATGGTCGGCCATTCTGTAGATCTCGTCCAGGTTCAGCGTGTGATAGCGCATATACAGGCGGACTGTAAGGGAGAGCATGATCGCCGTTACCGATACGGATACGACAATGCCGGTCAGTACCAGGGACGCCGGAAGCGGATTGATATAGGCTTCCGTACTCTGCACGCCGTTCACGATGATCGGCGCTTTGCGGCCTTCAATATAACCCATGGAAGCCAGAAACAGGAATACGCCCGTGTCCATGACGTTGAGCCCGATCAGCTTCCTGAACAGATTTCTGTGAAACAGAAGCATCGTAAATCCGATACCGAATAAGATAACAGCCACGGCTTCCGTGCTGTTGGCGATCAGGTTTCCCATCACTCGTTTCCTCCGATGCTGCCCCTTCGGAACAGACTGTAAAAACCGAACATCGTAACGGCGACCACAAGGCCGACCGCTATATCCAGCGGCAGGATCAGCCCTCCGCTGAGGATCGCGCCGGGAGTCCCCTTGGGAATGTGGTTCTCCATCCCGTTCGCGCCGGTAAAGAAGACATATCCCTTCGCGAAACTGTAAAATCCGAGCGCAAAGAAGGCGATCAGATCCGCGGCTCTCTTCGTGATCACTCTGTCAGTGCTCCTGAACCCAAACGCCGCCGCGCAGATGATCAGCCCCGACCCCAGCACCGCGCCGCCGGAAAAGCCGCCGCCGGGCGAGATCTGCCCGTTCAGCAGCACGTACGCGCCGTAAAGAAGGATGCACGGCAGCAGGATTCCTGCTACCATCTTCATAATGGACTCTCTGTAGAGCTCATGGTACTTCTCGTCACGAATCGTATAGAAGTCCTCATACTGTGTTCGCATATTTTTCTTGTCCCTGCGCAGGAGCACCGTCACGCACATAAGTGCCGTGAACAGTACATGGGACTCTCCAAGCGTATCAAAGGCCCTGTAGTCCAGGATGATCCCGGCGATTATGTTCACCGCTCCCGTCTCCTGAAGGCCGTTCTCCACATATCTCTTTACTACCACAGTGCTCTCCGGGTTTTCTACGCCGTAGCGCGGCAGAAAAGAGATCGTGAACAGGAGCATTCCGATCAGCAGAACACAGCTGACCACCGCCACAGAAAAATAAAAAACATTAAAGCCCTTATTCTCTGTCCTGATCAGCTTCTGCACCCACTGCGTGCTGCGCACATAGCTCTTGTAGTATTCGTACTCTGTTTTGACCTTTTCCCTAGGGCTGTCATGGACCTCTTCGCCGTCCATGACATTTTCGAGCAGATCGTGGTCCTTCCCGTCAGGAATCGGATCCTCTTTTATATCAAAATTCAAATCGAAGATCTTCACGTTTTGTCTCCCGTTATCCCGCCTGCCTTGCTGCTCTCATCCATGACGGCCTCTGCAGTCTCTTCGGAATCGCCTGTCCGCGCCTCCTGCTGCAGCGCCTCCAGCCTCAGATCCTCTGTGTGGATCCTCCGCAGGGTCAACATGAACAGCACACTGCTGATGCCCGCGCCGACGGCCGCCTCCGTGATCGCCAGGTCCGGCGACTCCAAAAGCACCCACAGGATGCACATGATCGAACTGTAGGACATAAAAATGATCACTGCCTGCAGAAGACTTTTCCCGAAGTTTACGCCCACGGCGCAGACCACCAGCAGGATCAGCAGTATGATCTCGGCAATCTCAGTCAGTGCCATCGCCGTCTCCTTTCTTTCTCTCCTCTGTCCCGGCCTGCACCGGGCTGTCTGCAGGCTCCGGAAGATCCGTCTGCTTCACATGTCTGCCCAGCAGCGGATTGGTATAGTACTCCACCTGTCCCAGAAAGTGGGTAGAAACCGGCGAAGTGAACCACAAGAAGAATACCAGCACGACCAGTTTGAGTGTATCCATATGCGGTCCGCGCGCCACAGCCAGCGAGGCGATCACAAAGAAGATTCCGGCCGTGTCCCCGATTCCGGCCGCGTGCATCCTGTTCAGGACAAATCCGAACCTGTAGGCTCCGAGCACTGCCGCGCCAAAAGAGCACAGGCCCAGTATGATCAGCACTGCTGCCACGAAAAATCTGATCCATTCCAAGATCATTTCCGATCACCTCCGCTTTCTCCCGCCGGAGCAGTCTCCTGCTCCTTGTCCCGGTCCAGTTCCGGCGCCTTAGGTTTCGACGGCACAAACATGGAAGCCATCATCAGAACCGCGACGAAACTGATCATCGCGTAGATCATCGCGACGTCCGCGAGATACCCTTCGTCCAAAAGGACTGACAGTATCGCGATAGAGCAGATCGTCATCGTTCCCAGCATGTTGACGGACACGATCCGGTCCGTACTGCGCGGCCCGATGATGGAGCGGATGACCATCGCCCCTATGAGCAGGATCAGCACTACCAGGGCGCCTCCGTATAAAGTATGATAAGCCTGTTCTATCGTCATCACAGTTTCACCTTTCTCAGGAGCTCTACAAATACGGAATCATCGATGCCTTCCGCGTACTCTCTGCGCAGGCAGTGCACCACAAACCGGTCCCCTTCCTGGATCAGGGTGAAAGTTCCGGGCGTCAGAGTGATCGAATTGGCCAGCAGCGCGTTCTGAAAATCGGAAGGCAGTCCGGAATGAAATTCTACGATCACCGGGTCGGGCTTTCCTGTGCTGCTTAAAGCCAGACCGGCTACTGCCAGGGACGCCTTCAGGATTTCCATTATCAGGACTGCCGCATAACGCAAAAAAAGCGGAGAATTTCTCCAGAATCGGCGTTCTCTTTCAAGACTGTACCCGAGTACCTTTACAGCAAATAAAAGTACAAGCACAGTCAGTGCGACGCCAAAAAGGATAATCTCCGCGTTTACCTTTCCGTTCCATATGATCCACAGAAGAAACAGCAGTATCGCCATAAGGTCTCCCGTCTTTAAGCCTGATGATAAGTCAGTTGTAATACATATGTAAATTTTCGCTCTTTATAGCATACTCCTAAATCAAAAAAAAGCAAACAGGCAGCAAAGCGGATTCCGCTCTGCTGCCTGCAAATTCACTTACAATTACTTCTTCTCCCCGAATCCGGGTGCGAAGATCGTCTTATCAATAGCAAAGATGATGACCATTGCCACGCCGCCGGTCGCGATCGTCGTCACGATGTTGCGCACCGCGTCAGGAATGCCGATAGCTGCCGTAACCGGGTTCCAGATGCAGGTAAAGAGGTTCATGACCAGCATAACGCCGATGGTTCCCAGCGCATGGAAGAAGATCTGCGGGCCGATCGGTCCCTTGCTGCGGAAAGTTACGTTCCTTTGAAGAGGGAAGTTGATGCACTCACCCAGAATGATGGACGTGTAGTTCGCCAGAGTAAAGGCAAGTCCGCCGTCCGCCAGACTGTTTCCGATGATGGCCAGTGTAAAGGGAACGCCGAACATCGTTGTTTTGATGCCGGGCCATACCCACTCTACGTCTCCGACAATACCGTGGAAAAAGCCGGGCAGGAATGTCAGCAGCAGATACTTGATGAAGGTAACAACGTAGCTGAACAGTACGAACAGTCCGCCCTCACGGATCCACTGCGCCGCCTTGGGATGCTTTTCCGCGAAGTCTGCCATAAAATCTTTCATTGTCACTTGTCTCCCTTCAGTAATTCCTCGTACTTCTTATTGGCGCTCTTGTTGGAGAAGTAGCCTCCGATTACCTTTCCGAGTCCGCTGAAGAAGTGTCCGTTCACGGCGTCCACCATGCCGTCCACCATCTTCTTGTCCACCTGGCCGCCGGTCATCTTGCCGATGGCCCTGAAGGGCATGTTGTAAATGAACAGGACATTCAGATCCGGCTTGCCCGCCGCGTCCGCTTCCTGTTTTTTCTTCTCAAGCTGCTTGTAGATGAAACGGGCCAGGCTGCTCTTGGCGTTTCCGAGCTGGCAGATCGCGTCATTTTCCGTGAGCAGGCTGCCCCAGCTGCCATCCGGGATCGGACCGCCGAGAAGCTCAGCGAACGCTTCATCCGGAATCGCCCGGATCTTTCCTTCTCTGTAAGCAGCAAGTTTTGCGTCGTCATAAGGCGCAGGCGCGTCCTCGCCGGAAACCTTGAGGCTTCCCTGAAGACGGATATCCGCCACAGAACTGCCCACGCATACCGCATAAGTTCCGCCCTCAACTGCCCATCCGTTCTTCTTCACATTCCAATAACGGAAGGTGTAGCTGTCAAACGGAATTGTCACGGTCCCCGCCTCGCCTGCTTCCAGGAATACCTTTACAAATCCCTTGAGTTCTTTGCGGGCCCGCAGGATTTTGGCATCCGGAAGCCCGACATAGAGCTGCGCGACTTCCGCTCCGGCGCAGGCGCCGGTGTTCTTCACAGTGAAGGTTACGCCCTTTTCGTCCACCTTAAGATCCGAGTACTCGAAGGTCGTGTAGGAGAGGCCGTATCCGAAGGGATAGCGGACCTCTTTGTCAAATGTGTCAAAATAGCGATAACCGACAAACAGAGCCTCTCTGTAATCGGAATTTCTCTCCTTGGCAGGATAGTAAGGCTGGGACGGCGTGTCCTCGTAAACCATGGGATAGGTCTCCGCCAGTTTGCCGGAGGGATTGACGCGCCCGGTAAGCAGGTCGAGCATAGCGCCCGCGCCCGCCTGGCCTGTCAGATAACCGTGCAGGATCGCCTTGAGGCTGTCCTCCCACTCCATCTCGATGGCGGATCCGGCGCTGATCACGCCGACAATGTTGGAGTTGACTTTCGCCATAGCCCTGAGCACATCGACCTGCACCTGCGGAATGCGCATATGTGTGCGGTCCAGACCTTCCGACTCGCTCATTTCATCAAGTCCGAAGAAGTAGAGAACCACATCCGCATCCTGCGCCGCCTTGACGGCTTCGGAGAGAAGCACAGAATCCACTTCTCCGTTTCTCTTATAGCCGTGGCACATCGCTTTGACTTCCAGATCTCTCTCCCCTCGGATCAGCTTCTCGATCGTCTCCACTTTCGTGGAATTGACCATGGAGGAGCCTGCTCCCTGGTACCTGGGCTGGAAAGCGAAATCGCCGACTACTGCGACTTTGGTCCCCGCCTTAAGCGGAAGGATCTCATCATCGTTTTTGAGAAGGATCGCGCACTGCGCCGCTGCTTTTCTCGCCAGCGCATGGTGTCCTTCGACATCAAACTCCTCGCTGTGGCCCTTAGCAGCCTCTGTGGTAGTCAATACCGCGTCCAGCAGCTCGTCCACGCGGGCGTCCAGATCTTCCATGGAAAGGGATCCGTTCTTGACTGCCTCCACCAGTTCCCTCGCGGAGCCGAGTCCGGGAGCGGGCATTTCCAGATCAGAACCGGCCTTGACTGCCGTCACGTGATCATTCGCTCCGCCCCAGTCGGAGACTACAAATCCGTCGTAATTCCAGTCACCGCGAAGGATTTCCTTAAGCAGATGCATACTCTCGTTGGCATACTCGCCGTTGACCTGGTTGTAGGAAGTCATGACCGCGCCTGGTTTCGACTCATCAATTGCCACTTCAAATCCGGTCAGATAGATCTCGCGCAGGGTGCGCTCATCAACGACCGCGTTCATCGCCATGCGGCGCTCCTCCTGGGAGTTGACCGCAAAGTGCTTGATACAAGAATATACTCCCTGGCTCTGGATGCCCTTCACGTAGGAAGCGGCCATCCTGCCCGCCAGATAAGGGTCTTCCGAGAAATACTCGAAGTTTCGTCCGCACAGAGGACTTCTCTTGATGTTCATACCGGGGCCGAGCAAAATATTGACGCCCATCGCCTTGGCCTCTTCGCCCAGCGCGACGCCGACCTCTGTTCCGAGGTCCTTATCCCAGCTGCCCGCCATTGTTGCGGCTGTCGGGAAACAGGTTGCAGGAAGGGATGCGTTGAGACCAAGGTGATCTCCCGCTCCCGCCTGGCGCCTGAGCCCGTGAGGGCCGTCCGACATGATCATCGACGGGATGTTCAGCCGGGGAATATCTCTGGAGTCCCACTCTCCCTTGCCTCCGAGCAGGGCTGCCTTTTCCTCCAGCGTCAACTGATCAATTAATTCTTTGTGCTTCATTGAACCTCCTTGTTAAGCCGCTTTCTTCTTCCGGTTCATAAATACAAGTACCAGTGGGATGATTACGATAGCTGCTGTAAGGGCGTCGATTCCATAGAAGATCTTCTGCATACGGGTCAGTCCGCCTGACGTCTGTTCATTGATGGTGTAGTATCCGCTGTTGCCGACGGTGTAGAGAATGTTCTTGCAAGCCTGGCGCATGGCCTTGACAGCAGTTGCACTCTGGTCTGAAAGCACATTGGATGCCGCGCCGTTGAAGCCGAGCATCAGGTCGTTGCCGTTGCGGATGCAGTGATCGGTGATCTGGTAGCCGTAAGAGCCGTTGTAGTCCGTCTCGACCATTCCCTTGAATCCCCACTCATCGCGCAGAACTGTGTTGAGCAGTTCGTTGTTCGCGCAGCCGGGCTCTGTTCCGATCCAGTTGAACGCGGACATGGCGGCGAGAGCAGTTCCTTCGTACTTCTTAACCGCGATCTCGAAAGGCTTTAAGTAGATCTCACGGAAAGCCTGCTCGGGTGCGTAGGTCAGAAGGAAGGAGCAGCGGTTGGTTTCCTGGTCATTCATCGCGAAGTGCTTGATGTAAGGATATACGCCCTTTGTGGACGCGCCGTTGATCTCAGCCGCCGCAATGAGGCCTGCCAGAACGCCGTCCTCGGAATAATACTCGAAGTTTCTTCCTGCAAATGCACTTCTGTGCGTGTTCATCGCAGGTCCGTACCAGCCGTAGTTGTTGGCGTCCTGATACTCCTGGCCCATGGAGGTTCCGATCTCGTAAGCGAGATCCTTGTTCCATGTCATAGCCATCAATGTCTCTGCCGGGTAAGCGCTTCCGTAAGCGCCGGTGATGAAGTTGGACAGACCTGCAGGTCCGTCGCAATCGGAAGTTCCGACCTTGCCGACGGATTCGATCGGAGCTGTCTGCCAGCCGCCGACGTTGATCATGGTCGCCATGTCTTCAAAAGAGAGCTGATCGAGCAGCTGGTCCCATGCGGGATCATCGTAAGGCTTTCCGGTCAGGTCTGCCAGCTTGAGGCCGTTCTTGGCGCCGGTAGTAGGCATCTCATCTGCGGGATCATTATATTTTGTACTGTCATAGGTGCCGAATGCGTATTCCTCGATCTTGGCGCGTGTTGCGTCATCCATCTGGAAATCCTCATCTGTGAGCTTGCGTCCGCATGTAGCGTCATAGTTTGCGAACTTACCCGCACGGGAGAGAACTTCGAAATCACCTCTCGCATACTCCTGGAACTGGTTTACAGCGGGGATCTTGTCGCTTTCTCTTCCGTTCTTGCTGTAGTCGACATCCGCGGCGATCGTAAATGCCTGCTCAGCCAGAACAGTATGGGAATTGGCGCGAAGGGAGATCTTGTACTCTCCTGCTTCGAGGATATAGCCGCCGCCCTGAATCTTAATGCCTTCGGAGTCAAATGCCGCCATGTCTTCGGTATTGATCGCGAAATTGATCGTCTGGGAAGCGCCGGGCTCGATCACATCGGTCTTCGCGAAATCGATAAGGTTAACAGAAGCCTTCTCAATACCGCCGTCGGTATACGGAGGCGTGAAGTATACTTCCACGACATCCTTGCCGGCGACACTGCCTGTATTCGTTACAGTGACGTCGAAAGTGACTGCCTTGTCGTCCGCCTTGAAGTTCTCGATCTTCTGCTCAAAGGTCGTGTAGGAGAGACCGTAGCCGAAAGGATACTGGACATGATCCTCATATTTGATCGCGCCGTCGTCGGACGCGGTCTCATAATACTTGTAGCCTACATAGATGCCTTCGACATAGTTGACGAAGGAGAGTGTTCCCTCATATGCGGGATCTGCGGCAGCGATCTGTGCCTTCAGGTCATCCACATTGGTGAAGGACATTTGGCCGATATTGTTGATATAAGGTGTAGCGAACAGGTCTTTTACAAATGTATCGACTGTTCTGCCGGAAGGGTTCACTGCGCCGCTCATGACTTCGCCGAGTGCAGCGAATCCTGTGATACCGGAGCCGGGTGCCAGAAGAACGGCACCGATCTGAGGATACTCATCTACCCACCCCAGTTCCATTGCGTTGTTCGCGTTGATGATCACGATGACCTTATCGAACTCGGAGCAAACCTTCTTGACCAGATTCTCTTCAGTCACGGAGAGTTCGAGGTAGGACTCTCCCGCCTCAAAGTCATCATATGCGCCATTGTTCCATGCAACCGCATTCATATAGCCGTAGTTGCCGGGCGCCGCAGAGACCTTTTCCGCGGGATTATAAGTTCCGTCGAGGACCGCCTTCATATCGGTGGGAAGGTCTGCGCCTTCACCGCCGCTTCGGCCGATAACGATGACAGCTGTGTCAGAATACTCGTGGATCGCTTTCATCATGTTGTCGTTGTAGACGCTGACCGGCGGCTCCGGAACTGTCCAGTCCTGAGACGCCATGGCGATCGTGGGACGCTCCGCGCGGTACTCCACATACATGCCGGAGAGGCCCTCGTTGGGCTCAAAGCCGGCGTCCTTCATGGACTGCAGGATGCTGACCGCGGTTGCGGAACTGGAGGATCCGGATCCGGTTCCTCCGTAGATCGGATTGGTGGAAGACCAGCCGAACACGTTCAGTTTTTTCGTTTCTTCCACGTTAAGGGGCAGGATCCCGTTGTTCTTTAAAAGGACCACGCCCTCTTCACCGACTTTCTGTACTGTCGCGCGGCTCTGCGCTACCGTTTCCTCAGAAAGATTGACCTTGGAAGCGTTCAGGAAACCGGAAACGTTATTGTACATAGGGCCGAAGCAGATCGCGTTTACGATTCCTACTACTGCCGCCAGCGCGCCGAGACCGGCGACCAGGCGGATGATCGCGCGGTTTCCCTTTTTTGCCCAATGTGCCCCGATCATGACAGCGATCATCGCGATGATCACGAAGAGGATCGCATACACATAGCCGGACAGCTGATTCAGATATGCGTTGAGGTCCGCCTGGCTGACTCCCATCGGCGTAAATATCGGGGACAGCAGTGTTGACAGAAAATTAAGCATTTTCTTCCTCCTTATCTATGTTGATTAATTCGATGCAGCAGGACGTCCGGGTCTTGCCCGGCCGTCCGTTATTCTGCTGCCGCCGTCTTTAACTTGTCGCCGAAGTCGTGGCTCTTCACCTTTGTCAGAGGTTCCGCGGAATATGTCTCGGTACGTCCGTCATTGATGACGCCTGCCCAGTTCATACCAAACGCGAAATCATAGGTGTTTCCTGCCGCGTCTTTGTAGCATTCCATATCGCGGGGAACGTCGTCTGTCTGCGCTTCGACCGCTTCCATGGATGCCGGCTGCTGGAATACCAGAAGTCCGGCAGGCTCAATCTGGCCAAGGATCATCCGTGCGACGGAATCCGTCTTCTGCGCGTTATAGGATACGAAGATCGCATCGCAGAGCGGCTCGACTTCCGTCCAGACCATGCCTCTTTCCATGCTGACTGCCGCGATCACAGGGATGTCGCCGGCAACGGAATCAGCGTACTGAAGCGCTTCAAGATGTCCGTAGTTGGGATCTGCCGGAGCAGTTCTTCCCTTGTAGGAACGGTTTTCCTTCACGCCGTCGACAGTGTTGCCGCTGATCGAAGGATCACGGGCGGTATCTGCTGTATACTCGGCATACTGCAGAGAAGCGGGATAATAGAAGTCCTCTATTCCTGTCAGGTCTCTGGGAGCGCCGAAAGCTGCCTGCAGGTGGGAGTTGTAGGACGCGCTGAAAGCGCCTGTCATTCCTACGAGGATATAATCGCAGCCTGCGATCTCCTCTGCGGTCGCTCTTGTAATATCATCCTTGGTAAACTTCGGTTTTCCTTCCGCATCCGGCTCTCCTGTTGCGGTGCCGGGTTTATCCGTCACAACGTCAAAATATTTACCGAGCGTCTCGAGATCAAGTCCGGGCGCCCAGGAAGGTGTGCCTTCATTGACACCCATCATCCAGTTTGCAGAGAATCCTGTGCTGTAAACGTAAGGTACATAGACCTTCGGCTTCGCGCTCTTTGCTTCTCCGGTGAGTACGCCGTCGTTCTTGATCATGACGACAGAAGCGTCCTGTGTCTGCTGGCCGAACGCATTCGAATCCGGGCTGAAGATAATGGAATCCGCATATGCGCTGTCATTATAAGGCTGCTCGAACATTCCGAGATTCATCATCACTACGATATAGTTATATGCTGCCTTTGTGAGGATCGCGTTTGCTTCCTCCTCGCCGATCCTGCCGGCAAGAACATTGTAGCCCTCGGCGATCGCGCCGATGCCGCCGTAACCGCCATAGCCGCCCAGGATATTCACGCCGCGCTCAAATCCGAGTGCTACGCGCTCAGGTTCGCTCAGACTCTCTGTTCCCCACAGACCGCCGGTCTTCTCTCCGAGTCCGCCGAATACGCCCCAGTCTGTGATCCTTAAACTGTCATAGCCGACTTCGTCCAAAAGGCTGTACATGAATTCATTGTAAGCGCCCGCGTACTCTCCGCCGAAGGGATTGCCGTCCTTGTCGACGTTGATCGCGTACTCAGTCATGATGCCGGATTTTCCGGTCTTTCCGGGAAGGTTGAACACGCCGTCAAAATAGGTGATCAGGTGTGCTTCCAGATTCTCTCCCGGGAATACTGTATATCTGCCTGCGTAGGTGTGGTCGTCGCGTCCGCCTTCAGTGGAGCCCGCGCCGCCGTAGTGCTTCGTGAAGCAGTATACGGACTCACTGCCCCAGCCGAGGTCTTCGCCGTTTTCATCATAAGTGGACTGCATTGCGTTGACATACGCGGTGGCAATGTCAAGCGTCAGCTGCGGGTCTTCGCCGTATGTTCCTCCCGCGCGGCTCATGATGGGCGAAGAGATGTCGACCTGCGGCCCGAGCAGTGCGGTAACACCGGCTGCGCGGTACTGTTTCGCGGTCTGCTTGCCGATCTCAGCAGCAAGTGCTGGATCCATCGTAGAGGCGAGAGAAACGCTCTCAACAAGGCCCGAAATATTGCAGGGATCGATAGAGATCATTGCGGGAATGCCGTAGAAGCAGCTCTCCGCCACTTCCTGAAGCGCGTTTGTCCACTTCGCATGGGCTCCGCCGCCGTTGGAGATCGCACGGGTAACACCGCCTCTTCCGCCGGCCTTGAGATAAACAGCCGATGCGTCGTCCGCAGTGAGAGGCTCTGTCGTGAAATCGCCGTCCCAGCCGCCATGTGCCAGCATCAGCGCCTTTTCCTCGCCTTTCATCTGCTCCGCCAGATTCAGCGCGCGCTCTTCCGCGGGCTTTCGCCAGTCTTCATATTCGTCCAGGCTTCCGTTCTGGTTGAGATCCTTGAAGGCCAATCCGTCTTCTTCAATAATCTTCACGCCGGATTTCTGGGACAGGCCGAGGGTCGCCCCGCCTTCATTTTCAATCTTCACCCAGTTGTCAGGTGTGACCGTCACCGTATACTTCGCGCCTGCGCCGGGCTCGGGAACATAGTTCTCCGCGTTCGCCGCGAGTTCTGCCGCTGCTGCGCCTGTTGATGCAGCGGCATCGCCGCCGGTTCCCTTATACGGGTCGCTCGTATCGCCGCCGGTCCCCTTGTAAGGATCGCTGTTGTCGCCGCCGCCCTTGTAAGGATCGCTCGTGTCGGATCCTTCCGTCTGAGCAGCCTGCTCTGCCGCTGCAGCAGCCGCGGCATCGCCCGCCGCCTTACGGGAGCCGGACGAAGGTTTCGGCTCTTCCGTGAGGATCAGCTTGTACGGATCATCCGCCGATCCCTCTGACGCGAGCGCTGGTATTACCGCGTTCGACATCATCGTGATCATAAGGGCAGCTGATAAGATTAGTGCCAGATTTTTTCTCATTATCCTGTTCCTCCCCTTGTATTGTGTGCCAAAAGCTACAGTACATATATTCTATTATTTTACCAATACTGCCTCTTTGATAGGCGGTTCTGACATGAAACGTCGTTTTTTGATCACAAACGGTAAAGGCATGCCGGCGTGAACCGGCATGCCTTTGAGACTGCTTAAATGGGTATCAGGATGTTAAGCCTGAACCACCCGTCCTCTGCTTTATGGGTGACATGGCCCCCGTATTTTCCTACTACGTACTTGATTCCCTTGAGCCCGTAGCCGTGATTCTTTTTGTCCTTCTTTGTCGTCAGGAGCGAGTCCTCCGATTCGATCAGAGCCGTCCCGAGCGTATTGGCAATGTTGATGAAAATGAAATTCTTCTGTGCTGAGACCGAGACATGGATCAGCCTTTTCTGCGGATCCGGGATCATCACCACACTTTCCAGCGCGTTGTCGAGAGCGTTTCCGAAGATCGTGCAAATATCCGCCACATGGAGCTTGTTCAAAAGAGCGCCGTCCGCCACGCATGTGATCCTGACGTCCAGCTGCCTCGCTCTTCTGAGTTTTGCAGAGAGTATGGTGTCAAATACCGCGTTGCCCGTCCGCTGGGGAAGCCACCATTTGTCGAGCTCATTCTCGATTCTGTCCAGCCATGCCTCTTTTTTCTGTTCATTGGTCTCGCCGCGCAGGCCGTCGATCTGGTGCTTCAGGTCGTGCTGCATCATATGGAGCATTTCTTCACTTTCCTGATAATTGCGGAACTGCTCATACTGGCTGCTGAGAACATGGCGCATGGCATACAGTTCTTTCTGGGTAAGAATCTCGGATATATTGATCTGAAACCCCCAGTAGACAGCGACTCCAAATCCGTCTGCCAGCGTCCGGATCACGAAGATATCTTCTGCAAGCCGCCCCGAAAACGGGGATCCTGACAGAAAAAACGACAGGTTGCTGAACGCGAACATAAATAACATGAGAATAGATATTGATGTGACTTCTTTCCAGGTCAGGCTCTTTACATATTCCTCTGTGATATGCCGCTTGGAAAGGCAATAAAAAAGAAAAAAGACGATCGCGTAAACGGTCACCAGCAGCAACGCGGAGAATGCCGCGCTGATCGGGATGCGTTTCAGCAGCCAGAAATGCAGCTGCCATTCAAGCGACGCCGCAAATTCAGCGTGCAGAAATGCAGCTGCCGCCCCGTAGACCGCTCCCTTGGCCGAAATATCGGCGCACAGAAAGATATAGATACACATAAAGAAGAATGCCGCGGCCATAACCAGGATCCATACGATCCCGGCTTCGATATCGTCGGTCATCGTCAAAAAACCGCACTGCAGGACAACAGCGGCTGCACTGATCGCAATAAACGGCGCGGTCTGAACCTTCCTGCGGCAGTTCAGCAATACAACGAGGCAGGCTGCCCATTCAGCCAGGCCGGTGTATAATCGCGGGATATCGTTGATCTGCTCCATTTCTCCTCCGCCTTTTCGTCATAACAGTGTGCTGCCCATATAATCGGTCAATACATTCATAAATTCCTTCTTTTTGGAACGGCTGACCGGGACATTGTAGCTGCCGATGCGGCAGATTCCGTCCGAAAAAGAATCGATCTTATCGAGATTGATGATGTATCCCTTTCCGCAGCGATAAAATCCGAATCCCCTGAGCAGGTCTTCGACTTCGCGCATATTCATTCGGGAAGTGAGTTTGCCTGTCGTCGTATAAAAATGCACGTTATGTCTTTCACTCTCTACAAACAATATTTGGGACGCCGACAATTTATACAGGCCGCCGTCGGCATGGACCATGAGATGATAGTCCCTGCTCCTGCCCCGCCGGGCGACAGCCCGGTCAAGTTTCTGCGAAAACGCAAAATACTCGACAGGTTTGACGACATAGTCCAGCGCATCGACCTCATACCCGCGGACCGCGTAATCAGATCTGTTTGTGATAAAAATGATCAGTACCTCGGGATCCCGTTTACGGATCATCTCGGCTGCGGTCATCCCATCCATAAACTTCATTTGTATATCCATCAGGATAATATCAAAGCCGCCCCGGTAATTATCCGCGATCTCTGAGCCGTCCCGGTAATGTCTGATCTTAAACTGATGGGAAGAATCCCTCTCATAGCGATGAATGAACTCCTCCAGCATCTTCGCATAAATCTCTTCGTCCTCAACAATTGCGATCTGATACATCTTCCGGCTCTCCTCTGCCTCCGGCGCGGATTCTCTCGAATTACTCCTGCATCTGCGCCGCGGCTGCCTTCACCATAGCCATGTACTTGTCCTGAATCTCCTGCGGCTCCGCGATCTTCACCTTTCCCTCGAAAGGAAAAACCCAGCCGTAAAAAGTCGGACTGTCCGCGACGCTGACCTTCGCGAAAAAAGTCTCCTCCGACGCCGGCCGGGTCTCTACATCCTCGCCGAACTGATCGACGATGTATTTCATCATTTCATTGCGGCACTCGAGGACCACTTCCACTTCTTCTCCCGCAAACATGCGGAACTGATGCTGCACATATTCGTCCATGTCAAAGCCCGCAGGCATAGGCACAGCAGTCTCCTGCGTCATCTCCGTATTGCACATGCGGTCTACACGGTAGTTGACCATTATCTGCCTGTCATCCGAAAAGGCCAGCATATAATAGTGGTTGTCGTCCCAGACCAGCGCGTAGGGGCTCACACAATATTTCGCCCCGTCGCGGCGCAGGAGTTTCTCCTTGTCCCCGCTGTATTCATAATATTGAAAGCAGATCTTTTTCCCCTCATCGATGGCGTCAGTGATCGCGTCCACAGTATAGTAAATCTGATGATTGTCCGCTTTGACCCGGTCCGCCGCGTAAAGGTGACGCCGGATCTTCTCCGCCTGGCCGTGCTCTTCTCCCTGTTAATAAATCTCGAAGACGAGACCGCGTCGATCAGAAGTTTGATCTCCGGCAGCTCAAACCTGCGGTTCGCCAGGAAAAATGAATTCTGCGTGCTTCTGACCGTAACGATATCAAATCCTTCTCCGATGAGAACGTCAATATCATCCTTTACCGTTTTCCTGGAGGCATGCGCGTCTTCCGCCTGAAAGATCTTTACAAGCTCGGGCGTGGAAACAGGGTGGTTCTCATCCGTATTTTCATACAAATATTTGAGCAGCCTGAAAGGCCGCTGCTTGTTGCGGATACTGGCCATAATGTACCTCCAATAACTCTCTGAGCGTCCGGTATTGCCTTCTCTTCCCTCTGCCTTTCTATTATATCGTTTCTTTCGTAAGAATTATATAAGCATCTGTGCCGGTTACTCTCCCGCTTTTTTCTTCTGGACATGGTAATTGATCATAGTAGACAGATGCTCTCCGAGAAGATGGGACCCTGCAGTGACCAGCTTCATCTTCGTCCCCGGAATGACCAGCATCTTCCCTTTCAGAGCGCCGTCTACGCCCTCCCGGGCAGCCTGCTTCGCTGTGATCTGCTTACCTGACACCGCCACTCCCGAATTCTCATTGAACGCGGTGTCCACCGGTCCGGGACACAGACAGCACACCTTCACCGGACTCTTCGCCTGCCGCAGCTCCTCGTGGATCGCCTCTGTCAGTCTCACCACATAATTCTTCGACGCGTAGTAGCTTGAGAAAGTCGGTCCGGACGTAAATCCCGCGCAAGAGCCGACATTTAACAGCACTCCGTGTCCGTTCTTCGCCATCAGCCTAAGGAACAGCTTGGATAAAATATGCACTGACGTCACGTTAAGGTCGATCAGGGTCAGCTCCTTCTCAAGATCTGTCTCGAGGAAACGGCCGTAAACGCCCATGCCTGCGTTATTGACTACAAAATCAATATTTTCACTGCCGGCTCCGTCGCAGGACTCCTCATAGAGCCGCATGCACTCCTCACGCTTCGAGAGGTCTGCCGGGATCACCAGCACTTTTCTGTCCGGAAATCTGTCCAGGATCTGCCCGCGCACCTTCTCCAGCCGGTCTTCCCGCCGCGCTGTGAGGATCAGGTCATACCCCTTTACCGCCAGATATCTGGCGATCTCCAGTCCGATCCCTGCGCTGGCGCCTGTCACTAGTGCGTACATAATCTATTCTCCTTCCACGATCGCGCTCCCGCGGGAGCATGTATTTCACTAATCCATTTTACTATATCAAAAAATAATGCCGTTTTGTATTTGACAAGCACACCTGTTTTAGGTAAAATAGCATCTGTTCGCAGGAGTGGCGGAATGGCAGACGCGCAGGCTTCAGGTGCCTGTTATGGCAACATAGTGTGGGTTCAAGTCCCATCTCCTGAGCAAGACTAAGGATCTTGTGGTGGGTACACCGTGTGGGTTCAAGTCCCATCTTCCGCAGTCAGACCTGAATAAAGGCTGTCGCGTAAGCGGCAGCCTTTTTTCTAATCTTTTAAAAATCCTGCGTCTCAGGCGATCACCTGCATGCTCATACACAGCACTGCGGCAATTCCGAGAAGCCAGCTGATTACCTTTATCATAAGATCAGTCCTCCATCATATACTCTTCATACTCGGCCTCGCTTGCGAACAAAATATAGCGGCCGTTAACAAATCCCATGTAACCGTCTTCGTTCAGATATCCTTTCATAGCAGACCTCCTTGTGTAAATCTGTTTGCTTCCTTCTATGGTCTTAATTCTATACGAGGAGGTGTACATATGTTTGTACAGGGACGCTTCCCTGTATTCCCCGGATTTTTTTTTCAGCTTTTTCGTGGAAATACTGATTCGGCCCAGTATATAATGATAGAAACAACAAAAGAGCGGTCCGGCACGGCGGCCGGCTGACTCTGAAAAATAATGCGGACCGTCAATGAGCCGCATATTTATAAAAGAAAATTTCAACGTTCACGAAAGGAGAATTAAGATGAGCGACATGATGGAAAACAAACTGAATGCAGAAGAGCTTACAGAAGTAACCGGCGGAGTAGGAAGACAGGAGATCGACGTTAAGAGCATCACTCCCATTTGGGTAAAGGTCACGGCTTCCAGCCTGAACTGCAGATATACCCCCAACGGCCCGATCGCCAAGACCTATGAGTATGGCCACAAGCTGAAAGTCGACGGAATCACCGCAGACGGCAAGTGGTACAGACTGCTGATCAACGATCCCCGCGGCGGCACTTGCTATGCTTTCATCTTCAAACAGTACACACAGAAGATCTGATCGCGGATCTGAGCTCCGGATAAATCTCACAAGACATAAAACAGCCCTGCAGGCCTTCCAAAAGGCCCGCAGGGTTTTCTTTTCCACTTTTGCTTTTCCGGCGGTCAATCGAGTTCCGCGAACTTATCCTCAAAGAGCGCCTTGATCCTGTCGTACTGTTCCTGTGTCGGCGGAACCTCCTGCTCCGGGGAAGTCCGCAGAATGTGTCTTGCTATACTGTCGCACCGGTCGATGATCCTCTCATATCCCGTGCAGATCTCCGAAAACACGATGTTTCCTTCCTGGCTGCAGATGCCGGAATGAAGTCTTCTGACACTTCTTCTGTTGATCTTTCCCAGCATGTCCGTGATGACTTCTCTGTACACCTGGATCGTGCCCGCAAGCCTCGTGTTCCGGGTAGAATAATCGTGGACGGTTGCTCCGAGGATCTCCTGAACCGCGCTGCCGAACATATTCAGATCCCTGCACGCCTCGTCGGAGAAGGCGTTTCCATCCTTCCTGAAATCGAGGAAGCTGTCCTTCATAGCCGTGATCTTTTCCGCCATTTCCGCGTAATTGTTGATGGCTCCGCTGAGCAGCGAAAGCGTTGTGGCGTCCTTATCCTGCATTTTCTGCTGAGAGAGACGCAGACAGTATTTTCTGAGCTGAGAAACGTATCTTTCTGTCTTCTCTCCCAGCTCCCTGACTCTGTCGGGCTGCTCCGAAAGATTTTGTCCGATCATTTCCAGATAAGCGTCAAAATATTCCTGGACCGCATCTCCCAGCATAGCCGAAGCCGTCAGGACCTGATCAAGCGCAAAAGCGGGGTTGGACAGGAACAGCGGGTTGAGCATAGTGAGCGTATTTGCTTCTTCCTCGCGTTCTTTCGCGTTGAAGGGAAGGACAATGTGCACCAGTTTGACAAGGAAGTCCCCCAGCGGCAAAAAGACTGCACTCCCGACCAGATTGATCAGTGTGTGGAACGCCGCGATTCCGACCGCTCCTGTCTCGGCCTTGAGAAAAGGAATACCCACCATCGCATTGATCAGGTAGAAGATCACCAAAAACAAAGCATTTCTAATCAGGTTGTAGAACAGATGGACCAGCGCCGCCCTCTTTCCCCTGTTGTTGAAGCCGAGGGAGGCAAGAATAGCAGTCAGGCAGGTTCCGAGCTGGGCGCCGCAGACGATCGGGATCGCCATGGAATAGGTCACACCGACTGACATCGCTAAAGCCTGCAGAATACCGATCGCTGCCGCTGAACTCTGGATAAGGAGCGTGCACGCAACACCTACAAGAACGCCAAGGAACGGATTTGAAAAGCTGAACATCATCTTATTAAAAGCCGGAACGTTCTGGAGGGGCGCCACCGCGTTGCTCATCGTGTCCATGCCGATCATCATAACGGAAAATCCCACGACGATCGTTCCGATCGACCTCTTCTTGGCGCTTTTGGCGAACATCAGGTACACCACGCCGCCGATCGCAAGGAACGGAGTAAATGAAGAGGGTTTGAGAAGCATCAGCAGGAAAGATCCTCCAAGGGAATTAAGGCTGAGCAGCCATGCCGTCGCCGTAGTTCCCAGGTTTGCGCCGATCATGACTCCGACTGACTGCGCAACAGTTATGATCTCGGAATTAACAAGACCTACCGTCATGACCGTAGTCACGGATGACTGGACAAATACAGCCAGAAGGGTTCCGAAAGCCCATCCTGCAATGCGTTTGCCGGTGAGTTTGTCAATCGCCCCGCTCAGGCTCCCGCCGGCCATCTGCGTCAATGTATCACTCATCACATTCATGCCGAATATGAACAGCGCAAGTCCGCTCAGCATTCCTGTTATAAGTTCAAAAATCTGTGTTCCACTCATAATAAATCCTTTGTATCGCTTCTTGTACTAATGCTTTTCCTCTGTCTGCGGCTGCTGCCGTTTTCGGAACTTCCAGACCTGCACCTCATAGGGATGCAGTTTCCCCGGGATACCGGCTCCTGTATTCTCTGCCGGCGCAGTCTTCATTTCTTCCTCGGAAATATAATTGTCCAGGATCAGCTTTCCCTTCGCCATGTTAAAGCCTCTCGGCGCGGGATAGTGCACCTCCTGCGTGGAGAAAGAACAAATTACCAGGATCCTCTCCTCGCGTCCCTGCTCTTTGTCCTCATATTTCCTCTCATACATATAGATCTTGCTGCTGCCGCGGAAGTATTCCCTGTAAGTGCCCCACAGCAGTGTTTTGCTCCGCTTTCTCAGCGCCAGGCACCTTCTGTAGAAATTCAGGATGCTCAACGGGTCCCTGTCTTCCGTCTCCGCGTTGATATAGGAGTGGTTGGGATTGACATAGAACCAGGGCTTTCCTGTAGTAAATCCGGCGTTCGGGCCGTCCGTCCACTGCACGGGCGTCCTGGCGGAATCCCGCGTCGATACATGGATCCGCTCAAGCCTGCGCTCCACCGAATCCTTCAGGAAAAATGAATTATACGCGTTCTTAGCCGCCACATCTATGTATTTGTCTATGGAGTTGAGCGCGATATTGGTCATGCCCAGCTCCTGTCCCTGGTACAGAAAGGGCGTTCCGCGCTGCAGGATGTAACAGGCCGCCAGCATAGAGCCCGACGCCCTCCAATAGCGGCGATTGCCGTATCGGCTCACGACGCGGGGATGATCGTGGTTTTCAAAATAGAGCGCGAACCACGCCTTCCCCTGCAGCCCGTACTGCCACCGGCGGAAAGCTCTCTTGAGCTTGCGCAGCCTGAATCCGTGATATACATATTCCGTCATGAAACAGTCCGCGAACATGGTGTCAAACTGGATCAGCATATCCAGGACCCGTTCCCGCCCGCCGATGTAGGTGAGCGCTGTCTTCACCGAGGTAAAGGGCGCCTCTCCGATCTGTACGGCACCGTACTCCTTCGCCACCTCGCGGAACTCTTTCAGATAACTGTGCAGGTTGGGGCCGTCCTTGTAAAAAGGCAGGCCGTTGATCGCGGGCACGAAGGACCAGCCGTCCGGCATATCCGGATTCTTGGAGATAAAATTGATGACATCCTCCCGGAATCCGTCAACACCCAGATCCAGCCAGAAGCGCATGATGCTCTTAACCTCTTCACGCACTTGGGGATTGTCCATGTTGAGATCGGGCTGTTTTTTGGCAAAGACGTGCAGATAATACTGCTTTCTCTGCTCGTTGTATTCCCACGCAATACCCTCGAACTGGCTGTACCAGTTGTTGGGCGGAAGCTTTTCCTCTCCCTTGAAGCGCGGATCCCGCCAGATATAGTAATCGCTGTAGGGATTGTCTTTCCCCTTGCAGCTCTCGATAAACCAGGGGTGCTCGTCGGAAGTGTGATTGATCACCAGATCGAGCAGCACCTTCAGCCCCAGCTCATGCGCCCGGTCCAGCACTTTTTTGAACTGGTCGAGGGTTCCGTAGTCGGGATGGATATCCTTGTAGTCGGAGATATCATACCCGTAGTCCGCATTGGGCGAAGGGTAGATCGGGCTGAACCAGATGCCGTCCACGCCCAGATCCTTTATATATTCCAGCTTGTCATAGACGCCGTACAGATCGCCGATCCCGTCTCCGTTTCCGTCGCAGAAGCTGCGGATCCAGATCTGGTAGAAAGACATCTTCCGGAAATCATATTGCTTTTTCACTTCTTAAAGAGCTCCTCTGTCTCAGTCCAAAGATCCTCGGCGATATCCTCCCAGCGAAGTTTCTGTGCGTCCAGGGCTTTGATCCCGGCTTTCGTGTACTCCATCATTGTCAGCGCCTTGCTCCGCATATCCCTAAGCCCTTCTCTGACATTTGTGCGCACTTTGTTCTCTTCTTCCATAGCCTTTGCGACGATCTTCACCATATTGTCCGTCATCTGCTCCTTGCGGTGCGGCATGGCTCCGATCTTATTCCTGGCCAAAATATACTGATAGCGCTCGTACGCTTTCGCCACGCACTCCTCCCAGGAGAGATAGATCTCGTCCATCGCGTGCTGTCCGACGTCGTGTACGTGGTCCAGGTCGCCGCAGAGCCTCTTTAAAAGCTCCGCCATAGCTTCCGCGGACTCCTCGATGATAAATCCGTTGCGGTCATCCGTGATTCCCTCCGCCGCGCAGGAATCTTTGATCAGAACACTTGCCAGTCCGCAGGCTGCAGCCTCGCGCACCACAAGGCCGTTGGTGTCGAAAGTCGACGGGAACAGGAACAGGTCGGCTCTGGTGTTCCATGCGCGCAGCGTTTCCCTGTCATAAATCGGTCCTGTAAAGAAGACCTTGGGGGCACTGCCTCCCATCAGTCCCAATTCCTTCGCTTTATGCTCCAGCACCAGTTGGTCGGGACCTTTGCCGACAAATACCATCCTGAAGTCCTGTCCGCTGTCCGCAAGAATCTTCAGAGCGTCCAGGATCAGCGGCAGATTCTTGTAATTGATGATCCTGCCGACATAAAGGAACATCGGAACGTCCTCCGGCAGATCATAGCCGGCCGTCACTTTTTTGACAGTTTCGCTGTCCACCCTGCCTTTGGCAAAGTCCACGCCGTTGTTCATCACACGGTAATCACCCTGAAAACCCAGTGCCTGCAGGGACTTACCCGCGCCGTCGCTGACCGTCCAGACTTCATCGCATGCTTCGATATTGCCGACCATAGCTTTGATCGTCTCTTCAGCGATCAGGTTGATCTTGGCGGCCCTGCGGATGTCGATGTCATACTTCGTGTGATAGGTAAAGACGACCGGCGCGCCGGTCATCTCGCGGACAAGCCTCGCCACCACCATCGAGGACGCGGGTCCGTGTGCGTGAATGATATCGGGCTTGAATGCCGCAAGTCTCGATACGGCTTTCCCCACCAGAGGGTTGCCGGTCCTGTATCCGTTTGTCTGCGCCGCGGTGTCAAAACTCGGATAGGCCACGACCTCATACGGATACTCGTCATATTTCCCGTCCGGATACTCGGGAGTGCCGACTTCGATCTCAGCGCCGTAATCGCGCATCATATAGTCGGCGTAGTTCATCATTACATTTACGACGCCGTCAATGACCGGCGGAAAAGATTCATTTAACAGGCATACTTTCATCAGTTTACCTCCTGTATGGTTTGCTAATGTCTCACTTTTTAGTATAGCAAAAAAGACAGGCGGCCGCGCCTGTCTTTTCCACTTTAAAATACTGTTTTGACCGCTGTTTTTTATTATTGGAAGCGTTCGTCGATGACTCTCTTGGACTTCTTCTCGCTTCTGGGCAGGAAACCGAGTTCCACAACATAGACGATAGGGGTGAAACCGATCTTGCTCTTGACCGCTGCCGCGACCTGCTGCTGCAGAGCCTTGAAGTCGTTGCTTCCGCTGGTCTCGACGTAAATACGCATACTGTCTTTTCCGTCGAGATGGGAGATGCGGATCTGGTACTCGCTGGAGAGCTCGGGGAAAGTGCCCAGGATCTCTTCGATCTGCTTGGGGAATACGTTGACGCCCTTGATCTTCATCATATCGTCGCTTCGGCCGGTGATCACATCGATGCGCGGGAATTTGCTGCCGCAAGGGCACTCGCCCGGAATGATCCTGGAGAGGTCGTGCGTGCGGAAGCGGATGAGCGGCGCGCCCTCTTTAACAAGCGTCGTGATGACGATCTCGCCCCACTCGCCGTCGGGGACATTCTTTCCAGTCGCCGGATCGATGATCTCCAGATACAGGTAGTCGTCCCAATAGTGCATACCGGTGTCATATTTGCAGTTGATGCCGATGCCGGGTCCGTAAATCTCAGTCAGCCCGTAAATATCATACAGTTCAATGCCAAGTTCTGTGGAAATGCGCTTGCGCATCTTCTCGCCCCAGCGTTCTGAACCGATGACGCCCTTTTTGAGGTGGATCTTATCAGCGATGCCTCTCTTTTCGATCTCTTCCGCCAGAAGAAGGGCGTAGGAGGACGTCGCGCACAGAACCGTGGACTTAAGGTCCATCATCATCTGCAGCTGCTTGTTGGTATTGCCGGGTCCCATAGGGATCGCCATCGCGCCGAGCTTTTCGCAGCCGTTCTGGAAGCCGATACCGGCAGTCCACAGGCCGTAGCCGGGCGTGATATGAATGCGGTCCTTTTTTGTGATTCCCGCAAACTCATAGCATCTCTTGAACATCTCGCCCCAGTCGTCGACGTCCTTGGCGGTATAGGGAATAATTACAGGCATTCCCGTTGTACCGGATGATGAATGGATCCTGACGACCTCATCTTCTTTGCAAGTCATAAGTCCGAGCGGATATGCTTCGCGAAGATCCTGCTTTTCGGAAAAAGGCAGATTCAGGAAGTCCTCAACACTGCTGACGTGGTCTACGCCGGCCTCTTTGAGGCGTTTTCCGTAGAAGTTGTCCGCCGCGATCAGACGCTGGATCTGATGATTTACCTGCGCCAACTGTTTTTCATTAATCTGCATTTCATTTTCCCCCCTTGCTCCAGGATAATGCTTTTTTATTCAGTTCAAGGAACTTCTCCGGGACCTTCACCTTCTCCCGGATCGCATTCTCGAGATCGCTCTCTTCAAGTCCCAGCTCTCCGCTTCTTAGTGCCGCGCCGAGAAGTACGACGTTCAACACTTTGGCAGAGCCAAGTTCGTCCGCGGCTTTATCCGCGTCCACTATGGTCAGATGCTCCACATTGGCTTTCAGGTACTCCACCATAGCTTCCGCGTCATATTTTGACTGGCCGATCATCGCGCTCACCGGCATGACCGGTCTGCTGCTGACCACCACTGCACCGCCCTGTTTCAGGAATGGAAGCTGTCTTACCGTCTCGCCGGGTTCAAAACCGATGATCAAATCGACTTCTCCCTTGCCGATGAGCGGGGAATTGATCCCTTCTCCGAGCCTTAAGTGGCTGAAAACACTGCCGCCGCGCTGTGCCATACCGATGGTCTCAGCGGTCTTGATCGGAATATCCTTGTCCATTGCCGCTGTAGCGATCAGTCTCGATGCCAAAATAGTGCCCTGTCCGCCTACGCCGCACAAAATAATGTTCTTACTCATGACGGCCTCCCTTCGCAGTATCGTTCTTCGCTCCGCCGGAGATCGCCTTAACCGGGCAGAGCTGCTCGCAGAGCGTGCAGCCCGTGCAGACGGAAGTGTCGATCTTCGCTTTTTTGCCGTCGCTGTCGAGAATGATCGCCGGACATCCGAGTTCGCGGATACATTTCCCGCACCCGATGCACTTGTCGGGATCCACATGGGATCGGCCCTTCGGCTTGCTGATCGCTATGCAGGGAGATCTGAATATAATCGCCTTGACGCCGGGCTCATCCGCCACGCGCTTCACCGTCTCCACGCTCAGAGCGTAGTCCAGAGGATCCACTGTCTCTACCACTGTAAGGCCAATGGCTCTGAGAACTCTCTCGATGCTCACCTTCTCCACGACCTGTCCCATTACCGTGCGTCCGGTGCCCGGATGCGGCTGGTGGCCTGTCATGGCTGTCGTTGAGTTGTCCAATACGATCAGCGTCATGTCCGCCTGATTGTAGAAAGCGTTCACAGTGCCCGTGATTCCGGACGCGAAGAATGTGGAATCTCCCACAAAGGCGAAGCACTTTGTATCCGGCTCTATATGTCCGACACCCTGCGCGATGCCGATGCCCGCTCCCATGCAGAGGCAGGTGTCGCACATATCCAGAGGCGCCGCGTTTCCAAGCGTGTAGCAGCCGATATCTCCGCAGTAAATGGTCTTCTTTCCGCGCATCGCTGTCTTGACCGCGTAGAAGGAGGCCCTGTGGGGACATCCCGCGCACAGCACCGGCGGTCTGACAGGCAGTGCCGGAGGCTGCGGAAGCTCAGCGGCTGCAGGTGCGACAACAGTTCCATCTTCTCCCGTCTCATCTTCTTCATTTTTCAAAAACTCTGCCAGTGCCCCCCTGACGATCTCCATGGAATTTTCACCCGAGGGCGGGATATCTCCGGTTAATTTACCGCGGATCCTTACATCGAGGCTGTACTTGCCGCAGACATAAGTGAGCGCGCGCTCGATCACGGGATCAAGTTCCTCAATGCAGAGCACTTCATCGAGTCCCGCAAGAAAATCCAGCGCCAGCTTCTCAGGGAATGGAAACGGCGTCGCCACTCTCATGACACGCGCGTTTTTATCGTGCAGGGAATCCAGTGTATACATGAAATTGACGCCCTGGGTCGCAATACCTTTGCGGCACTTTGCGGTATCCTCCTCCCGAAGGATCTTGTTGCGGTGATATTCTGAGAAGACATTCTTGAGCTCCGCGTTTCTCTTTTCGATCAGCGCATGGTTCTTAACAGACAGCCTCGGGAAGATTACCCATCGGGAGGGATCCTTCACAAACCCTTCCGGCTTGTTGACAAAGTATTCCTCCGGATCCTTGACTTCCAGCGCCTCATAGCCGTGGTCCACCCGTGTGGTCGCGCGGAAGAATACGGGCGTTCCATATTTTTCCGAGAAGTCAAAAGCTTCCTGGATCATCTCATAGGCTTCACTCACAGAAGACGGGTCAAAAACCGGCACTTTGGAGAACATTGCAAAAGTGCGCGTATCCTGCTCTGTCTGAGATGAGATCGGACCGGGATCATCCGCCACAAGCACGACCATGCCGCCCTTTACGCCGATGTACTCCAGGCTCATAAGGGGATCGGAAGCCACGTTCAGTCCGACCTGCTTCATGGTCACTAACGCCCGCGCGCCCGCATAAGCCGCGCCCGCAGCCACTTCCATGCCTGCCTTCTCATTGATCGACCACTCCACATATACATTGCCGGGATTCCTCTTCGCGATCGTCTCCAACACTTCCGTAGACGGCGTCCCCGGATATCCCGCGACCAGATTCACTCCGGCCGCCAAAGCGCCGAGGGCGATGGCTTCATTTCCCATCAGAAACTCTTTGTGCATGTTGATTACCTCTTTATTGTGTCATTTCTTTGAATATGCCGTATATCGAGTTTTACCACATTAACGTGCGGGATACAAATGCTTTCCTGTCCACGCATGGCTTGTGTGGAGCAATGAGCCATGCCGACGGGTAGTTCGAAGCAATGAGCCATGCCGACGCGCAAGAAAAAGAGGCGCTCCCGCGCCACACCACTGTGTGTCGTGAAAACGCCCCCTTTTCCGCTATCATGGAGTCACATATTATGTATAGGCTCACCTTGCAGAGAATCCCCCTCTCTGCAGATGTACCACATAACCGGATTCTTTAATGCCCGTTTGCCGGGCTGCCGCAACAGTTTGTGCTGCTTCTTTCTATTATACACAATTTTGGTAAAAAATCAGCATTCCTATGACGGATTATCTCTTAACTCTTGCGCCTGCGCCGCCCATGATGCCTTCGACTTCATCAACGGTAGCCATGGAAGTGTCACCGGGTGTTGTCATAGCGAGTGCGCCGTGAGCTGCACCGTAGTTGACAGCCTTCTCGGGATCGCCGGTTGTCATCAGGCCATATACAAAGCCGGAAGCGAAGGAATCGCCGCCGCCTACGCGGTCCATGATCTCAAGTCCGTTGTATTCCTTGGACATGTAGATCTCGCCGTCTGCCCAGCACATTGCCTTCCAGTCATTAACGGTAGCGGTCTTAACTGTACGAAGAGTAGTTGCAACAGCCTTGAAGTTGGGATATGTCTTGGCTGCTTCGCCGATCATCTTCTTGTATCCTTCGATATTGAGTTCCTTGAGGTTCTCATCGTTGCCCTCGATCTTGAAGCCGAGGCATGCAGTGAAGTCTTCCTCGTTGCCGATCATGACGTCGACATACTTGGCAACTTCCCTGTTAACTTCCTGAGCCTTTGCAAGTCCGCCGATCGCGCTCCACATGGAAGGACGATAGTTCAAGTCGTAGGAAATGAATGTGCCGTACTTCTTCGCAGTCTTGCATGCCGCGATAACGGTCTCGCATGCCTGCTCGGAAAGAGCCGCATAGATACCGCCGGTGTGCATCCAGCGAACACCGAGTGTGCCAAAGATGTACTCGAAATCAAAATCTTCAGGTGTAGCCTGGGAAATAGCGGTGTTTGCTCTGTCGGAGCAGCCCGTAGCGCCGCGGATGCCGAAGCCTCTCTCTGTGAAGTTAAGGCCGTTTCTGCAGATCCTGCCGATACCGTCAGTCTTCTTCCAGTAGATCAGGTCTGTGCTTACGCCGCCCTGCTCGATGAAATCCTTCATCAGTTTGCCGACTTCGTTGTCAGCGAAAGCGGTGATAACAGCTGTGTTCATGCCGAAGCATTTGTGCAGGCCGCGGATAACGTTGTACTCGCCGCCGCCTTCCCATGCGCGGAAAGAACGGGCTGTACGGATGCGTCCCTCACCGGGATCAAGGCGGAGCATTACTTCGCCAAGGCTGACAGCGTCAAATTTGTAGGTTCCCTCGGGTTTAAGGTCAAATTTCATTCTGTTTCCCTCCTAAATATTTGCGACTGATCAGCCGCGGATTTCCTTAACGATTGCTGCTGCCTCTGCTACCAGAGCCTTGATCTCGTCGAACTTGCCTTCCTTGACAAGCTTGTTCGGAACCATCCAGCTGCCGCCGCAGGCTACGATCCTGTCATATGCAAGATAATCTCTTACGTTGTTGGCGTTGATGCCGCCGGTGGGCATGAAGCTCAGGTTTACATAAGGCGCTGCGACAGCCTTGATCATCTTGAGGCCGCCTGCGGGCTCTGCGGGGAAGAACTTGACAAAGTCAAGACCGAGAGCAATAGCCTGCTCCATCTCGCTGGGAGTCTGTGTGCCGGGAGTTACCGGAATGCCCTTGTCCAGGCAATATTTAACGACTTCCGGATTGAGGCCGGGGCTTACGATGAACTTAGCGCCGCATTCCACTGCGCGGTCGACCTGCTCTGTTGTCAGGACTGTTCCTGCACCTACCAGGATCTCAGGAAATTCCTCAACCATATTCTTAATCACATCTGCCGCTGCTGCGGTACGGAATGTAACCTCTGCGCAGGGAAGGCCGCCCTCTACGAGTGCCTTAGCAAGAGGCGCTGCGTCCTTCGCATCATCCAATACTACTACAGGAACAATACCAATTTTTCTGAATTCAGCCTTAAAATCTTTCATTTTGCTATACATCTCCTTTTTACTTGCAGCTGATGTGCCTGAAACTAATACTATTTTATCCTTTCCGGTTTTAGTTGTACATAGACAAGTTCGAACAATAAATGGACAAGTTCGCAAAATGTCCGAAAAATCCTGTTAATACTTTTCAAGGAGACTCTTCATTTCGTCATGATCCTTAAACCCGAAAACAAGAAAATTGGATGTTTTATAAATGGGTGTCAGTTTCTCGATATTATCTTTCCAGACCAAGCGCTCCGGTTCGTTTGCCGCGAATATGACAAAAACCTTTCCCTCGGGAATCAAGGTGTCGTTTTCTTTGGCCTGAAGCCATTTGTAGGTATAATCGACATCTGTAAGATCTTCTAATGTGCCGCTATTCTTTGCGTCTGTCCATGTGTGCATTTTCAGCCGGCCGTCGGATAATTCTGTCAGAATGCTGGTGTTCCAGAAAGTGCCGTATCCGAAATCATACCCTTCTCCGGTCAGATAAGAGACGATCTCTCTATACTCAGGTGTACTGTCCGCTTTCCCGAAGTACCGGTATGCTGATACAGAATTTATAAGGAGCGCGCAGATATAAAGCAGCAGCAGGAAGGAGCGGATCTTAAACCTCGGGCGGGATTCTCTGACCCAGAAGAGGATCAGCACAAACCCGAAAATATGCGACGGGATATTATATCTGTCCCTGTATAACATATCAGTCCATACATACAGTGCTGTAAAAATAACAAGAAAAGACGCGTAAAATACGGAAAGGACATGATATTCCCGGGAGACCTCTTCATAGTGCCTGATCCCGTATAGCATACTCCATAGAGCTAACGCAAAAAGAACGATCCCAATCGCGTTGGTGAAGAGCGTGCTGAGCCCGACCGGGCCTTCTCTATACCCCATTTCAGCCCAAAAGCCATTAAGAACAGTAAAAAATCGTTCCGCTGAAAGCTTAGTGAATTTGATCGAATTCCATTGCTTGAATGTAAAGAATTTTGAAAGAACTTTTGCGTTAATGACAAACCCGGCTGCTGCTCCCGTAAATGAAACAAGCGCAAATCCCGCCAGGTCTCTGATAAAGGAGTCTGTCACGTCCGCGTAACGCTTATAATACAGATTCGCGGCAATGCTCATCAGTACTCCGAACAGAAGGGGAAGATATAATATGACAATCTGCCTCGCTCCTCCGGCTCCCGCAAGTACGGAGAGTATGATTGAAACAACCAGGATACTCCTCTTGTCCTTTCCCTTTTCTGCCTTTATATACCTGAAGAGCAGCCCCATTTCTATCAGATTTACGGCAATATGAGGTACATAATAAGCGCCTTTGAGAACAAAGCGCAGATAGTCATAAGAGACAGGAAGAACGAGAAGGAGCGCAATAATGGGAATATACGCCTTAATGGAGGTCTTACTGCCAAAATACCATGCACAGGCAATCAATATGCCGTACATTACAGCCAGAGAACAGACCCTTACCATATGCCAGCTTTTAAAGATCCAGAAAAAGGGAGTATAGATCAGCTGTGTGTTCAGAACCCTGAGTTCTGTTGAATAGTACCAGTCTCCGGACAGGATCTCTTTGTTTTCCGATAATAGTTTGGCCAGAACCAGTTCACTCGAGTCATCGGCGTTTAAAAGCCGATCAATATGTATATGCATGAAAATGATCAGGAACATCACTGCCGCAGCTGCGAGAAGTACGACGATAATATGACTGGTTTTTTTCAGAGTGTTATTTTTCATAAAGTCTTTCCCATTTTAATACTTTGACAGAATCCCCTGCAGATAATTCCTGTAGCCGCTGCGCACCTCTTCGGGCGAACTGATCTCGATCCCCGCGCCGATGCCCGTCACCCATCCGTAGAACTGCGGGCTCACCGCGACTGTGACATGTACGTGGAAGTTACCGCCGTCCTCCGGCACGATCATAGTTTCTGTGCCAAAGCGGTCGATAATGACGCCGACCAGTTCATTCCTGCAGCGGAGTACCACATCCGCGTCCGGCCCTCCGAACATGCCGAAGGTCTTTTTGGAAAATGCCGCCAGGTCAAAATCCTGAAAGGCCTCCTGCCCGACCCTCGACTGATCAGTCAGTTCGATCTTCATCATCTTATCCACCCTGTAGTGTTTGATGATGCCTGCCGCTTCATCGAAAGCAATCAGGTAGTAGTTCTCATCGTCCCATGTGAGAGCCCAGGGGCTGACCAGGTACATCATGCCGCCCTTTTTCTCCACCAGTTTCCTGCCTGTGTTCCATTCACCGTATTTGAACTCGATCTGCCGGTTCCGGTTCATCGCCTCGTGCAGCGCGTCCACGTTGTAATAGACGCTCTCGTTGCCGGTCTTCATGCGGTTTCGGATAAAGACCGCGCGGTTGAGCTGCTTGGCTTTCTGTTCATTGGTAAGCCGCATAAGCTTGCCGATCAGCTCCCGTGATTTCTTTTCAGTGATGAATTTGGAGGACTGCACGGAATCCACCAGGAGCTTTAATTCCGGCAGTTCAAACTCCCGCGAGCCGATATAGTAACCCTGGCCGTTCTCTTTTTTGATCACGTCGATGCCAAAATCCTGAAGGATCTCCACGTTACTGTAGATCGTCCGGCGGTCGGCCTCCAGGTTTATATTTTCCAGCGCTTTTATCAAATCTGATGCATTCAGCACATGCTCTTCATCCGTCTTAAGGAGCAGCTCCCGCATCATGTATAAAAGCGCCATCTTGTGATTATTGGCCTTTGCCATCTGCTCAAGCCCCCCTTCTGTGCTGACTGCGGAATTCGCGCGGCGTCATGCCGAATTCTTTCCTGAACTGCAGGTTGAAATAAGAAATATTGTCAAACCCGTGGTCCATCGCGATCTCCATCACCGGCTGCGAAGTCTCTTCAAGCGCGTGCGCGGCCTTCTGGACCCGGTAATGATTAATATACTGAATGCAGCTTATGCCCACATGCTGCTTGAAAAAGCTCATAAAGTAACTCTCGCTGAAACCGCTCAGGCCTGCCAGGTCCGCCACCCTGATCTTTTCGCGGTAATGCTCTGCGATATACTGCAGGACATTCCTGAGCTGGAGCCGGTTAATAAAAGTGCTGTGTCCCTCCGACGGCTCCCGGATATAGCCAAACTCAAACAGCAGGATGATAACATGGAGCAGGTTCTCCCTCAGCCGCATCTCATAAAAAGGCGGCCGGTTCTGAAAACACTCCAGTGCTCCCAGAAAGGCCTCTTTGATCTCCCGGTAGCCCCTGTCGGAACCGCGGATCACCTCCGGCATCTGCAGCCGGCCTTCTGCCAGCGGCCTCAGATATTTAGAAGCCGACAGGTCCTGTCCCTGCGCCCCGAGCAGATCCAGATGAAAGACCAGGCTGTCTGAGACCATTGTCCTGCCGGGAATCTCATATGCGGAGTGCGTGCAGTAGGGCGGGATCAGAATGATATCACCCTCCGCTGCGCGAAACGGTTCCTGTCCGACGCGGTAATCCGATGTTCCCTCGCAGATCAGCGTGATCTCCATTTCTTCGTGCCAGTGAAGCGCGAGCTCTCTATATGTCACGGGCACCAGACAATGATAGCTGTTCACCGGCAGGAAAATATCGCCGTGCCTCGCCATTTCTCTCACCGCGGCCTGATTCGTTGTACCCGGCATGCTCCCCTCTCTCAAAACCATAGAATCCTGTTAGAAATTCCTGCAATATCGCAAGAATAGTGTCCTTCGTTTATCGTATTATACTATCACAGGCAGGGCACTTCAATAAACCCGCCGCAATACACCGAACACAATTATTCTCTTATTGAACGGAGGAATTACAGATGGCAGCAAAATGGTTAAAGGACACAGTTTTCTATGAGATCTATCCCCAGTCTTTCAAGGATACAAACAGTGACGGCATCGGGGATATTAACGGGATCATCGAAAAGCTGGATTATATAAAGAGCCTTGGGTGCAATGCGCTCTGGATCAATCCCTGCTACGACTCCCCTTTTAAAGATGCCGGTTACGACGTCCGCGATTACAAAAAAGTGGCACCCCGCTACGGCACTAATGAAGATCTTTACCGTCTCTTTGACAAAGCCCATGAGAAGGGTATCCGGGTTCTTCTGGACCTGGTCCCCGGCCACACTTCCGAGGAGCACCCCTGGTTTGTCGAAAGCCAGAAGGCAGAGAAAAACGAATACTCCGATCGCTTCATCTGGACGGATTTCTGCTTCCGGGGCGCCGGCAGCCTTCCTTATGTCGGAGGTGAGAGCGAGAGAAGCGGCTGCTATATTTTGAACTTCTTCAAGTGCCAGCCCGCCCTCAATTACGGCTTCTACAAGGTGACCGAGCCCTGGCAGAAGAGCTTCCGCGATCCGGCAGCCATTGCTACCCGCGAGGCCCTTAAGGACATCATGCGGTTCTGGCTCTCCCACGGCTGCGACGGCTTCCGCGTAGACATGGCTTCCTCCCTGGTAAAAAACGACGATGAGAAGAAGAGCGGCACCAGCGCGATCTGGAAGGACGTGCGCCGCATGCTGGACCTTGAGTTCCCGGATGCCGCGATGGTGGCGGAATGGAGCAACCCTTCCCTGTCTCTGCGCTGCGGCTACGACATGGACTTCGTTCTCAACGAGCAGGGCGGCGGTTACTCCACACTGATGCGCGACTATTACAACCACGGCGGCAGCATTCACGGAGACCGGAATTCAGAAGATCACAGTTACTTCAAGAAAGATGCAGGCGGCAGCATAGCCCGTTTCCTTGACCAGTATCTGGAGTGGTATGAGGACACCAAAGATCATGGATACATCTCTGTTCTGACCTGCAACCACGACACGATCCGCCCCAGCTATAACCTGGATAAGGACGAGCTTAAGCTCGCTTACTCCTTCCTCTTCACACTTCCCGGAGTACCCTTCCTGTACTATGGCGACGAGATCGGCATGAAGTACCTCGATGTGCCCACAAAGGAGGGCGGCTACTTCCGCACCGGCGCGAGAACCCCCATGCAGTGGGACGGCAGCGCAAACCTGGGCTTCTCCGAAGGCGAGTCGTCTGCTCTCTATCTTCCGGTAGACAGCAGCGCGGATGCTCCTACCGTTGCGGCGCAGGAAAAGGATCCCGCATCCCTTCTGAACACCGTACGCGCGATCCTGACGCTTCGCCATCAGGAAGAAGACCTGCAGGCAGACGCGGACTTTAAGGTCGTGTGCAGCGAAGCCGGAAAGCCTTTCGTCTACCTGCGCGGTGACCTTCTCTGCGCAGTGAATCCAGCCGGCAATGAACAGTCCGTCACACTCCCCGCTTCCGTGACCATGAAACTTGACGGCAGCGTACTGTTCGAGCTGGGCAGGACTTGCCTCGATAACGGAGTTCTCACCGTTGGCGCCCAGTCCTTCGTTGTAATGAAATAGAGGATAAAAATCTCCTGTAAATTTGGGATCACCCCAACTTTACAGGAGATTTTTTATCTTTCACCCGTCTGTCTGAACGGCTCAACGCAGTATATACGCCTTTAGTTCGTTATAGATCTTATCCTCGTCCGGAGGACATCCCATGATACACACGTCGAAATCTTTCGTGCACTTTCCTACGCCCAGTTTTCCGGTTTTGCCCTGCATGCCCTGACCAATACCGATCGGCATATCCAGTTTATCAAGAAGTCCCTCTTCCTTGAGTCTCCACAGCGCGCCGGTAAGGCTCGCGTAGCAGGCGCTGCAGGAATCCACT
This sequence comes from uncultured Lachnospiraceae bacterium, assembly GCA_902781325.1. Taxonomy (GTDB): domain Bacteria; phylum Bacillota; class Clostridia; order Lachnospirales; family Lachnospiraceae; genus CAG-791. The sequence continues at coordinate 34,207 of CACZJD010000038.1, forward strand.
TCGTTGACAGCATAGGAAACCTCCAGGATCTTGTGCTCCCGGGGAAGGTCCTCCTTCATTTCTTTGCCGGCATATCCATGGAAGCCGCCCAGGTCGATGATCTGCGCGGAATTAAGATCGGCTGATCCGATCCCCAGTTTTTCCGCCATCCGCACATAAGGAACATCGTCCGGCGTATAATGCAGAAGACTGCAGGCATAGCTGTCCACCAGAACCGGATCCACAGCCGCCATAACGCAGTTGCGCACCACCGGGTTTCCACCCTCTTCAAAATCCAGATCTCCGCAGATATGATCCACAACAATGAAGTCCTGCCGGATACCGGCCTGCAGATGCGCGATCGGCTTGTGCAGGCCCATGCGGTGGAAGCGCGATTTCTCCGTGTTGGGGATAAGTCCCTTGAGGTTTTTGAGCGAACAGGTCATTTTGGTCTGACAATGTCCCTTGAGCACCGGCACATTGATCAGGAAATCGATACTGTCCACCGCGTCAATGATATTGAGCTTCATGCCGGCGCAGTCGGCTTCATGCCATTTGTCTTTTTGTCCGTCTATAAAGGGCACATCGTATTTCTCGCACAGTTCTTTGTAGCCGCAGTATATAAACGCTTCAGAAGTGCGGTCTCCGACCCATGAACTCTCCACAATAACAATATTCTCAAACTGATTTTCCTGCAGATATTCCACGATTCCGGCAACCACCTCGGGGTGCGTGGTTGCGCCGAATTCCGCAGGAGAGGCGACCACCAGATTCGGCTTTATGGCGACCCTTTTCTCTCTGCCCCCGATCAAACCCGCAAGATCCGTTTTGGAGAGTAATTCTTTGGTCATCTCCTTATATTCAGTTCCATAAAGTTTCCAGATCTGATTTTTGGCGATCATACTGCTCCCTTCCTTACATAGAACGGCCACCGCACCCGCGATGGCCGCCAACCTGATCTTATCTCTTAAAGCTCTTCACCGTTTGTCGCGATCACATTTTTGTACCAGTCAAAAGATTTCTTGCGGTATCTCGCTCCGGTCCCTGTGCCGTCGTCGTTGAGATCCACATAGATGAACCCATAGCGTTTGGCCAGCTCGCCGGTGGTGAAGGACACAACATCGATGCAGCCCCAGGGCGTGTATCCCATGAGTTCAACGCCATCGTATTCCACTGCCTTTTTCATCTGCTCGATGTGCGCGCGCAGATAATCGATCCTATAGCTGTCGTCACAGCTCTTGTCGTCCAGCAGCTGATCATAGGCGCCGAGGCCGTTCTCCACAATGAACATGGGCTTTTCGTAGCGCTCGTACAGGGCGTTCAGCGCATATCTGAGGCCAACCGGGTCGATCGCCCAGCCCCAGTCAGATACCTTCACATAGGGATTGGGAACGGAATGAGCATTGCCGCCGACGATCATCGCGCCTGCTTTCTCGACCTTAGCCTTTACTGTATTGGTCATGTAGTAACTGAAGCCGATATAGTCCACTGTTCCCTGTGCCAGGATCTCCGCGTCGCCTTCTTCCATAACGGGCGCGGTTCCCTCTCTCTCCCACTCCTTATAAGCATAGGCGCCGTAATGTCCTCTGCACATGACATCGGAGAAGACATATCTCTCGTGCATGGCCTCCACAGCCTGCATAATGTCTTCCGGATCACAGGAATAGGGATAGAACGGCACGAAACCGAGCATGCAGCCGATCTTGAAATCGGGATTGATCTCATGGCCCTTCTTCACGACGATCGCGGAAGCAACCATCTCATTGTGAGCCGCCTGATAGAGCGCCTTCTTGGGGTTTTCAAACTGCGAGAAACGGATGCCGGAATTGGTCCAGCCGAAAATATCGACAGCCGTGTTGGACTGATTGTTGATCTCGTTGAAGGTCATCCAATACTTGACCTTATTCTTGTAGCGCTCCATAACACACAGTGCGTAGCGCACAAAGAAATCCACAAGTTTGCGGTTGACCCAGCCGCCGTATTCCTGTGTCAGGTAATAAGGCATTTCGAAATGGCTGAGCGTGATAACGGGCTCAATGCCGTACTTTAAAAGTTCGTCGAACAGATCGTCATAAAACTGCAGACCCGCCTTATTGGGCTCCGTCTCATCTCCTTTGGGGAAGATGCGGCTCCAGGAGATCGAAGTCCGGAAGCACTTAAAGCCAAGTTCCGCAAACAGCTTTACATCCTCTTTGTAGGTGTGAAAAAAGTCAATACCCTTGTGGTTGGGATAATTCTCTCCTGGCACCACGCCGTCCGTAATGCGCCTCGCCACCTTGTTGGATCCGCCGGTCATCACGTCGCTGACACTTGGTCCTCTTCCGTCCACGTCCCAGGCCCCCTCAAGCTGATGCGCCGCTACGGCTCCGCCCCACAGAAAGTCTTTTGAAAATGCCATAACAAGTCTCCCTTCGCTGTTTTGCCTTATTACAGTTTCCTTTATGCTCCGGATCAGTCGGCTCTTCTGATCCACAGATTCAGATCCATCTCGCCCTTGATCCCGGGGACCGATCCGGTCTCCGAATACTGCCACCATGTAAAGTGATAAGGCGTCTGCGGCGTCTCCTCATAATCCGCGTACCAAATCTCAAAATCGTTCAATGTTTCATTGTCAAAACAGTTATTCTCCCAGTACAGATTTGTATAGAGCGCCGTTTTGCAGTTCATAGCTTTCTCTGCCGCTTCCTTGAATGCATGCGCGTTGGCGGAGATCTGTTCGCGGCTCAGGTTATCTGCCCGTCCCTGCGTCCCTTCAATATACTCCGGGTCATAGACCAGGGGAAGCGTCATCCTGACGCCGGACCTTTTGATCACATCGGCAGCGAACACTGCTTCTTCCGCAGCTTCTTCTTCATTGAGCGCCTGGGAGAAGAAATAGGCGCCCACCTCAAGGCCGGCCGCTTCCGCGTCCTGCATATACTCAATGGCCATGGTGTCTTCGTTGAGGGTTCCCTCATCACCGTAACCGCGGAATCCTACACGGACAAACACAAACTCGTAGCCCGCGTCCGCGACCGCCTTCCAGTCGATCTCTCCCTGGTGATCTGAGACATCGATGCCCTGAAGCGACTCATAGTTTTCGTCAAAATATCCGATATTCTCCGATACTTCGTCCAAATATGAGAAATTCGCGGGATTATAAGGATTCGAACGAACAGTTGTCGATTCCGACCCTTTCGTATTTTCGGCTGTTTCTTCCGGCTCAGCTTTATGATCCGCTGCTCTCGTCTCCTCCGCATCATCTGACACGATCTGCTGCCCGGTGCCCGTCTGCTGCATCGTCTGAGGAATCTCCGCGCTCCTGGCTGAACAGCTTCTGAAAAGAGACGCTGCAACCAAAAGAGGCAGCACCGCGTAAAAAGCTGTCTCTCTGAACTCGCCGGATTCTCTCCCGTCATCGTTCTTCTTACTCAAAATCCCAACTCCTGTCCGAACACTCCGGGAATCCTCCCGGTTACGCCCTTTTTCTCTTTATCTTTCTGTTAAGCCTCCGCGACGCATTCGATCTCGCAGAGTGCTCCCTTGGGGATCTGCTTAACCGCGACGCAGCTTCTCGCGGGCTTGGACGTGAAATACTTCGCGTAAACTTCGTTGAAAGCGGCAAAGTCTGACATTTCAGCCAGAAAGCAGGTCGTCTTGATCACTTTCTCTGCTCCGGATCCGGCCGCTTCCAAAATAGCGATCACATTCCTGCAGCTCTGCTCGGCCTGCGCCTTAATGCCTTCCGGCATCTCGCCCGTAGCCGGATCGATCGGGATCTGGCCGGAAGTAAAGACCATTCCGTTTGCCACAAATCCCTGAGAATAGGGACCGATCGCGCCGGGTGCGTTTGTTGTACTGATCACTTTCATCGCTTAACTCCTTTCATATACGGACTGTTTCAGTCCGTTCCTTCAGTTACTGTTATCCACAAACCCCAACGCTGACGCGCTGGGAAGGCCATATGCGCTGTCTGCTGAGGTCACAGCCCTCAGGATCGCTTCGCTTAACACCTCTGCGCCGAGTGCCGCTACAAGATCCTGGTCTGCATTCACTTCTCCCACCGATACCGCATAGATACTGTCTCCGTCTGCGGAAGTGTGCACCGGGTTGATCGCACGGGCGTATCCGTTGTGCGCAACTCCTGCGATCTTGCACAGCTGGGCTTTGTCAAAATGTCCGTTTGTTATGACAGCGGCGATCGTCGTATTGCCTGTAAACTTGTTCTCCACGGCTTCGATAGAGCTGCTCATCTTCGCCAAAGTGCTCCGCAGCTCTGTTTTATCCTCACTTAACAGACCCGCGACCTGCGCTCCGCTCTTCCAGTCATAGATGTCGCCCAGCGCGTTGAGCACCACGATCGCGCCGATCTGCAGTTCCCCGATCTGGATCGCGTAACTGCCCACGCCCGTCTTCATAGCGGTCTCCATTCCGCCGATCTTTCCGACGGAA
>CACZJD010000039.1 GCA_902781325.1 uncultured Lachnospiraceae bacterium
TTTCCTTTCTCTCCGGACGCGAACAGGATCGAACTGTTCTCCAGCGCCGAAGTAATGGAAAGAATTCCGATATCCGCGTTCTTGTTCTTGGTAAGAAGATCCAGCGCCTGCTGTATATCTTCCGCTCTGTCCCTGTAAGGCTCCACCTGAGGAACATTTACCTTTGTGAGCATAAGACGGACGCCCATGACATCCTCGAAAACAATGTCGCGGCTCATAAGTTCTTCCAGGGATCCTCCCTCGTCCTCTGTCAGAGAGAAGAGTTCCTCCGAGAACTGATCAAGGTCAAGGCCCGCCAGAGCAGCCAGTATGTTGGCTGTGTGTCTGTCCTTGTCCGTCGTCGTCGGAGTCTGAAGATTCATCGTATCAGACAAAAGCCCTCCGAGCATAAGGCCCGCCAGGTTCTCTTCGATGGGAACCTGATTCTCTCTGAAGATCGTCGCGATGATCGTGCATGTGCTTCCGACGATCTCGTTTCTGAAACTCACAGGTCTGGACGTGGAGAAATCTGTGACCCTGTGGTGGTCGATTACTTCCAGAACTCTTGCCTTCTCAATTCCCTTGACCGACTGAGAGAACTCGTTGTGGTCCACCAGAATCAACTGTTTGTCATTATAGTTGAGGATATGGGATCTCATCGCATATCCCACCAGGTGGTTGTCGTCATCTACTACAGGAAAAGCTCTGAACTGAGTTCTCGCCATCTTTCTGCCGGCGTCCTCCGCCAGTTCATGCCCGTAGAACTTCATGGGTTTGAGCGTCATCATCATTCTCACCGGAGGGGCAAAATACAGAAATCTGGAAGTATTCATCGCGCCGTATCCGGACGTTATGATCGTGCAATGGTGCTCCTTCGCAAGTTTAAGTACACTGTCATCCACGGAAGTCTCCCAGATAATGATCAGCATGCCGGCTCCCTTTTCGATCAGGATCTTCTGGGCTTTCTTGTTGCCTCCCGTGATCACGATCCTGTCCGTCACTTCGTAATCCTCGAGATTCTCCTTGTTCGTCATGGTGAGGATGCTCACCTTTCCGTTGAGGTGACGCTGATCATCATCATCATAATGGATCTTCCCGTTGATAGTCTTGGCAATGTATTCTGTGGGAGTATCCTTGAGCATCGAATGGGAATTCTTCGTATCATTGAGCGCGATATTTGCCAGATCCGACTTGGAGACCCATCCGATCACCGTATCGTCCTCATCGACGACGGCGAATCCCTCTCTGTCCTCCTTCTTCATAAGTCCTACAGTCTCAAAGATGGTAGTCTCCGGTGTGATCGCGTAGGGATCGGCCAGATCCACTTCATCAAGCCTCACCTGTGCTGTCTCAAGCAGAGTAGGTTTATCAAACCCGAATCTGTCCAAGAGATACTGGGACTCCTTGTTGATCTTGCCCAAAACGCAGGGAATCGCATCATACCCCTGTGCCTTCTTGTATTCCGCGTAGGCGATCGCTGCTGCCACTGAATCCGCATGCGGATTTTTGTGACCCGTTACATAGATTCTGTTATCCTGTGCCATATATACCCTCCCGGCAATTCGGTTAAGAGCTGCCCATTTTTATAAGTCAATAATAACATGTTCAATTTATCCAGACAATGAATTCCCCTCTTTGTATTTGCAGGAGCGCGTTGATTCTCTTTTGACAGGCGCAAAATGAACAAATTAGTATTTGCCATACTCACCGACATCTTTTAAGATGTATTAAGAATAGATCCGGAATACGGAGAATACCATTCACAGCGGAGGTAACAAAAATGGAAAGAGAAACAATGTGCATTCAAGCCGGTTATTCACCTAAAAACGGCGAGTCCAGAATGATCCCGATCATTCAGAGCACAACCTTTAAATACGATACCAGTGAAGATATGGGTAAACTGTTCGACCTGGAAGCTTCCGGTTATTTCTACACCCGTCTTCAGAATCCCACAAACGATATGGTGGCAGCCAAACTCGCCGCTCTTGAAGGCGGCACTGCCGGTATGCTGACCTCTTCAGGCCAGGCGGCCAACTTCTTCAGCGTCTTTAATATCGCGACCTGCGGTGATCACATTGTGAGCGCCTCCACAATTTACGGCGGCACTTTCAACCTTTTCAACGTCACGATGCGCAAGATGGGCATCGAATTCACTTTCGTCGATCCTGACTGCAGCGACGAAGAGCTCGAGAAAGCTTTCCGCCCCAACACCAAGGCAGTTTTCGGTGAGACCATCGCCAACCCAGCCCTCGTCGTATTCGACATCGAGCGCTTTGCAAAGGCGGCACACGCGCACGGCGTGCCGCTCATCGTAGACAACACCTTTGCCACTCCCATCAACTGCAGGCCGATCGAGTGGGGGGCAGACATTGTCACTCATTCCACGACCAAGTATCTGGACGGGCACGACGCCACAGTAGGCGGCGCGATCATTGACGGCGGCAAATTCGACTGGATGGCGCACGCAGACAAGTTTCCGGGGCTCACCACTCCCGATGAGTCCTATCATGGGATCACATACGCCGAGAAATTCGGTCTCGGCGGCGCTTTCATCACCAAGTGCACCGCGCAGCTCATGAGAGATTTCGGTTCCATCCAGGCTCCCATGAATGCTTTCCTTCTCAATCTCGGCATTGAGTCTCTGGCTGTCCGCATGCCCAGACACTGCGAGAACGCGCAGAAGGTCGCCGAATACCTTAGCAGCAATGACAAAGTGGCGTGGGTTACCTATCCCGGTCTTCCCGGCGATAAATACTACGAAAGAGCTCAGAAGTATATGCCGAACGGAACCTGTGGTGTCATCTCCTTCGGTCTCAAGGGTGGAAGGGCTGCTGCAGAGGCATTTATGAAGAACCTTAAGGTCGCAATGATCGCAACTCACGTTGCGGACGCTCACACCTGCATTCTTCATCCCGCCAATTCCACGCACCGCCAGCTCACTGATGAGGAACTGATCGCAAGCGGCGTAGGACCGGATCTGATCCGTCTTTCCGTTGGTATCGAGAATGTCAATGATATCATTGCTGATATCGAGCAGGCACTCACCTGATTTCTCAGACGCGGTCTGTTTGAAAATCCGGCGATCAAAGCATACTAAAAAGGCTGTGACTTCCGTGCGCAGGCGTTTGCCGGCACTTTGTCACAGCCCTTTATATTTCTTACTCCCCCGTAACGCCCTCGTGACTTCCTCTGTCACCGACGCAATCTGTTTGAAATTACTGTCGATTCGACAGACTCCACTTTAAATCTGTCTCCTTCGATCACCATACCTGTCAGCCTGTTTCCGAACACACAGCCTGTATCCAACGCGATCATTCCCTTTCCGGGAAGTCTGCCCCACATTCCCTCTGTGATCTCCCCCACGGAATCACTGCCGCAGAAATAGAGCGGCACCTTGTAAGGGGTATGGCCTGTCAACAGGAGTTTGCCCGTATAGTCTGTATCTCGTCCCCAGATAAGCGTCTCCACTGTGTTCTTCTCAGGGTCTTCGTCCTTCATACACGCATGCGCGCACACAAACCTGTCATCCTCGTAATAATAGGGCATCTGCTCGTACCAGTCCCGAAACTCCGCGATCTTATGTTTGTGATTTATAAATGCGTACACTGTCTTTTCACCGCTGTTCATATACCACAGTTCTTTATAATTTCTCTTATTTGGAGAATCCTTCGTGGCATCCAGCATCATCTGTTCATGATTCCCCCTGACCAGTACACACCTGTCTCCCATCTCTCCCTTCAGATTGCGGAGAAAACCGAACACCTCATAGATCTTCGGCCCCCGGTCTATCGTATCTCCGAGATTGATCAGCCTGTCGCGGGTACTGTCAAAATCCAGTTTTTCCAGCAGACTCCTGCATTCTTCATAGCAGCCATGAAGATCTGTGATGATCACCACGCGTTCACTTTGCACGAAAAACACCTCTCAATCCCAAAAATCAACATATAGTCCCGGATTTTCCTCACTGGCCGCGCTGCACACCTGGCGCATGGCCTCCATATACCTCGGCATCTTTTCTCCGAATCCGGCACATCCGGTAAAACAGATCAGACAGTCCCCGCCAAATGAGGGCTCTGTCAGCACATCATACAGCGCATCCAGATTTCTTCCGTACCACTTTGGAACCGGAAGTGCCTGCTCAATGCGGTCATGGAGTTCCGTGCGGTTCTCCACCCCTGTCAGATCTATATAATAACTATTGCTCATGATCAGCCGCTCCTTTTCCCGGATCCGCTTCAGTACAGCTGCGTAAACGATTTGTAATGGTCATCCGTATAATATATTCTTCCGTCATCGGAGTATATGATCCGCTTCGCGCCTCTGCTCTTCTTTCCCAATGTATCAATGTCACATTCTCTGTATTTCCCCTCCGGAAGAATGCCTTCGTAATTGCCGAAATAACTGCCTCCGATGCACTTTCCCGGGGCATACGGCTCCAGGGATCCCCCTGACCAGCCCAGTTTCTGTGCCTCCTTCTTAGTGATGAAATTGGGCGGCAGTTTCCCGAATGTATGGATATACAGCGCAACGTCATCCTTCGTCGTGTAACTGCCGTGTTCATCGATGGCCGCTGTCTGTACAGACTCCTCTTCCTCCTCCGGCTGCTCCTCCTCTTCGGCATATACACTGTCCTGAAAATCATCCTCGTCATAGAGGATCAGTTCCTGGCTTTCGCTCTCTTCTTCCCCGGCATTCTGCGATGCCTGCGCTTCCGAAGCGGTACTGTGCTGTGCGGCGGAATTGCCCTGTTCGCCGGCGCCGCTTTTCCGGCATCCGGTCAGAAGACTGAGCGTAAGCACTGCCGCCAGCAGCAGAATCAGCCACAGGCTCCTCTTCCTCTTCTTCATGACAGCCCTCCGTTAGTCAAAGATCCTGCGGATCCCCGCGATCGTCCTGTAATCAGCCCTCTCGCTGATCTTAATGCCGTCCCTGCTGTTGGATGCGTGAACGATCCTTCCGTCTCCCAGATAAATTGCTACGTGTCCGTAATAGCAGATGATGTCTCCCGCCTTCGCCTCCGCGAGAGATGCTACACTCTTTCCCTTCGTCCGGATCGCCGCGTCATAATGCGGTAAACTCACGCCGAAGTTGCGGTAGACCAGCATGACAAATCCTGAGCAGTCTGTTCCCTTAGTGAGGCTGCAGCCTCCATATACATAAGGGTTTCCGACAAACTGCAGCGCATATGCAGCCACCATCTCGCCCTTGGTCTTCACTGTATCCGTCTTCGTGTTCTCCGCTGTTCCGGCATCGGCATCCTGTGTCTTGCTCTCATCAAGGACGCCGTTATTGTCAAAATAGTACTTCTTCCCGCTCAGTGTAAGCCAGCCTGTCTGTGCGGCTCCGCTGCCTGTCAGATAGTATGTCTTGCCTCCGGTCTTCAGCCAGCCGGTCTTCATGGCTCCGGCCGCTGTCAGATAATACAGATTATTATTATCCTTCACCCAGCCGGTCATCATATGGCCGTCGGATGCCATATAGTACCACAGGCCCTTATTCTTCACCCAGCCGGTCTTCATAGCTCCGCTGTTATCCAGACAATACCATTTGCCGCTGACTTTCACCCAGCCGGTCTTCATGGCTCCGTTGGTCCCCAGATAATACCAAGTACTGCTGTCCTTCACCCAGCCGGTCTCCATGGCTCCGTTTCTCCCCAGGCGGTACCAGGTATTGTTGTCCTTCACCCAGCCGGTCTTCATCTTTCCGTCCGCTCCCAGGAAATACCAGTCGCCGCCGGCTTTCAGCCAGCCAGTGACAGCCTTTCCGCCGCGCACATAATACCAGGCTCCGTTCCTGTAATGCCAGCCGTTGCCAAGGTTCCTAAGCTCGCTCGTAAGGTCGGCGTAAGACAGGCCCTCCTGCAGGGCGCTGCCGGTCCTGGCCGAATCTGCTGACGGCATTGTTCCCGCCGCAGCCGCCTGCGCGGGTACTGCCGCCGATGACAGGATCAGGATCATTCCTAAAATTGCTGCAAATCTGGTCTTCATAATATACTCTCCGCATTGTCCGTTTATAGATGTTCAAATCAATCTTTTGCAAAGAGTATAACACATTTGTAATAATTTTAAAAACATTTTGTAATTAAATATTTATTTTCTTGTCACAAACCACCTCTGGTTCTCCTCATAGAACAGATTCACCTCCTGTCCTTCCACCATGCAGGTATACATAAGTCCCATCCCGCCCGCCTTGCGGCTGGCGCGGCGCTCGCACCTCTTTACCCTGTCGATCGTATATTTCCTTCCGTCCTCCCATGTGATCCTGCATGGCCTTAGAAATCCCTCCCGGGTAAACTCCGCGAGCACGTCCACATAGACCTTCGCCGGGCTGATCTCACAGCCGCTTTCTTCCCCGCCGCTGTAGATCCTGATCCTCCCGCTGTTTCCGGATTCCTTATCCTCTTTGTTCCCGCGCGCTCCGTTCAGTCTCCTGCCCGGCTGCATTCCGTAACTGTGCAGGGCGTCCCTGCTGATATTCGTATCTGTATGAGGCATATCTGTATCCCTCCTGTCTCCTTAAGACCCGCTGAGAAAGCTGCCGCGCCGTCTCTCCTCATCCTGTTCCTGTCAGATTGCCGCGTTCCATATAGGAATGCGGGTGGACAACATGGGTTTCCGCATCATCCGCAGACAGCTTCGTGTCCACATGCATCAGTCCTCTGCGCACTGCCTGAAAACCGAATCTGTCACGGATCTCGTCCACTGCGATATCCGCTTTCAACTGTTTCTCCCGCCGGGCGGGATCTGTAAAAATATTCAGCTGGTAAGGATACCCCTCCATCTTCAGGTGGGTGACCCGGACTCCGATGCTGCGCACCGGTCTCTCCCATCTGTAATTCTCCCGGAAGAGCCGCATGGATTCCCCGGCGATCTCTTCGGAGATATTGGTAGGCATGTCCACCTTGTGCTGTCTCGAAAATCCGGACAGCTCCCCGTCTCTTACGTAAATCTCCACGACATCGCCCACAAAGCCGTGCCTGCGAAGTCTTGAGGCTACGCTCTCCGCGAGCATATAGATCACCGTCTTCACATCCTCTTCCGTTGTCAGGTCCCGGGGCGTCGTCGTGCTGTTCCCTATACTCTTGATCGGGATCCCGCTTCTGTCAGCCGCCACCGGCGTCCGGTCCTCCCCCCTCGCAAACGCGGACAGCACGAGGCCGATCTTACCGAAGATCGTCTGCAGAAAGGCGGGGTCCGTCCGCGCGAGATCCCCGATGGTGAGGATCCCGTATCTGCGGAGCTTGCGCCCGGTCGCTCTCCCCACAAACAGCAGATTCTCTGCCGGACTCTCCCACACGATCCTCTTATAATTGTCCCTGTCGATTACCGTGACAGCGTCCGGCTTCTTATAATCCGATCCGAACTTGGCATAGACCTTGTTCCAGCTGACTCCGATGCTCACCGTGATCCCCAGCTCGCGCCTGACCCGCCGCGAGATCTCCTCCGCCAGTTCAGGACCGCTCCCGAGGCAGTCCCTGCTCCGTGTGCAGTCGATCCAGCACTCGTCAAGGCCATAGGGCTCTACCAGATCCGAGTATTCCCTGTAGATCTCCCTTGCCTGCTCCGAAAAGCGCAGATACAGATCCATTCTGGGAGGAAGGATGATCAGCCCGGGACAGGCCTGTCTGGCCTGCCACAGGGCCTCTCCGGTCTTCACACCGGCTCTCTTGGCTATGTAATTGGCTGTCAATATGATCCCGTGCCTCTGCTCCGGGTCTCCTCCGACCGCCAGCGGTCTTCCGGCCAGTTCGGGATGATAGAGCATCTCCACGCTGGCATAGAAACAGTTGCAGTCGGAGTGCAATATCACTCTTTCCATAGTCTCTGCCCGTGTTCCGGAACCAGATAAAAGTCTCTTCCGGATGTATTTGAATTTCCTTTCACGTATTTTAATTTCCTCTTGCAAACAGTATATTTCGAACGTATATTCGTGTCAAGAGGGTTTTCGTGTTGACACCCCCGGAAACTGCAGCTACAATTAAGGAAATTAAATTTCCTCTTGTGCTGTTTTGTGCCCGCAGCAGAGCTGCGGCCGGGATGAAGGAGAACAGATCATGACTTTCGGAGAAAAGATAAGGGAACTCAGGACCAGAAACGGTTATTCCCAGGAACAGCTGGCCCAAATGACCGGTGTGACCAGGCGCACCGTGCGCAACTGGGAAACAGAGGGGAAATATCCCCGCACCCGGGCGCTCTACGCGAAGCTCGCCGCCGCCCTCGGCTGCAATGAAGAATACCTTCGCGGCGAGCAGGAGCTGTTCCTGACCCGGGCCGCGGAGCAGTACGGGACCAGAGGACAGCAGCAGGCACAGGCGTTTCTGGACAGCACGCGCGCTATGTTTGCCGGCGGTGATCTCTCCCCCGAGGATATCGACATGATCGGGAAACACTTTATGGAGATGTTCTGGGAAGCCAAGGAGAATGCGAAGAAATATACGCCCGCGAAGTATAAGGGCGCGGCAGGCGAAGGCAGCGCCGCACAGAATGGCGGCGGTCTCTGAAGGAGGAGTTTTTCGGATGAGCAGGCTTTATGTCTATCATAAAATTGAGAAGCTGGTCCGAAGGCACGGGACCCGGGATCCTTTCGAACTGCTGGATGCCATGCACGTACAGGTCCGTTTCTATTTTGACCTGCACAGCACCAAGGGCTTCTCGCGCTATTTCCTGCGGCAGTATTTTGTCGGGATCAACGGAAATCTCCCCAGAGAGGAACAGCGGATCGTCGCCGCCCACGAGCTGGGGCATATTGTGCTGCACGCGCAGGCCCTCAGAACTTCCCCTCTCTTTGACACAGCTGTCTATGACAAGCGCGGCGACACGGAATATGAGGCCAATCTGTTCGCGGCAGATCTCCTTCTGCGGGACGAAGACGTGATGGAGGCGGCGGGAAAACCGGGAGCGGATCTCGGGAATCTGTGCCTTTCTCTGGAAACGACGCCGGGGCTCATGAATTTCAAGCTCCGCAGCATGTACAGGAGGGGGCTCGGGATCCCTGCTGCCGCCGAATGCGACAGCCTTTTTCTCGCGCGGCAGTAAATGTGTTCTTTCTGTGATTTCATTTGCTATACATCCCCCATTGATGGTATACTTCCACTGGCACTAGGAACATCACTGTTCCATTGTATTGTATCCGCGCAAGGCGGAATAATAACAAGGAGTACAACAAATGAACAACAAGAAAGACACACGTTACATGGTAACCCTTGCCCTGATGGCAGCGATCGTGATCCTGCTGGCGAACACACCGCTCGGTATGATCCAGCTTCCGATCATCAAGGCGACCACAGTCCACATCCCCGTTATCATCGGATCCATTGTTCTGGGTCCCGCGGCCGGAGCTTTTCTGGGCGCAGTTTTCGGGGTCTGCTCTATGATCAGTAATACGCAGGCTCCCACTCTTCTCTCTTTTGCCTTTTCCCCTTTCCTTAGTACAACCGGCCTCATCGGCGTTATAAAGGCCCTTTGGGTCAGCATCGGCTGCCGCGTCATGATCGGCGTAGTATCCGGCTGGGTCTCCATCGCTCTTAAGAAGCTCAGGACCCCTGCAGCGGTGCGTCTCGCGGTCACCGGCTTTATCGGCTCCATGACCAACACGGTTTTTGTCATGGGCAGCATCTATCTGCTCTTCGCTCAGCAGTACGCTGAAGTCAAGAATGTTGGAATGGAAGCGGTTTTCGGCCTTGTTATGGGAACAGTCGCGGCTTCAGGCGTCCCTGAAGCGATCGCGGCGGCGATCCTCGTCACAGCCATTACAGGCGGCCTGATGAAATCCGGCGTGCTTCGGCAGAACACTGTTTTGGCCGGTTCCCATTAAGCATTTATAAAATCACGGAGGTACAGCATGCTTTTCGCTATTGATATCGGCAACACAAATATGGTGATAGGGTGTATAGACGGAGATAAGATACTCTTCTCCGAGCGGCTCTCCACTGACCATAGCAAGACCGCTCTTGAATACTCCCTCGCATTCAAGAATGTCCTGGATCTTCACGACATCGACCGTACCCGGATCACGGGAGCGATCATTGCCTCTGTAGTTCCTCCGATCACAGCTATCATGACCGAGGCGCTGGACAAGATCATGTCCTGCAATGTCAAAATAGTGGGGCCGGGCCTCAGGAACGGTCTTAAGATCTGCATGGATAATCCGGCCCAGGTCGGCGCTGACCTGATCGTCGCCGCAGTAGCGGGCGTGCGGGATTATCCCTGTCCTCTGATCCTGATCGATATGGGAACCGCGACGACCATTACCGTCGTCGACAAAGATAAGAATTACCGCGGCGGAATGATCCTCCCGGGACTGAGGGTCTCCCTGGATTCCCTCACTTCAAGGACCTCACAGCTCCCCCGGATCAGCCTCGATCCGCCCAAACGCCTTATAGGCACCAACACAAATGACTGCATGAAGAGCGGTATCCTCTACGGAAGCGCCTCCATGCTCGACGGTATGATCGAGCGCATCGAAGAAGAGATCGGCATGAAGACGACAGTTGTCGCTACCGGCGGACTGGCTAATGCCATTGTCCCTTTGTGCAAGCACGACATAATTCCGGACGATGATCTTCTTCTTCGCGGTCTCCGCTACATTTACGAGAGGAACTGCTGACCGCACCGCAATACCCAAAAAAAGGAGAACTACTATGCTGAAAGGTAAGACGATCCTGATCGGTGTCACAGGGAGCATCGCAGCCTACAAGGCCGCGGATCTCGCCAGCCGCCTTATGAAGCAGCACGCGCAGGTCCATGTGATCATGACAGAGAATGCCGCGAAGTTCATCTCGCCCATCACATTCGAGACTCTCACGAACCGCAAGTGCATCACAGACACCTTTGACCGGGATTACCCTTCAGACCATCCCGTCGAGGTGGAGCACATAGCGCTTGCCAAAAAAGCGGATCTCGTCATTGTCGCACCTGCGACAGCCAATATCATAGCCAAGATGGCTTACGGGATAGCGGACGACATGCTCTCGACTACTCTTCTGGCCTGCACCTGCCCGGTTCTGGTCTCTCCCGCCATGAACACGAGAATGTACGAGCACCCGGCTACACAGGCTAATCTCGCTGTTTTGAAGGAGCGTGGAGTAAAGATCATCGAGCCCTCCAGCGGGCATCTCGCCTGCGGAGATGACGGCAAGGGCAAGCTTCCGGATCCTGCTGTCCTGGTTGACAGTATCCTGCTGGAGATCGCCTGCGAGAAGGATCTCGCCGGAAAGAAGATCCTGGTGACTGCGGGGCCTACATGTGAAGCCATCGACCCGGTCCGTTTCATCACAAATCATTCCAGCGGCAAGATGGGCTACGCTATCGCTCATGCAGCCGCCCTTCGCGGCGCCGAGGTCACACTGGTGTCAGGACCTGTCTCCCTCACTCCTCCCGCAGGAGTAAAGCTGGTCCCGATCACATCCGCGCGCGACCTCTTTAATGCCGTCACCGCGGTATCCGATCAGCAGGATATCATCATCAAGGCCGCTGCCGTCGCCGATTACCGGCCGGCCGCAGTCAGCGATGAAAAGATCAAGAAGGCCGACGACGACCTGAGCCTGAACCTGGAGCGCACAGAGGATACCCTGCAGTATCTGGGACAGCACAAGCGTGCAGGCCAGATCCTTTGCGGATTCGCCATGGAGACCTCCGATTTGGAGAACAAAGCGAGAGGGAAGCTTGCGAAAAAGAATCTGGACATGATCGTGGCCAATAATGTCAAAGTCGCCGGAGCGGGCTTCGGCACAGACACCAATGTTGTCACATTTATCACCCCGGATGACACGCAGCAATTGGAGATCATGAGCAAGGAAAGCGTTGCCATGAAACTGCTGGACCGCCTCATTGCGCTGTAGATCAGCGTATACTAAAAAGTGACACTGCTCAGTTTTGAGCTGTGTCACTTTTTTAATTAAAAATGTTAATTCTTGCGTATTATCCTATTTTCGCTGATATAATAACTATATATCGTTTATTCCTGTTGTTAAAAAAGACCCGTTGTCCAATGCTGTTTAGGGAGTAGGCATATCTGTGGACACGAGCCTTTTTTAACACGGTTATTATAAACCTATAATGTTCATTTTTCAAAACCTTTCGAGTTATTAATTTAAGGTTTCTGACCCTCTATAATTTTCTCATGGAGAAATTGCAATGAGTGATTATAAAGCAGCGATCGGAAAAAGAGTTTCGGCTCTAAGAAAAAAGAATGGAATGACACAGGAAGATCTTGCTGAGTTACTGGACTGTTCTGTTAAGCATGTCAGCCACTCGGAGCGGGGAATCGCTCTTATGTCCTTGGAAAAGTATCTGTTTCTCAGCGATTATTTCGGATGCAGTCTCGATTATCTTCTCAAGGGCGCGAACCCCTCAGACATCACGGCCTCTGTTCCCACCTTCATGGTGGAGATCCTGAGAAAGGATGAGGAGGAAGAACGTGAACTGCTTCTGACCTACCTGAATATGTACGAAAGGATAAAAAAATCCGCGACTGAAAAACAGTAAAAGCGACGATCTCATTTTTTCACAGTTTTTCAACTTCCTTATTTTTAAAAATCAAAGGCTGCCGCATTAAAGCGGCAGCCTTTATATATCTTGCGAAACATATATTTTCTTTACAGCATGTGAGCCCTCAGCTCTTCTCCGCTCATCGTGGAAAGGTAGGCCGGAGCAATATCCAGAACGGTCTTGCAGCCGCACTGGCCTTCCTGATTGAGTCTGTAAGCTGCTCTCGCGAACGCGACCAGAACGCTTCCCGTAAACTCAGGGTTGGAATCCAGTTTGAGGGAATACTCAATGACGTGTGTGTTCTCGTCGTTCGCTCCTGTCACACCGGAGTACAGGACACTGCCGCCATGGGGAAGTCCTGCGTGATCACGGGCCATCTCTTCTGCGGAGATAAAGTGTACGGTGGTGTCGTACTCGTCAAAATAGTTAGGCATGGTCTTGATCTCATTCTCAATCCTGGCCAGGTCCGCGCCCTCTTCTGCCACGACAAAGCACTCTCTTGTGTGCTTCTGCCTTGTGGTAAGTTCAGGTGCCTTGCCTGCGCGCACAGCTTCCAGGGCTGCAGGAACCGGGATGGTGTACTGCCTTGCGTCGAGAACGCCGTCAATCCTGCGGACCGCATCGGAGTGGCCCTGGCTGACTCCCTTGCCCCAGAAGGTGTAAGGTGTTCCGCCGGGAAGCACAGCGCTCGCATATACTCTGTTAAGAGAGAACATACCGGGATCCCAGCCGCAGGAAATGATGCCGATCTTGCCGGCCTTCTTCGCTGCTGCATCCACATCCGCATAGTGTTCCGGAATATGTGCATGTGTGTCAAAGCTGTCGATAATGTTGTAAAGAGCCGCGTATTTAGGTCCCTGGACAGGCAAGTCTGTTGCGCTGCCGCCGCAGAGGATCAGCACGTCCATAGGAACTTCCTGCTTCACAAGGGCTTCTTCTCCGTAAACTTTGACGCCGGGGGTCTTGATCTTAAGCCCCGCGGGATCACGGCGGGTAAATACACCTGCGAGTTCCATATCGGGGTTGCGGCGGATTGCCTGCTCAACGCCTCTGCCAAGGTTTCCGTAACCGAAAATTCCTACTCTGATTGCCATGTCATTGTCCTCCATATATTTTGTATACAATAATACTAAAAAAGAATATACACGCTTTTATAGAGATTGGCAAGAAAAAACATGATCACTTTCTTCAGCGCTGTTTCCTGCCTGAAGTCTGCTCTTCACAAAAAAGTCCCGGGAGATCAATTCTCCCGAGACTTTTTCTCCATTCATCACATCACAACATTGCTCTGCCTGCCATCCATCCAGTTCTGCAGGTTCTCAAATACGATCTTAGCCCGAAGGCTCATGGACTCCTTAGTCGCAAACGCCACATGAGGGGTCACAAGCACATTCGGCGCATGCAGGATCGGCGACTCGACGTCCAGGGGCGGCTCCTTGTCGAAAACATCGATTCCGGCACAGGCGATCACGCCCTTGTGAAGCGCCTCCGCGAGGTCCTCCTCTACCACGACCGGTCCGCGCGCCACGTTGATCAGCATCGCAGATGTCTTCATCATGGCAAGTTTCTTCGCGTCGATCATCCCTCTCGTGGAATCGTTCAGCGGGCAGTGCAGCACTACGATGTCCGACTTCACCAGCAGTTCTTCCTGCTGCACCTGCTTCACATAGGGAGGAACTTCCTTGTGGATTGTCCTGCTTTGCGCCAAAATATCGCACCCGAAAGCATGGAACAATTCTGCCGTGCGGCTTCCGATCTTGCCCAGGCCAATGATGCCGACGGTCTTGCCCTTGAGTTCCCAGCCGACCAGTCCGTCCTTGGTCTTACCTTCGCGGCACCTGCCTTCTACTTCGCGCATATTGCGTGCCAGGGACAGAACCATGCCGAGTACCAGCTCTGAGACCGCCTCATTGGAGTAGCCGGAGGCGTTGCTCACCGCGATCCCTCTCTCTTTTGCCGCCTCAAGCCCTACATGATCGACGCCCGTAAAAGCGATATCGATAAACTTCAGTTTAGGGCAGGCGCGCAGCACCTCTGCGCTCATTGGCATATTGGCCAGGATCATCGCGTCCGCGTCCCCCGCTTCTGCGATCAGTGTGTCCTTATCCGATGTTTTGGCAAAAGATTCAAAAACCACGCCTTTTTCTTCAAAGGGCTTCTGACACTCTTTCAGTTCCTGCTCGGAAATTCCAAGGGATTCCATGATAACAACTTTCATCGGTTTTCCTCCGTCTTGTTTGTGCTATAATAGTTCAAATTGTATTTTATTCTCATTTTCCGCGAAAGGAAACTACTAATATGACCAAAGCAGACAAGCTCCTTGTACAGGACATCCGCAATATTCTCGATAACGGCTATAGAGATGTCAATCCCCGCCCCAGATATGAGGACGGAAC
>CACZJD010000040.1 GCA_902781325.1 uncultured Lachnospiraceae bacterium
TTATGGCATCACGCTGGGAAATTCCCTCCGCCGGATCATGCTCTCTTCACTTCCCGGCGCTGCGGTGAGTCAGGTTAAAATTGATGGCGTACAGCACGAGTTCAGCACGATCCCCGGTGTCAAGGAAGATGTCACCGAGATCATCATGAACATCAAGAGCCTCGCAATCAAGAATGACAGCGAGTCCAACGAACCCAAGACCGCCTTCATCGACTATGAGGGCGAGGGCGTTGTGCGCGCTTCCGATATCCAGATCGATTCGGATATCGAGATCATGAATCCTGATCTCGTGATCGCAACCCTCAGTGGAAAGGATACCCGCCTGTTCATGGAGCTCACGATCACGAAGGGAAGAGGATACGTCAGTTCCGATCGCAACAAGACACCCGATCTCAAGATCGGCGTGATTCCGATCGACTCCATCTACACACCTGTCGACAGGGTCAATGTGGCAGTGGAGAATACTCGTGTCGGACAGCAGACAGACTTTGACAAGCTCACACTGGATGTGACGACCGACGGCACCATTGCACCGGATGAGGCTGTCAGCCTCGCCGCCAAGGTTCTCAGCGAGCATCTGAGCGTCTTCATCAATCTGTCTGAGAAGGCAAGAACCGCCAAGGTCATCTCCGAGGAGAAGGAAAATCCCAAGGAGAAGGCTCTGGAGATGAGTATCGATGAGCTCGAGCTCTCCGTCCGTTCCTACAACTGCCTCAAGCGTGCAGGAATCAACACGGTGGAGGAGCTCTGCAACAAGACCCCCGAGGAGATGATGAAGGTCAGGAACCTTGGCCGCAAGTCCCTCGAGGAAGTCCTGGAGAAGCTCAAAGAGCTGGGACTCAAGCTCAATTCGAGCGAGGATCCCGCGTAAGTACAGTGTGTATATAAAATACATTTACACGCCTGTACCTGTATTTAGTGAATAGCTGCGCGGAAGCGCCCGGCAGGGCGTCTTCCGCCTGCATGTACAGAATATCCCTGTATCCCGCCGCGGTAAAATCCAAAGGGTGCGCGGCAGGAGATGACCGGAAATGCATTTCCGGAACCGGCGGCAGATAAGACCGAGGTGCGCTGCAGCCGGCAGCATCATAACGAAAGGAAGGAATCATACCATGGCAATGTACAGAAAGTTAGGCAAGAAGACCAAGCTCAGAAAGGCCCTGCTCCGCAACCAGGTCACTGCTCTGATCTATCACGGAAAGATCACCACCACCGAGGCCCGCGCCAAGGAAATCCGCAAGATCGTGGAGCCCATGATCACCATGGCTGTCAAGGAGCGCGACAATTTTGAGACAGTCACTGTCAAGGCCAAGGTTGCCCGCAAGGACAAGGACGGCAAGCGCGTCAAAGAGGTCGTTGACGGCAAGCGCGTAACTGTTTACGACGAAGTCGAGAAGCAGGTCACCAAGGATGCTCCCAGCCGTCTGCATGCCAGAAGGCAGATTCTCCGTTACCTCTACCCCGTTGTTGAGGTTCCCCAGGAGGCGAAGGGCCGCAAGAAGAATACAAAGAAGGTTGACCTCGTGGACAAGATGTTCACCGAGTACGGCCCCAAGTATGCCGGCAGGAACGGCGGTTATACCAGGATAATCAAGATCGGCCAGCGCCGCGGCGATGGTGCGATGGAAGTCGTTCTTGAGTTTGTCTGATGATAATACTGCTGCCTGATTTACGGCGGTACGATGAAAAGAAAAGCCTCCAGGAGATTTCCCGGAGGCTTTAGATTTACCTGCACATTGCAGAGGATCCGCAAGTCATCACGCGGAGAGGGGAACAGGACACATGATCAAGATCAGCCGTTTGATCCATGACTATATCCAGAGGGATGAAGAAGGAAATCCGTCCGGGACGATCCGCGCCCTGGATGATATATCGCTGGATGTCGAGCCCGGACAGTTTATCGCGATCCTGGGACACAACGGATCCGGTAAATCCACCCTGGCCAAGCACCTCAATGCGCTGCTGTTTCCGACGGAAGGGGCGGTCTGGGTCAACGGCCTGGACACCAGGGACCAGAACCTGATCTGGGACATCCGTCAGACAGCCGGGATGGTCTTCCAGAACCCCGACAATCAGATCATCGGCCAGGTCGTCGAGGAGGACGTCGGGTTCGGCCCCGAGAATATGGGCGTTCCGACCCAGGAGATCTGGAACCGCGTCGAGGAGAGCCTGAAGGCGGTCGGCATGTATGAGTACCGCAAAAAATCACCCAACCGCCTGTCCGGCGGCCAGAAGCAGCGCGTTTCCATTGCGGGTGTGATCGCCATGCATCCCCGCTGCATCGTGATGGATGAGCCCACAGCCATGCTGGACCCGTCCGGGCGCGCGGATGTCATCAATGCGGCTATGACCCTCAACCGTGAGGAGGGGATCACGATCATTCTGATCACCCACTATATGGAGGAGGCGATCCGGGCGGACCGCATTTTCGTCATGGACGAGGGAAAGGTCGCCATGCAGGGAACACCGCGGGAGATCTTTTCCCGGGTGGAGGAGATGCAGGCCCTGCATCTGGATGTCCCCCAGGTCACACTTCTGGCGCATACGCTTCGTCAGAGAGGACTGAGCATTCCCGAAGGGATCCTGACCAGGGAGGAGCTCGCGGAGGCACTGCTGGGAGGGAACTGACAGCTTCCGGCCGGGCGCTGACCGGACAGAACTGTCTCCGTTTACCATATGAATATGACTGACCGGCTCCGGCCGGATCGAAGGCGGGCCGGACACCGCATGTGCAGGCAGCCCGTCTCAGTGGAAAGGCTTTTGACGGCATGGGAATCAAACTGGAAAACGTCAGCTATATATACGAGGTCGGGACGGCCATGCAGACGGCAGCCCTGGAGGATGTGAGCCTGGAGATCCCGGAAAATCAGTTTATCGGCCTGATCGGCCACACCGGCTCCGGCAAATCCACGCTGGTCCAGCTCCTGAACGGGCTTCTGAAACCGACGGAGGGACGGGTCCTCTACAATGGAAAAAATATCCATGAACAGGATTACGACAAGCGGGCCCTGCGCGCGGAGGTCGGCCTTGTTTTTCAGTATCCGGAGCACCAGCTCTTTGAGGCGGACGTGCTCTCGGATGTGATGTTCGGTCCGCGCAATCTGGGATTGGATGAAGCCGCCTGCAAAAAAAGCGCCGTGGAGGCCCTGACCAGTGTCGGGATCGGAGAGGAGTACTTCAAGACGTCCCCCTTCGATCTGTCCGGAGGGCAGAAACGGCGCGTCGCGATCGCCGGCGTGCTCGCCATGCATCCGAAGATCCTGATCCTGGATGAGCCCACGGCGGGTCTGGATCCGCGCGGACGCGACGAGATCCTGGGCCTGATCTCGGAGATGAAACAGAAGATGTCCATGACGATCATTCTGGTCTCGCACAGTATGGACGACGTTGCCCGCTACGTGGAGCGGATCATTGTGATGGGCCACGGCAAAAAGATTTTTGACGATGAGCCCCGCAGAGTCTTCCGCCATTACAGGGAGCTGGAGGACCTGGGCCTGTCGGCACCCCAGATCACCTACATCCTGCAGGAGCTCAAAGAGAAGGGGCTGGATCTGGAGACAGATGCCCTGACTGTCGCCGAAGCGGCGGATGAGATCATCCGGAAGCTGGGCGGGCCGGACAGATGAAAGGATATGGACTGAAAAGCTATGTTCAAGGATATTACACTGGGACAATATTATCAGACGGACTCACTCCTTCACCGGCTTGACCCGCGCGTCAAGATCGTCGGGACGCTGGTCTACATTATTTCCCTGTTTGTCGTGGATACGTTCGCGGGTTATTTTGTGTGCCTGCTCTTTCTGGCCGCGATGATCTGCCTGTCAAATGTCCCTGTCGGCTACATCGTGCGCGGCATGCGGGCGATCCTGATCCTGCTGCTGATCACCATGTCCTTCAACCTCTTTCTGACCCCGGGCGAAGTCCTGGTCAGGATCGGATTTCTGAAGATCACCCGGGAGGGCCTGATCTTTTCGCTGAAGATGGCCATCCGTCTCTCCCTTCTGGTGATCGGCTCTTCGCTGATGACGCTGACGACGACGCCCAACCAGCTGACGGACGCCATTGAGAGTCTGCTCAATCCCCTGAAGCGCTTCCGGGTCCCGGTCCATGAGATCGCCATGATGATGTCCATCGCCCTCCGCTTCATCCCCATCCTGATGGAGGAGACGGACAAGATCATGAAGGCGCAGATCGCGCGCGGCGCGGACTTTGAGAGCAAAAACCTCATCAAAAAGATGAAGAGTCTGGTGCCGCTCCTGGTGCCCCTCTTTATCTCCGCCTTCCGGCGGGCCAATGACCTGGCCATGGCCATGGAGGCGAGATGCTACCGGGGCGGGGTCGGCAGGACCAAGATGAAACCGCTCATCTATGAGGGAAGGGACCAGGCGGCCTATATGCTGCTCGTGGCTTATTTTGCCATCTGCGTCCTGCTGCGTTTTCTGCGGCTGCCTTTTCTGATCTGAAATGCAGGCTTGAGGAACTGCCTGCGGCCGCCTGTACTTTTTTTGTGAGGTGAGAAGGTTTGGACAAAAGGATTCTGCTTGTGACGGCCTACGACGGCACGGGTTATGCCGGCTTTCAGGCCCAGAAGAGCGGGGTGCCCACGATCGAGGGAGAGCTCAACCGTGTATTGACCGAGCTCACCGGGACGCCGGTGGAGGTCATCGGAGCCAGCAGAACCGACGCGGGCGTACATGCCAGGTGCAATCTGGCTGTCTTTAACACGCAGAGCCGGATCCCGCCGGACAAGTTTGCCCACGCGGTCAATGTGCGGCTGCCGGACCAGATCTGTGTCAGCAGGTCACTGGAGGTGCCCGCTGATTTCCATCCCAGGCGCTGCAGCACGGTCAAGACCTATGAGTACCGCATCTACAATGCCCAGATGCCGGATCCCCTCCGCCGCCTGTATACCTATTTCTCCAGATACCGCTTCGATGTGGAGGCCATGCGGCGGGCGGCGCGGGACCTGGCCGGCGAGCACGATTTCAAGAGCTTCTGCAGCACCTACACCAGCGCGAAGACGACTGTGCGGGAGATCCTCTCCGTGGAAGTGGAGGAGATTCCCTGCGGCGGGGCCGGCAGGGGGCCGGAAGCACACGCTCTGAATGATGGATCCGGCTGTGGAAAGACGGAAGTGGTCCCTCTGCCTGCGGAGGAGGCGGATCAGCCCGGCAGGCCGGTCATACCGCGCGAGATCGTGATCCGTGTCCGGGGAAGGGGCTTTCTTTACAATATGGTCCGGATCATCGCCGGCACGCTCATGGAAATCGGGCGGGGGGCGAAAGACCCCGGAGACATCCCTGCCATCCTCGCCGCCTGCGACAGACGGGCGGCCGGTCCGACGGCACCGGCCTGCGGGCTGACACTCACCCGCTACGAGATCGTGGAGCCCGGCATGGAGATGGAGTTTCCGTAAGATCCCGGCCTGCGGGCTGACACTCACCCGCTAGGAGATCGTGGAGCCCGGCATGGAGGTGGAGTTTCCGTAGGATCCCGGCCTGTCGTGATGCCGGAACATCAACGAGAGACTTTCACGCGTGTGAAATGTTCGGAAAATAGTACAACGCGAAGTTGACACCATATTTTCAGTGGGATAAAATAGACGGGTGCGACGGCAATAAGCGGATCCGGCGCCGCGCAAAGAGGCCTGCCAGACAGGTCCGGCGGCGGGAACTGCCTGTTCGCGCATTATAGACCCAGACTCCCCGGTTTTGGGATATGCGCCCTGCCACTGCGACTCGCACCAATCATTTTTTGAAACAATCGAATACCCGGTCTGCACGGGGCAGCAGGCGGCCCGCCGATCGATCGGCGCGGGCGGCAGGCGGGACCGGCAGGTTCAGGGGGCAACAATGGAGGATACATACAATATGAAAACCTATGTGCCAGGCGCAGCAGATATTGAGAAGAAATGGTATGTAGTGGACGCGACCGACATGACCCTCGGCCGTCTCGCAAGCGCGGTCGCAAACGTCCTGCGCGGCAAGAACAAGCCCATCTACACCCCTTTCATTGATACAGGCGATTACGTCATCATTGTAAATGCAGAGAAGATCAAGGTCACCGGCAAGAAGCTGGATCAGAAGATCTACTTCCGTCACTCCGAGTACGTCGGCAGCGCGAAGTACACCACCCTTCGTGAGATGCTCCGCACAAAGCCCGTCAAGGTTGTCGAGCACGCAGTCCGCGGCATGCTTCCCAAGGGAAGACTTGGCGATGACATGTACAGAAAGCTTCATGTCTATGAAGGCCCCGAGCACAAGCATGCGGCGCAGAAGCCCGAAGAGCTGAAGTTCTGATTCCAGGCGGAGTTTGAAAGGAGATATTTACAATGGCTAAAGAAGCGACTTACTACGGAACAGGCAGAAGGAAATCCTCTGTTGCCCGCGTTTTCATTACACCCGGCACCGGCAATATGACCATCAACGGCAGAAGCATTGATGATTATTTCGGACTTGAGACCCTCAAGGTCATCGTCAACCAGCCCATCGTCCTGACCGGTACACAGGGTCAGTACGACTACAAGATCACCGTCAAGGGCGGCGGCACCACCGGCCAGGCAGGCGCCATCCGCCACGGCATCTCCCGTGCCCTGATCGAGGCTGACGCTGATTTCCGTCCCGTTCTCAAGAAGGCCGGATTCCTGACCCGTGACCCTCGTATGAAAGAGAGAAAGAAATACGGTCTCAAAGGCGCACGTCGTGCTCCTCAGTTCAGCAAGCGTTAATCAGTGGCGCTTCTCAGGACGTCTCTATACAATATATTGCGTCCTACAACGTGGTTTTTCCACTATATGTAGTTGTGAGAGGCCCTGCAAAGCACTGCGTTTTGTACGATATGAAGCGTATATGCAGCGCGTATGAAGCAAAGTTCTCACAACCCGAAAAACTCACATAAGACAGGAGATCTTCTCTCAGGAGACGGTCTCCTGTTTTTTATATTTCAAATTCCCAAGCTGCCTATGCAGCAAAACTATGATCGTGACCCCGGTCCTCTGTTCAGATCTTGTTGATCGCTTCCAGCAGTACCTTCACATCCAGGTGGGTATACACCCTCTCCGTCAGTGTCATGGCACCGGAGTGGCCTACGATCTTTTTGATCATGGTCGGTTCCACTTGAGCCTCGGCCAGCATCGAGACACAGGTGTGCCGTGTGTCATGGGGCTTGTGGTCGAAGCCCAGGCTTTCCATTACCGGAGTCCAGTAGCTGTCGTAATAGTTCCGGTAATCGAAGCCCGTTCCCGCCGGGCAGTAGAGCAGGTGCTCGCATTTTGAGCCCTTATACCAGGCCTTGAACATCGACAGGACCTTGTCCGCGATGGGGACCCGGCGGATGCCATTCTCCGTCTTGCTGGCGATGATATCGAAGTACTGTTCCTTCAGATTGACATTCTCTTTCTTCAGGGCCAGCAGCTCCGAGATGCGGCAGCCGGTGTAGATCAGCATCAGTACGATCTGGTAATAGGGCTGGTTCTTGAACTCCCACAGCCTGTCGACCTCCTCCCGTGTGAACTTGTTGTGATCCCGCTTATCGGGATTTCTGTCCTTGTACCGTTGGATATCCACATATTCGGAGTAATCCTTGTTGCAGACATCGTTCTTCATCGCGTACTCGTACAGCTGGTTGAACAGGCCTTTCAGCTTCTTCAGCGTAGGGTAGTTCTTTCCGCAGGTGTCTACTACGTGCTGAAGATCTGCCAGGCGGATATCCTTGAAGATCCGGTCGTACAGCATCCCACAGACTTTGTAGGAAGCTTCGTAGCCGTGGATATTCGACTTGGATACCGTTGGATACTTGATGGCGGACCATTGTTCGTAGACCTCTCGGAAGGTGATCTTGGAGGCTTTGATATCGAAGGGGTTCATATTGTAGGAGGCAAGCATCTGCATTCCTTCGGCTCGCGTGGCTGCGTAGCCTAGTATTTCAGTCTTCTGCTTGTGCTTCCCCGAAACCGGATCGATCTCGTAGCCTGTGGTCACTCGGACCATCCAGGGTCTTCTGCGTTTTCCGGACATTTTAGTTACACTTCCATATCCGTTTGGGTTTCTCAATTCTTCACATACTTCCTTTCCTCCCAGGTATTTATGATAAGGGGTTGTCCCCGTATCACTGAATAAATCCTACGGAATTACTCTGTTTCTTCCGCGATGTGTCCGATGAGCTCGTTCCGGCGCTTTAGGCGTTCTTCCGGGGTCAGGTCTTCCTGTTCTTTGTCCGGAAGCTTTACTCCGGCATAGTAGGCCAGTTCCTGGTCGAACCACCGGTCGAAGTAGGCCTGATCGGTCCAGTAGGTCTCGACCCGTTCTCGTTCCTCCGCGAACCTTTCCAGGAAGAGGCAAAGATCCGCGTTGTGTTCGGCTGTTTGATCATTCCCGTCGAAGGTGAGAGAGCAGGTCCACCCTTCCGCATTCGGAGGCCGTTTCACATCGATATTGAATCGGATGCCGGCTTTCCTATTTAGTTCGTTCAGGGCTTCCAGTACATCGGCGAAGGATTCCAGCCGGATCTCCTGCCGTTTATAGCCCATCAGTTCTGCGGAAGAAACATGTAAGATCTTTGCAAGTTCATTTATGGTAGCGATGGATGGCTCAATCTCTCCGCTTTCATATTTCTGGATCGTACGGAGCGTCTTGTTCAGATGCTGGCCCAGCACCGTCTGGCTCATCCCGGCTGCTTTCCGGGCATCTCTGATCCTGGTGCCTATATCTGAGGGTGTCGTATTCATGCTTTTTCACCTCCGGAGAGTATTGTAGCACACAGTTGTGAGAATTGCAATAGCGTAATGCGAAAAAATATTTCGTATTTGGTATTGACAAGAAGCCCTGAGCATGATATCATCAAAATACGAACTGGAAGTACATATTTTTGAGAAAGGAGGTGAAGCAAATGGCACAGGAAAAGGTCTATCTGGAACTTCCGCCCTTTACCGGACGAAATGTTCCGATCATCGAGATCGCGAAAGCGATGCACAAGGACGCCCAGTATGTAAGGGTCGGACTGCAGCAGGGAATCTTCCGGTTCGGATACGCGATCAAGCTGGATGACTCAAACGAGTACAACTACTACTGCCCGGATCGGAAGGTCTGGGAAGAGATCGGGTACTTCCAGCCGGAGGCGGTCTAAGGAAACTAAGCCTGGAAGGCTCCGCCAAAAAACTGAACAGACATTTCATCAGGTACGGACCTGTGGCAGGGAGCTACAGCAGCAGCGAACGCGGAGACGATCCGAAAGGATCCGAGCGGCAGCTGGCCTGTAAGAGCCGGACAGCAACCGGCGCATAAGCGAAGATCTGACGCAGCATAATGAGACTTCCGTCGAAGGACGGCTCGGTGAGAACCACGGAGGGGCAGAAGGACCCATGGATCCGGTAAGCTGCCGGACATCTGATGATCTCCCGCAAAGAATGCATTTCCGGGGATGTCGGGGACAAATACGGAAAGATCATATCGGTCCTAAAATATAGGACCGGCGGCAGAAGCAAAAGATGCTGCCGTTGAATTGGGAAATAGAGTGATACTGAAACAGTATTCGCTTTGAAAAATCATATAGTGGAAAACCTGAACGAACACGGCAGGGACTTCTATGGATTCTATCCGGAAGCCCCTGCTATTTTTATGGGCTGCGGTGACCGTTCCCGGCATGGTTCCGGACAGCACGACAGCCCTCAACTCAAAAAGGAGGTAAAACTTGAACTATGAAGCATTACCGGATGATCTGAAGGATCATGGCCGATTCTGCGCCTGGCGGTATGAAGACAGGAATGGCAGACAGACCAAGGTCCCCTATCATCCATTAACAGGTGAGGCTGCACGGAGCAACGATCCGGGCAGCTTCGTTTCTTTTTCGGAAGCAGTGCAGGCAAACGGATATGACGGCATCGGCATCGGGATCTTCAACGGCCTGTGCGCTGTCGACCTGGACGACTGCATTACAGACTCCGGCTATATCAAGCAGCCGGCGGCAGATATCATTCACCTGATGCACAGCTACACCGAAGTAAGTCCGGGCGGCAATGGGATCCACATTCTGTTTAGGGCAGACGGATTCAGCTACGACACCGGCCGCTACTATATCATGAATCACAGATCCGGCATCGAGGTCTACGTGGCCGGGGCAACGAACAAGTATGTGACCGTCACCGGGGAACACTTCGAAGGGGTCCGGTATCCGTTCGGAGACAGAACCAAAGAACTTGCAGTCCTTCTGGAACGATTTATGAAAAGACCAGAAGCAGACCGTGGGGCAAATGGAGAAAATGCCGCAAATGGCGCGGTACAGATGAGCGATTCACAGCTGCTTGCCCAGGCGATCAGATACCCGGCTGTCAAAAAACTGATGTACGGCGATATCTCGGGATATCAGTCCCAGTCCGAAGCGGATCTGGCACTCTGCCGGCACCTGGCTTTTTGGACAGCAAAGGATCCCGAGCAGATGGACAGACTTTTCCGAAGGTCAAGGCTCATGAGGCCCAAATGGGATGAGCGTCACGGAAGAGATACCTACGGGGCAATCACGATCCGGAAAGCCATCGAGGGCAGCACCGAAGTATACACTCCGCCGCAGCCAAAAGTTTTTCATCCGCTTCTCCCTTTGAAACAGCAGGACAGTGATCTCCCTCCTTTTCCGGTCGGCTGCCTTCCGGCGGTCATGAAGGATTATGTGAAAGCGGTGGCGGCACACAGTCAGACTTCTGAAGATATGGCGGCGGTCATCGGGATCGGTGTTCTGGCAGTCTGCCTTCAGGGTAAATTCCTGGTCCAGGGAACTCCGGGTTATACTGAACCGCTCAGTCTGTACACCGTGGTCATTGCCGCGCCGGGAGAACGCAAATCCAGTGTTATGCGGGAAATGACAGGCTTCCTTTACGACTACGAAAAGGACTTCAACGAGATGCGCGGTCCGGAGATCCGGAAGAACCGGCAGGAACGCGAAAACCTGGAACGGAAGATCGAAGGCCTGCGGGACCAGCTGCGGAAGTCGGAGAATGAGGAAGCTGAAGCGGAACTCTTCTATCTGGAGGGTGAGCTCGATGATCTGGAGGAAATGAAGGATGTCCGCTTCTTTGCGGATGATTGTTCCAGTGAGGCGCTGACCAGTCTTCTGGCAAACAACGGCGGAGTCTTCTCCGTGATATCGACCGAAGGCGGTATCTTCGACATTATGGCGGGCCGGTATTCCAGCAAGGCCAATATCGACGTCTGGCTCAAAGGTCACTGCGGGGATGCCATTCGGGTGGACCGTTTGGGACGGGAGCCGGAGTATATTCCGCATCCCGCCCTGTCGGCGATCCTCTCCATCCAGCCCAGTGTCCTGGATGAGATCATGTCCAATACGACCATGACAGGCCGGGGTCTGATCGCCAGATTCCTGTACGCCTCTCCTCCTTCACGGATCGGAAGCCGCGTCTTCTGCTCTCCTCCCGTCCCGGAAAACACTGCAAAAGCCTATAAGGATCTGGTCTACAGCCTGATGGCGATCCCGAAGCCGGAGGAAACTTCGAAACTCATATTGTCCGACCGGGCAACCGAAATCATCTCGGATTATTTTTCCGAACACGAAGCATTTCTTGCCGGTGAGGGACAGATCATCTCCGATTGGGGCGCCAAGTATATCGGAGCCGTACTTCGGATCGCCGGTCTCCTCCATGTGGCAGAAGAAGGCGAATATGCTTCCGAGATCCCGGGCGAGATCATGAGAAAAGCCATTGAGATTGGAAAGTACTTCCTAGCACATTCGGCTTATGCCTACTCCATGATGGGCAATGACCTGAGCATCAAGAAAGCCCAGTTCGTCCTGGGACGGATCAAACGCGAAAAAATCACGGCAGTCAAACGTTGGGAACTGGCAAAGCTCTGCCGGGGCAAGTATTTCAAAAACAGCGAAAGCATTCAGCCGACTCTCGAACTTCTGGAAAGCTACGGCTATATCCGGATCGAAAACGCGGAGGATGTCCAGAGACCCGGAAGAAAATCCGACACGATGGTCGTGGTCAACCCCGAAGTGTATTCCGCGGAGAAAACCGATGGATAAAAGACAATTACGGCAATTTCCCCATTTGCGGCAAAGAAAGAACGGACGAAGCCCAGAAAAATCAAAGCCCTCGGCGTTTGAGAGC
Source organism: uncultured Lachnospiraceae bacterium (assembly GCA_902781325.1). Classification (GTDB taxonomy): domain Bacteria; phylum Bacillota; class Clostridia; order Lachnospirales; family Lachnospiraceae; genus CAG-791. The sequence continues at coordinate 12,116 of CACZJD010000040.1, forward strand.
GAAATACCCCCTTTGCACAAATCTGCGATTTATGACAAAAGAGTCTTTCGCCCTCCGGGGGCTCGCAAGCGAGAGGGGGTGATGACGTGGCACGGCATTCTTTTGTAAGAACGACAAAACTGACTGACGTTCAGGGACGGGTCGACTATATCAGCAATCCAAAACGCCAGGAACATCTTTACGCTTTTTACGGCACGGTGGCGCCGGAATTTTGGCAGCGGCTTTCCGAACAGGCACAATTCGACTTCTGGCGCAGTCATCAAAAAACCGGAAAATGCATCGAAGCCCGGGAGCTCATCATCGCGCTTCCGGAAAGTCTGCAGGCATCTGATCCAAAAAAACTGTTGGAGCAGTTTACCGAAAAGTTCAGATCAAAGTACGGTGTCCAGTGTGCCGCAGCGCTCCATCACAACAAGGCTATGACCAACTATCACATCCATCTGGTGTTTGCTGACCGGGACGTTTTGGAGAAAACGGAGGTGAAGCGTGCGGCCCGAAATATGTTTTTCGATGAAGACGGCCGGCATGTTCGAACAAAAAAGGAGATCCTGGATGAACACGGGAATGTCAGACCGAGCTGCCGGATCCTTGTGAAGGGAGGTGTTTATGACATCAAATGGTTCTCCGGCAGAAAGGACATTTTCAAATCTCGGGGCTTCCTCCCAGAGGCAAAACAGATGTACACCGACCTGATCAATCAGCTCGTCTCGCCGGAAGAGCGCCAGCAGGTGTTTGACGCTTCTAGCCCATACCTCCCCACCAAGAAGATCGGAAAAAACAATCCGCTGGAGGATGTGATCACAGCTGACAATGAGCTCCGGCAGGAATGGAACCGGACAGTTGACCAGGTCCTGATCGCCGGAGGATCTCATGAAGAAGTAACAGAGTTCAAGACCGAAGAGATCACTTCCAAGGTCTCAGAGTCGATTCAAAAGAACGGAAATGACCCGAGCCTGTTCTCTCAGATCATACGGTTTGCCATCGCTGTGCTGCAGGAGTTCCTGGATCTGCTGATGCGGAACACTCTGGCAGAGATCGAAAAAACGAAAGAAACCAGCGAGAAACAGGATGCCGTTTCTCCAAAACCGGAGACGGAGACGGCAGCAGATCTGCGAAATGCGGAAGCAGAGTTCATGCCGCTCGACGCGGTTCATCAGAAGCTGAACAAGGCTAACCGTAAGCTGTACGCCCTGCAGAAACAGCAGAAATCTATGCAGGACGTACTGGATACAACTCCCCGGGATCTCTTCCACAGGAAGGAACGGAAAGCCCTGGAAGACCGGATCGACGGTATCGGACGGCAGATCGATCTCACCAGAACGCAGATGGAGGCCATACCGAAACAACATGGGTTCGACGATGTGAAAAGCGCGGAAGCAGCGTATAAGGCTGCAAAAGCAAAACTGGAATCACTGAAAGAAACACTGGGCGATACGGGAAAGGAGGAATTTAAGATCAAGCCCAGGACACAGAAACAAAAGGTCAGTGCGTTGAAGGAATTGGCAGCCAGACGCCTTGAGGCACAGCAAAGAGAGGCAGAAAGGCGACGCTCCGGCAATGGGAAGAAAGGAGTTGAGGAGGAGAGATAATACTGAAAAAAGTGGTCCGGGTAAAAAGTACCCACACCAAAAAAGAAAGAGGCAGTGGTCAAAATGACCACTGCCACATCAAATAGGTTGTGGGACAAAATGTCCCACAACCAACAAAAAAACAGATTCGAACAATAAAAGGAGATTCAAACTATGGAAAGAGCTATTACTCGTAAGAACGTTGGTTACTTTGGCTGCCTGTATGCAGGATACCTGAAAGTATATTATCCGGAAGCGTATGAGCGATTCATTGCCAGGGAGGATCACATAGATCTTCTGAAAAAGTACAATGTTTATTGCCATGAGCACATGACGCTTCTGTTGGAAATACTTCGAAACGAAGCAGGCTTTTGCTCACGAAAAGTGTTGGCAGAAGGTCTTCAGCAGGATCTTTATGACTTTATCATTAAGAAGACAAAGGAATTTGTCTTTGACGAACTGACGGATCTGCTTGCGGAAGGCAGCTGGATGTCTGCATAAGCGGACCACCCCTGTCATGATGGCAGGGGATACATATCACCAAAGCATATTCTTGTTCAATATGATTTTCTATCAACTCTATCAGCAGTATATTGGCGACCTAATGGAAGTTATTGAAGAGTAGAATATCGATTACTCTTTTAGCATTATTTTCAGGAGGTGTTATTCGATGAACAACCCGGATTTGGGCCAGGTTTTTACTTCTTCAGTCATTGCTGACTATATGGTATCGCTATTTACACTTAGTAAGGAAGCAAGTATTCTGGAAAACTGCACTACGTCTTTGATACGGATTCAGGCGGCGTGAACGGAGGGCTCGTTTTTCGGGCAAAAAGGGCTCGTTCGAGCCTTCTTGTGAAGTCGGGTATTTACCCGGCTGTTTTTTGTTTGTTAGCGAGCATTTGAAGCAAAAAAAGATGTGAGATTTACAATCTCCCTATTGACATAAGTACTTCTATATAGTATAATCCGAAACGGAAATAAGATTACTGTTGGCAACATCCCAGCTTTCACTTCTCCCAACTCCATGGTGCTGGTGTGCACCGAAAAGCCGGATGGGAGCACTAATATGTGTACACTGGCTTGGTGGACGATTGCTTCTACCAATCCCGGAAAAATCATGTTCTCCCTGAACAAAGGCGCATACACGTTGGAGCTGCTTGCTGAAAAGAAGGAAGTTGTCATTGCGGTGCCCGGTGTTGAGCTGACCGGTGCACTGATCGGATGTGGAACCTGCTCCGGTCGGGATACAGATAAAGCGGCAAAGGTTGGACTGACTATGCAGGACATTGACGGCACCAACATTAAAGCGCCGGTTCCCTGCAAGATGCTCATCCATGCGACAGTTGCTCAAACGATGGATGCTGATGATCACGTTGTTCATCTCTGCGATGTCAAAGGCGTCTACGGTGACGAAAATGTAGATGCTGTGTACGGTTGGAAGGGTTACGCGGAATTTGCTGCTGCACAGCAGAAATAAGATCTACAGGGCAGTTATCGGCAGATAGCTGCCCTTCTTTTATAGGGAGGCTTATCATGGGTACTCAAGGCGGATTTTTAATTACTCGAATCAAGCAGGTCGGTGGCCGTGTATTTGAGCGAATTCTGGCCGAAAAGAAAATTGATGCTTTTAACGGTGCTCAGGGGCGGATACTCTACGTTCTCTGGCAGAAGGACGGTGTTCCGATCAGCGACCTATCAAAAGAAACAGGACTGGCGTTGACAACGCTTACCAGTATGCTAGATCGCATGGAGGCGGCTTCCTTAATTCGCCGAGACCGAGGTGATAAGGATCGAAGGAAAATTTTGATCTATCTCACAGATGAGGCAAAATCACTGGAAAAGGATTACCAAGAAGTGACTGAAGAAATCAGCAATATTTATTACAAGGGCTTCAGTAAAGATGAAATCGCCCAGCTTGAGGAATATCTCCGCAGAGTGCTTGCCAATGTGGAAGAGCGGCTGTAGTCGCCTGTCAAATGAGAAAGGAAGCAAATGTTTGTATGTATCAAGGATCAGATCCAGAACATGAATCTGGTCATCGGCTGCACTGTTGGGTGCGATTATTGCTACGCACGGAATAACGTTAAGCGCTGGCATATGATTGATGATTTTGCAAAGCCTGAATTTTTCCCAAATAAGCTGCGTTTGATGGAAAAGCGGCGTCCGCAGAACTTTCTGCTGACAGGCATGAGTGACCTTGCAGTTTGGAAGCAGGAATGGCTGGATAAGGTCTTCACGAGAATGCGGCAGAATCCGCAGCACCAATTTCTTTTCCTCTCCAAGCGTCCAGATCTTCTGAACATCGACACCGATCTTGAAAACGCGTGGTTTGGCGTGACGGTGACAAGGCGCTCTGAGCTCTGGAGAGTTGACGCCCTACGGGAGAATGTGAGAGCAAAGCACTATCACGTAACCTTTGAGCCGCTGTTTGATGATCCGGGCAAAGTTGATTTGCAGGGAGTCGACTGGATTGTTGTCGGTACCATGACCGGTGCACAAAGCAGGAAGGTTCATACAAAGCCTGCTTGGGCATATTCCCTGACAGAACAGGCGCATGCGCTTGATATACCGGTATTCATGAAAGAAGATCTTGTGCCCATCATTGGTGAGGAAAATATGATTCAGGAAATGCCAGAAGCCTATATCAGAGTATTGGAGGAGCAGGAGAAATGGCACAAGTAGTGATGGATGGTATTTTAATCGGCGATGCCGAAACAAAAAATAT
>CACZJD010000041.1 GCA_902781325.1 uncultured Lachnospiraceae bacterium
GGAGAAACGGTTCTCATCGGGTGAGAAAAGGGTCCCGCAGACTTTGCACATCAACTGGCCGGCTTTGCCGTTATTGCGGTACAGGTAAGGCTGGGGAGCATTGCAGGCAGGACAGGAGCAATCCTCCGGAATGTTGCACTCGGAGCGTCGCCGCACGGGTTTGACCGGCTTTCCGTATTTCCATGTGTAGTAACTGTTGAGATCCTTCCAGTTCCAGTCCTGATGATGGTAGACAATCTTCGGGAGCTGATCGACCTTGAACCTCTGATACTTGGGGGAATGGGAATCGTCGAAGGCCCACTGCTTGAGCGGGATATATCTACAGATAAAGTTGATCAGCCAGCAGTTTTGCTGATAAAGCTGATGGCATAACTGAAGAAGATAAAGTATAATGTTCACGAGCATTGCCTCATTTTTGGACTAGTGAAGGTTTGGTCGCTGACATTATACCAAAAAGGGAGGTCAATGCTCTTTTTATTTGAATCTCCCATAAAATCAAGGCTTATGAACTAAAAACAGGTAGTGAACTTGACACTACCAACAAAATTCAGGAGGCTAAAAAATGAATACAAATGACTATACTATCCGTTTGGAAAAGAAAGAAGAGCAGAGAGCAGTCGAAAACCTTGTCCGCGAGGCTCCGGGACGATCCGGCGTTTGTGAAGGAACTGGATTTCGTAATGGAGAAGGACGGCGCGCTGATCGGCCAAAATATGTTCATGCGCACGGTCATCAACGCCGATGACGGCAGGGTGATCCCCGTTCTGACTATGGGGCCGATCGGCATTACACCGGAAATTAAGCGGCACGGATATGGCAAAAAATTGCTGGATTACTCGCTTGAGCAGGCTTCTGCCATGGGCTTTGGCGCAGTTCTGTTTGAGGGCAATATCGGTTTTTACGGCAAGAGCGGGTTTGACTATGCCCGCAATTTCGGCATTCGTTATCACGACCTGCCGGAGGGCGCGGACGACTCTTTCTTCCTCTGCAAAGAACTGATTCCGGGGTACCTCGACGGCATCACCGGTGTATACCAAACGCCGCAGGGCTACTACGTGGATGATGCAGATGTGGAGGCATTCGATCAGGATTTTCCTCTTAAGGAGAAACTGAAGCTGCCCGGCCAGATTTTCTGAACGATATGGTGAATTAAGCTTAATCGACCTCTGGGGTAGTTTGTGGACAGATGTGGAATAATTTCCACCTGTCGACAAACTACCCCAGAGGTCGTTTTTCGTTGAGGTCGTTTTTCGTTCAGTCTTTGTGCCTGTAGTACGCGAACATATACTGTTGGTAGATCCCGTTATAAGGCGCATATTTCTCATAGGGATAGCCGTTCGGGTATTGTTCATCCAGGACGCGCCGGATCCAGACATCGACCGGGAAGGCATTGACGTGGTGCAGCCCGAAAAGAGAGACGCAATTTGCTACCTTCGTTCCCACACCAAACAGCTTCGTCAATGCGTTAATTGTGGAAGCTTCGTCTGCAGCCAGGAGACTCCAGAGGTCAATGTCCCCATTTGAGACTGCTTCTGCAGCCGCGTGCACATATTTGCACCGGTACCCAAGTTTACAGGATTTCAGATCGTCTTCAGGAAGTGCCGCCAGCGCAGCGGGCTCCGGAAATGCGTAAAAGCCTGCGCCTCTGGAGTCGATCCTCTTTTCGCCACATCTCTCCGCGAGCAGCTCCACGGAGTTCCTGATCGCCGGGATATTCCTGTTCTGCGAGATGATAAAAGTGATCAGCATCTCCCAGGGGTCCTGCCGAAGGATGCGAATGCCTTTTTCCTGTTCCGCCGCCTGCCACAGAAAGGGATCCTCTTCGTGGTCGATTCGGCTGCGTATATTTTGATAGTTCTCCTGCAGGTCAAAATATTGCCGCCAGAAGTTCTCATATTCGTCTTCCGTACACTCAAACTCATATAAGTCATCGCCCAGCGAAGTCAAGTACAGGCAGGCCTTTCCTGCAATGATCCGCCAGGTTTCGCCTTCCTTTTTCTCCCATCGGAAGCACTGGCCGCTCTGCGCGATCCGATCCGGGTCAAAATCATCAGTTATTCGTATGATCACTATTTTGCCCCTTCCTCTTCAAAATATTCCCTCAAAAAAGCTTCCAGAAAAGCATCTCTTTCAGGCGCAGAAGCTTGTCATAAAAATGCTGGACGGACTCAGCCATTGACCGGCCGTGCTCGCCGCCATAGGCAAAAGTTCTCGCAACGCCGATGGCCCCCATGGCGTCCAGGCGGTCCGCATCCTGCACGACTTTCCCTTCGGGAGTGTCGGGCGCTTTTCCTTTGTTCTGCTTAAAAGACACAGAATTGATCACTCCGCAGATCCGGTCGATCGTCTGTCGCGGCACCTGATGCGCCTCCAGAAAGGTCCTCGCGTTCGCGTTATTCTTCGTACTGAACAATTTATGGTCGTCCGCATCATGAAGAAGCGCCGCCAGAGCAGCGATCCGTACATCGCAATCCGGCTCGTTTTCCGCGATCCGCAATGTATTCCTGTAGACGCGCATAGTGTGATCGGCGTCGTGACCGCCTGCATTTGTGCGAAAGAGCTCCTGAACATATGCGGCGGCATCTTCGATCAGTGATAATTCTTCGTTTTCTTTCATCGGCCGTAAGCCCTCTCATTCCTATTGTTTGTCGTTAACACCCGTTATTATTATACTGTCCGCTTCAACATGACATTCGTAGAATGCAACTTGAACTCCGGCAGCGGCGGCTCTGCGAAGCGCCTGTCCGAACTCCGGGTGTGTATCATCATTTGGCAAAACAGTGTGGATCCCGTTCATCTGGATCACAAAGGCAGCCTGGCAGTGATACCCTTTTTTGGCTGCGGCAGCCAGTTCGTCTAAATGCTTTACACCTCGTTCTGTAGGTGCGTCTGGGAAAAGCCCGGTTCCTCGTTCCAGATCCGCCGCCAATGTGCAGCCCTTTACTTCCGTCAGATATTTCTCACCTTGGCGCTCCATGTAGAAATCGAATCGGGAATCCCCAAAGGTATATTCAGGCTTCACCACATCATAGTCTAAGCTCATGAGATACTGCTTCATAAGCTTGTTGGGCACAAGGCTGTCGATATTGACCCATTCCAGCCCCTCCTTATAGACGGAGATCCCGCAGGCGGCCGGTATTCTTAACATGGACCCTTTCGGTCTTCTGGTCAATCATCACCTCTGCGACAAAGCGGTTCACCCTGCGCACGAATGTCCCGGGGACTGTATTTTTGTATTTGATGGCCGGTTCTGTCATGTTCATCTCATTCCCTTTCCCGACGCTTCCTGTAGTGGTATTGATAGGGGTTATTCTACCATATTGAAGCGACCTCTGGGGTAGTTTGTCGACAGGTGCCGACAAACTACCCCAGAGGTCCCCTAGACCCAAGGCAGAACCTTGATTGATTCTCGTAAAGACAGTATTCTGAAATTATGAACAGGTGAGCGCCGAAAAAGGCACTCTTGTCACATAATACGAGGTGATAACCATGGGAGAGAACTTGACAAGGAAGATCCTTCGCGATCATTTGGCAAAGCCATCGGAGATGAAGCCCGGTGACGAAATCTATCTGAAAGTGGATCAGACCATCACACATGATATTAACGCTGTAATGACGTATCTGGCTTTTGAGGCGATAGGACTTCCCAGGATCGGAATCGAGTCTGCGGTTTCCTACTTGGATCACAACCTGCTCTATATCGACTTCAAGACGCCGGATGACCACATCTATCTGCAGTCTGCCGCCAAGAAATTTGGCGTGCATGTCTCAAGGCCCGGCAACGGGATTTGCCATACTGTGCAGCTAGCGAGATTTGCTAAGCCCGGCAAACTGCTGATGGGCGGCGACAGTCATACACCCAGCTGCGGCGCGGCGGGAATGATAGCGATCGGTGTCGGCGGAATGGACGTCGCGACTGCGATGACCGGTGTTCCGATGAGGCTGACCATGCCCCGTGTTGTCAAGGTCTATCTGACAGGCAGGCTTGCGGCGGGCGTCAATGCCAAAGAAGTGATCCTTGAAATGCTCCGCAGAGAAACCATTAAGGGCGGACTGGGCAAGGTATATGAGTATGTTGGTCCCGGAGCGCTCAGCCTCGCGGTTCCGGAGAGGCTGACGATCACCAACATGGGCGCAGAGATGGGCGCGACTACATCGATCTTCCCGGCAGATGAGAGAGTCCGCGAGTTTCTGAGAGCACAGGGGCGGGAAGAGGACTATTTTGACCTGCTTCCTGATGAGGATGCCGAGTACGATGAAGTGATAGAACTCGATCTGAGTTCTCTGAGGCCTCTCGTCGCATGCCCTCACCAGCCCGATAATGTAAAGCCGGTAGAGGAAGTGGAGAAAAAGGCGGTACAGCAGGTGTTCATCGGGAGCTGCACGAATGCAAGTTATGCGGACTGTGCGAAGGCGGCGCTCGTCATGCGCGGTCATCACGTACATGAGGATGTAAGCTGCACGCTTGGCATTGCCTCCAGGCAGATCTATAAACAGCTTCTCAGGGACGGCTATCTGGAAATGCTGATTGACGCGGGCGTGCGTGTTTTGGAGCTGGCTTGCGGCCCTTGCTGCGCGATCGGTCAGACGCCGCCTACTAACGGTGTCGCGGTGCGTACTTCCAACCGCAATTTCCGCGGCAGAGCCGGCAATCCTAATGCCGATATTTATCTTGTAAGTCCTGAGACAGCGGCGGCGACTGCGATCAGGGGGACTTTTGCGACGGCAGAAGAGATCATGGGCGAGGAGGTAAAGATCCTCGCTGATGTCACAGAGCCTGAATTCTATAGGATTGACGATTCCATGCTGATAAAACCTCTTCCCGCCGAGGAAGCCGCGAAGATCGAGATCAAAAAGGGCCCCAATATCCGGTTCCTGCCTGTACCTGAGGAACTGAGCAAAGATCTCAGGGTTCCGGTCAGTCTCAAGGGCGGAGACAACATAAGCACAGACGACATTACTCCCGCAAGTGCGGAGTTTTCAAGCATGCGCTCGAACATTCCGCTCATGTCGCAGTACTGCTACATGCGTTATGATGCAGATTTCTCTAAGCGCGCGAAGGAGATGGGGCGATCCATCATCATTGCCGGAGAGAACTACGGTCAGGGCTCATCCCGCGAGCATGCGGCGATCAATCCTATGTATCTCGGCGTTAAGTGCGTTGTGGCTAAGAGTATAGCCCGTATTCACAAGGGAAATCTCATTAACCACGGTATTATTCCCATGCTGTTCGAGAACAGTGAGGATTATGACAGGATTGAACTGGGAGATGAGCTGGAGATCAGGGACCTTCCGGGTCAGATCCCGACCAGAAAGGTCACTGTCAGTGACAAAACAAAGGGATTTGCATTCGAGGTGCGGCTCGAGTGCACAGACAATGAACTTGAAGTTGTTCTTGCGGGCGGTCAGCTTCGCTTCCTCAAGAAACAGCTCAAGGAGATGGGAGTGGAGACGGCGTAAAGCTGAATGGTGCCAAATGGTACCCCAGAGGTCGCTTGACTCCTTTTCCCAACTCAATACGTACTTGCCACGCTGCGGGTGATCTTCCACGTACCGCCGATTTTCTTCAGGCTGCATTTCTGCTGCAGGCGCCAGTTGGATTTTCCGCCGCCGAACACAGCTGCCGCAACATAGGACTGCCCTGTGAGTACTGCTGTGCCGTCAGAGGAGATCTCCACGGGCATGTTCTCATGTTCGGCAGAATAGTAATTCAGAGTTCCGTTCAAAATAGCATTAATAAATTCTTCTCTGGACTGACGCATTCCGGTCATATGCACAAGGACAAAACTGTCATCCAGTGCTTCCCGGAGAGTCGCCTCATCCTTTGTGATCATCCCTTCATACATCTTGATATAGACATCGCGGATCAGCTGTTCGTCATTTCGCCCTGCCATATCAAAACCCAAGCTCCGCAAGCCACCCACTAACGTATTCCCTCGCTTTCTCCTGATTGTTCTGGGCGTCGTTTCCTTCTATAGCCAGACCTTTCCCGATGGTCGAGTCGGGGCAGGCGCCTGCGAGCTTCTTATCGAATCCGGAGAGGCCGCTTCCTTCGTGGGTGGAGAAAGGGATAAGTGTCTTGCCGGAGAAATCGTTGTTCTCAAACACGGTGTACATGATCATTGGCCAGTCGCCCCACCATACGGGAGAACCGATGAAGATCGTGCTGTATTTTGACAGATCCGGCAGAGTACCGCTGTATTCGGGACGGGCATTTTCGTTCTGCTCCTGTTTGGCCACGTCTGTCAGAGCCTCATAGGTCATGGGGTAGTGGTCGTCCGCGGGGAGGACCTCGAACATGTCCGCGCCCGTCTGTTCCGCGATCATCTCTGCAACGATGGCGGTGTTCCCCTTGTCAATGACGCCAACCACATACTGTTCTCCTGTGCGGGAGAAATAGAGGACCAGGGTGTCGGAAGCCGCGTTGGCTGTCTCCTGAGGTGCCTCTTCGGCTGCGGTATCGGTGTTTTCTGCTGCGGCCGGTTCCTGCGCCTCCGTTTTCACAGCTTCATCCGCCGATGCTTCTTCAGTTACAACAGCCTCTTCCTGTGCCGCATCTGTCTTTTCCTGCGTGTTTGTCTGTGCTGATGCGCCGCCGCAGCCAGTCAGAAGCAGAGCTGCTGTCAAAATAAGTGCTATTCCTTTTTTCATAATTTGCCTCCTGCGTTGTGGTGCTTGACCTCTGGGGTAGTTTGTTGACATATGAGGATTATTTCTATATCTGTTGACAAACGACCCCAGAGGTCGCTTGTCATTTTAAAAACCGCCAAGTCCGCGGTGTCCGTAAACTTTTAGTGCATTCAAGGATTCCTCAAGCGCAGTAAATTCTTCATCGGTTAGTTCAACATCTGAGGAATTAAGGTTTTCCACGATTCGTTCTTTGTTTTTCGACCCGGGAATCGGGACTACATTGGGATACTTGTGAAGCATCCAGGCCAGAGAAATCTGAGCCGGCGTAGCATCCTTTTTCTGTGCAATCTCCTTCAGCATCTCTACGATGGGCTGGTTGCCGGCTATGTTGGCCCGTGAGAGCTGAGGCACCCAGTTACGAACATCGTCGTTTCTCTCAAACTGCGTCTGAGGAGTGATCTTACCGGAGAGTAGACCGCTGGCGATGGGAGAGAAGGGCACGAAGCCGATGTTGTTTTCTATGCAGTAGGGGATGATCTCTGCCTCGGAATCCCGCTCCACCATGGAGTAGATGTTCTGGATCGCCGCAAGAGGTGTAATTCTCTGTGCGCGGTCGATCACATCCACATCCACCTGGGAGAGACCCCAGCCGCGGATCAGGCCTTCGTCGATCAGCCTGCCCATTGCTTCGGCGACCTTTTCTACCGAGACGCCGTGTGTCCTGTGAAGGTAGTAAATATCAACATAATCTGTCTGCAGACGGTCAAGTGAAGCGAGCAGATGATCCTTCACAGTCTTATACATTCCGCCTCCGAACAGGGAACCCATCCGTGAGGGCATAAGCTTTGTGGCGATCACTACATTTTTTCGGATATCCTTGAGGGCTTTTCCAACGATCAGTTCGTTGTGGCCGATTCCCGCAAGATTCGGACTGTACACTTCAGCTGTGTCAAAAAAGTTACAGCCGTGGTCATAGGCATTCCGGATCGCTTCGATACTGTATGTTTCAGGGGGAATCTTTCCGTATCCGTGGGAGAGTGCCATGCAGCCCATACCCACCTCGGACACCACGATATCCCGCAGCATTCTTGTTTTCATAAGGAGTCCTTTCTTCTTGTGCTTGTGACCTCTGTGCTTGACCTCTGGGGTAGTTTGTCGACACATGAGGATTATTCCACAACCGTCGACAAACTACCCCAGAGGTCGCTTTGCCCAGATCAGTGCAGCTTGTACACTCCTGTCCTGATTGATGCGATCACGCCGCCGTCGATTAGAAGATCGGTACCGGTGATAAAGCCTGCATGCTCTCCGAGAAGGAAAGCGCCTGCCTCCGCGATCTCATCCGAGGTTCCGCAGCGCTCTGCCGCAGAAGCATCCACCATTTTCTGGTAGCCTTCTCCAGCCGCAGCGAACTCATCGTAAGCCAGCGGAGTAACGATCACACCCGGACTGATGGTATTGATCCGCGCCCTGCGCGCTTTCCATGTAGTGGCGGCAGCTTTCTGTGCCTGCAGCTGATTCACGCGTTTTGCGATCATGTATGCAATACCGGATCTCTGCATAGCTGTCTCTCTGATAAAGGGCAGATCCATAAGCTTTTCTGTCGGCGTGTTCAGGATCTCAAGTTCTGTTTCATAAGGAATCGGATACATGTAACCGGTCTGGCTCGCCACTATGAGCCCGGCGCCGCCCTTCGCCATCACTTTTCCGAAGGCGTCCACAGCGTATCCGGTGCCGACCATATCCAGAGCGAGAATATGCTCCGGCTTAGCCTGGTTCGGAGATGCGCCCGCTGTGTCGATGAAATACTTGACATCACCCAGGGAAGCTGCCTTCTGTGCAAAAGCTTCCACGGAAGATTTATCCAGCGCATTCACGATCATTGTCTCAACATCGTATCCGCTGTACTTAAAGTCATGCGAGACCTTTTCAAGGCTCTTTTCGCTGATATCGCCCAGCAGTATCTTTCGACCTGCGGCGATCCGTCTCACGATTGCGGTTCCCATACTTCCTGCGCCGAGCAGCGCGATCACTTCTTTTTTCTCATTTCTGTCAAAAATCATCTCGAATTCTCTCCTTGATGTGCAAATGACCCCAGAGGTCGTTTTCACGGATTTACAATGATCCAGGCTCCGTCCCGCTTCTCATAGTGATGCGTGCCTTTCATATGGAAGGTTCCTCTTGCCCCGTATGCGTTGGCATTCAGGACAGAAGTGTAAGTGAGCTGTGCCATATCGCCATCCACCATGATCACAGGATCTGCGATCCCAATCGTGAAGTAATTAAGGCTTCCGTCGGCGACATCGGCAAAATATTCTTCTCTTGTCTGCTGCAGCCCGCTCATATGGGTAAAGGCCTTATCCTCCGAGACCAGCTCACGCATGACTTCGATATCCGCGTCCGTCATTGCCTGGCAATATTTTGCCTGTGCATATAGAACGGCAAGCTCCTCATCGCTTAGGGAAGCGAGATCGATCCCCGTGATATTCACGTTTGGAAATTCCCCGAAATCATATCCCATAGTTGATGTGGCTCCTTCCTCAGATTCAGGCTCTGCCTGGCCGGCTGAATTCGATTCATCGATGTTCTCAGCAATGTCAGCATCTGTTGTTTCTTTTACTTTGGTTGTTTCGACTGTTGAACCGGCCTTCGGCTTCGCGGCCTGCCCGCTGCTGCAGGCACTGGCCAAAAAACAGCCGATCAAAACCATAGTTAGCAGAATCCTTTTTCTCATTCTGAGACCTCTTCCAACTGTCGAATAATTTTTGCCGGATTTCCGCCGACCACGGCAGCGGCAGGCACGTTTTGTGTTACAACAGCGCCGCCCGCAATCACTGCATTGTCTCCGATATGGACGCCGGGCATGATGCTGGCGCCCGCGCCAATCCAGACATTGTTTCCGACGATGACCTCGCGGCATCGAAGTTCATTGCGATTTTTAAAATCATGATTTGTGGTCACAATGGTCACATGGGGGCCGATCTGGACATTGTCGCCCAGTTTGATCCCGCCGATCGATATGGCAGTGAAATTGTGATTGATAAAAACATGCTTTCCAAAGGTAATCTGCTTCGGAAAATCTATCTGAGCCGGTGTAAAGAGGCCAAGGCCTTCAGGCTGCTGTCCGTCAAACAGCTCTCTGAAAGCGCGGCTCCATCCTTCCGTCTGCGGCTCGGCATGGTTTAGGTGGAAGAGCGCCTTATTTGCTCTGTGTAATTCTTCGACGGCGGGGCGGTATTCCGCAGACTTCATATCCACCGGATCCCCATTCCTCAGTTTTTCAAAGACATCCATAAGGCATCTCCTTTCCGAAACGGTGTCCTTTTTGATCTGTATTACGCCTGCTCGAACGCCGGTCTCCAGGATGCAAAACCGGCAAGCGCCTCATCGGTCCTTATGTAGTAGCGGGTGCCCTTGTTGAGCTTCGCGATCTCAGCCATCTCTTCGGCGGTAAGTGAGAAGTCCATGATGTCCATGTTGTCGCGGATGTGATCGACATTCTTGCTGCCCGGGATCACGACAAAGCCCATCTGCGTGTGCCAGCGAAGAATGACCTGTGCCGATGTTTTGCCATATTTCTGTGCCAGTTTCGTGAAAACAGGCTCCTGGAGCAGGGATTTGTCGCCGTGTCCGAGCGGGTACCAGCTCATGAGCCTGATGTCATATTTGTCCAGCGTCTTTCTGAGCTCGTCCTGGGCAAAATAGGGATGCGCCTCCACCTGAATGAACTGCGGAACGATTTCCCATTTGGTCTGCAGTTCCTCGATGTATTTGCCTTCGAAATTGGAGATGCCGATGCTCTTGGCCTTGCCTTCCTTGTATGCTTTCTCCAACTGCCTGTATCCGGCCATCCAGTTGCCTGCGGGCTGGTGGATATAGAGGAGATCCACATAGTCTACGCCGAGGCGCTTCAGCGTCTCATCAACGGCGTTTTCATTCTCGTACTCGCTGGGCCAAAGCTTGGTGGAGAGGAAGATTTCCTCGCGCTTCACGCCGCTTTCCTTCATGCCGCGGCCAACAGCGCGCTCGTTTACATAAGCATTTGCGGTATCGATCAGGCGATAGCCCATTTTCAGGGCTTCCCTTACACTTTTCTGAGCCTCAGCGGGAGAGAGCATAAAAGTTCCGATTCCGACGACAGGGCATTGGGTTCCGTTATTCAGTGTGATGTATTCCATGGTGGTTCTCCTTTCTTGTGGGTGACCTCAGATTAATCCGTTCGCCTTCAGCCAGCGCTCCACGCTGCTCTTGGAACTTGCGGCTGCGCTGCCGGTGATGGGCAGGCCTTTTTTGACCGCCGCGCCGGGGCAGGTCTTCTTGATCTCGCGCTCGCTCGAGCCCATGCCGCTTCCTTCGTTGGTGCACAGCGGAAGGATAGTCTTGCCGGAGAAATCGAAGCTCTCCAGGAAGGTGTAAACGGCCATCGGCATCGTTCCCCAGTAGTTCGGGTAAGCCAGGATCACGGTGTCGTACTCGTCGATGCTCTCGGGCACGCTCACGAGCTCCGGACGGGCTTTTGCCCGAAGGTCCTTCTTGGCCTCTTCGATGCAGGTCATGTAAACGGGAGAGTAAGGATTTTTCATCTCAATTTTGAATGAATCCGCCGGGATCAGGTCCTTGATGATATTTGCGACGATCTCGGTGTTGCCTACCTTTACATAGCGCATCGCGCCGCCAAAATAGTTCTCATCTGCTCTTGAAAAGAATGCGATCAGTGCTTTTGCCATTTTACTGTCCTCCTTAGTTTGTCATCTTAAGTTTATTCTCTGTCTTGACCAGGCCCGTCGGCCGGTTTTGTATGCGGTTTTGCGTTTCTTTATGATCTCATTTTAATTGGCAGATATTGTAAAGTCCAATTCAAACACTATATAATTAATTTAAATATTAAATAACTGAATGCAAACGACCTCTGGGGTAGTTTGTCCCCAGATGATGATTATTCCACAACTGTCGACAAACTACCCCAGAGGTCGATTGAAGGTCAATTAAAAGAAAAGGAGCCCGCCATGACCACCAAACAAATCGATTACTGTATAGAAGTTGCCCACACTCTGAATTTCAGCCGGGCGGCGGATAACATGTTTGTCAGCCAGCCGACTTTCTCTTATCAGATCAGGCTTCTCGAGGAGGAAGTAGGGTTTACGATCTTTGAGCGGAATGGCAAGGGCGCGGCGCTCACACCGGCCGGCGCGCAGTTTGTAACCTTTCTCACATCCATGAGGGAGGATCTCAAGCGCGCCATCGAGCAGGGGCAGAACTTCAGCGCGAAATACAAGGACAGTATATCCATCAGCCTGATGGTGCGGCCGGCAGTGTATTTTCTGCCCGAAGCTATGCGCATTTTCGCGGAGAAGAGCCCCGAGGTTCAGATTCTCCCTGTGTTCCAGTACGAGGGTGGTGTCGAGACTTTTCTTCGAAACGAGGTCGATATTTTGTTCGCCCTGAAAGAGCAGACCAGGCAGATTCCCGGCATTCACGTTCACGACCTGTTTGAGAGCCACATCTACCTGATCGCGCAGCGGGACGACCCACTCGCTGCCAAAAACCTGATCACAGAAGAGGACCTGTATGGCCGGACGCTGATGGTTGGCGGCGGATCCCCGCAGGCACTGAAAGCGGTCCAGCACAGGTTGATCGCGACAGGGCAGATCGATTATTTCAACAGCGCGGACCACGACACGACCCTCACCAATGTGGCGGCCGGGAGGGGCGTCTGCCTGGCACCCGGGTTTCTCAATGACCACAGCGGGCAGTTCGCCTGGATTCCTTTCGATTGCAAGGAGAGCTTCTCTTGCGTCCTCTGTACCCACAGAGATGACAACCGAGCTAGCGTAAAGGCTTTTCTCGATATTTTGAAGAAACTTTATGCGGAAGCTGTTGCTTTCCCGATGTAAGCAAAGAATGAAGAGACCTCTGGGGTAGTTTGTGGACAGGTGTGGAATAATCATCACCTGTCGACAAACTACCCCAGAGGTCTTCAGAGGGCCAAACTACCCCAGAGGTCTTCAGAGGTCCAGAGGCTCTTTACCACAAAAAAACCGGAAACAGCATCAAGCTGTTCCCGGTTCATAATTTTAAGTTGTTTCACCAGTTCTCATACCGCATCTGGCGATCGAGACTCCGAATCCTCTGCATCTCAGTATCCGTCAATTCGAAATCAAAGATATTATAATTCTCCGCAATATGGTCCGGATTAGAGGAACCCGGTATTGCGATAAATCCTGCCTGGAGCTGCCACCGGAGGATGATCTGGGCAGAAGACTTTCCATACTTATCAGCCAGTTCAGTGATGACTTCATTTCCGAAGTGCTCGGAAGTGTGGCCCCGGCCTCCGAAAGGATACCAGGATTCGATCACGATGTTGTACTGACGAACGTAATCCTGCAATTCTGTATTTTGATAGTACAGATGGTTTTCGTTCTGGATGACCGCCGGAATGATCGTTGCAAAAGACAGAACTTCGTCAACCTGCTCTTTCGTGTAATAATTTGAGATTCCAATTGAACGAAGCTTACCATCGCCTACGGCTTCTTCCATAGCCTTGTAGACGCCTTCATCATCGGCTCCCGGCTGGTGGATCAGGAGCAGGTCGATATAATCCACGTTCAGGTCTTTCAGGGCGTCATCAATGATCCCGCCTGCACGCTCGTAGTTGCCACCGTAAATCTTGGTGGTGATGAACACTTCTTCCCGTGTGACGATTCCTTCGTCGATCGCTTTTTGAAGTCCGCGTCCGACCCCGACTTCGTTTCCATAGTATCTGGCCGTATCGATCAGGCGCATTCCGGACTTTAATGCATGGTATACGGAATTCTCCGCTTCGTCGTCGGAAAGGGTCCATGTTCCGAGTCCGATCACAGGCATCTCATATCCGCTGTTTAAGAGCACTGTCCGCTTTTCGAGATCAAATATTCCTTCGGACTGAGAAAGTGGGGCTGCGGTATTTTCGCCGCTGGAGGTTACTCTTTGCTCTTCCTCAGGCGTAGAGACAACACCCGTTTTTTCCGCAGCGCCAGACTCCGGTGCACCGCCTGCTGCGCATCCGGCGAGGAGCAGCATTATAGCGGCAATGGCAAAACAGTGCTTTCCTCTACGCCGGCGATTTCCTGAATTCATATCTTTTCACCGACACTCACTGCAGATACTGAACGAAGAACGACTCCAGTTTGTCGAACGGAATCGCGTTCTTGCTGCCGCCGTCATAGAGATCGGTGTGGACGGCACCCGGAATGATCATCAGTTCCTTGTTGTCTGCATACTTGCTGTCTTTGATCATGTTCGCATAGGCGTCCCGTGAGAAATAGCAGGAGTGCGCCTTCTCACCGTGGATTATGAGGACCGCGCTGCGGATCTCATTGCTGTACTGCAGGATCGGCTGATTGATGAAGCTCTCGCAGCCGATTACGTTCCAGCCGCCGTTGGAATTGAGGGAACGAGCATGGTAACCGCGCTCGGTTTTATAATAATCATAGTAATCTTTTACGAAGAAAGGTGCGTCTTCCGGAAGGGGATCGACGACACCGCCTCCCAGCTTATACTCACCGTTCTTCAGGTCTTCCAGTCTCTGGGCACACATGGCTGCCTTCGCCTGGTAGCGGGCCTCCTCGCTGTCCGCGCTGTCAAAATATCCCTTAGCATTCACACGGGTCATATCGTACATGGTAGAAGCCACCGTTGCCTTGATGCGGGTATCAAGGGCTGCCGTGTTCAGAGCCATACCGCCCCAGCCGCAGATACCAATGATGCCGATGCGGTCCGGATCAACTCGATCACACAGGGACAGGAAGTCAACCGCCGCCATGAAATCTTCTGTATTGATATCCGGAGAAGCCATATACCGCACATTGCCGCCGCTCTCACCGGTAAAAGAAGGGTCAAAAGCAACCGTAACGAATCCTCGCTCCGCCATAGTCTGGGCATACAGACCGGAGCACTGCTCTTTAACGGCGCCAAAAGGTCCGCTCACTGCGATGGCCGGAAGCTTTCCTTCCGCGTTCTTGGGAATGTACATGTCTGCTGCCAGTGTGATGCCGTATCTATTCACGAAGGTTACTTTGCTGTGATCGACTTTTTCGCTTTTCGGGAAGGTCTTGTCCCATTCTTTTGTGAGGGTGAGTTCTTCTTTTCTGATCATGGTTTCTCTCCTTATTATTCTTTACTGTAGTGTTTTTGCTGTCTGCCGGATCAGAAAATCCAGGCAGTCCACTTTCCGCTGGCTCTCATGAAGCTCCTCCATCCTGCTGCATCGGCACTTTCGGAAGTAGCGGAGCAGAGCTTTTGTATCGCCTGATTCATAGAGCTGCTTTGCTTTTTCCACTTCCCCGCTTCCGCACCCGGCGTCGTGGAGATTTGTGAGTATTTTTTCCAGTTCGTCCTTCATGTGTGGTATCTCCCATACACTTCTTTGCTGTCTGTGAGTTCATTATAGGGACTTAACAGACATCTCGCTAATGGGTATAATTAATATCATGATATTCTTTATTGGCATATCAAGAACAAAAACTACCTCAGAGGTCGTTTGACCTGCAACAAGGTACCCCAGAGGTCGATTTAACCGAGGAGAACAAGATACCCCATAGGTCGTTTTAACCCGGAGGAGGAAGAGTATGGAAATTCGTACATTGAGATATTTTCTGGCAGTGGCGAGAGAAGAGAATATGTCCCGGGCGGCAGAGCAGCTGCATGTGACGCAGCCGACGCTTTCCAAGGCGCTGAAAAGCCTGGAAGAAGAGCTTGGCAAAAAATTGTTTACCCGCCACAGCTTCAGCATTGCTCTGACTGAGGAAGGCGTACTGTTGCGTGATCGGGCAGAGGACCTGGTGTCCATGGCGGATAAGATCGAGCAGGAATTTCTGTCCTTGGATGACATCACCGGCGGGGATCTGTATTTTGGCCTCGCGGAGTCATGGCAGATCCGATACCTTGCCAAAGAGATTCGGGAATTCAAAAAAGTGTATCCGGACCTTCGATACCACATCACCAGCGGCGATACGGAGCAG
Source organism: uncultured Lachnospiraceae bacterium (assembly GCA_902781325.1). GTDB lineage: Bacteria > Bacillota > Clostridia > Lachnospirales > Lachnospiraceae > CAG-791. Next base: position 15,630 of record CACZJD010000041.1, read on the forward strand.
GTCACGGAAAAGCTGGACAAGGGGCTGCTGGATTTTGCCGCGATCTTCGAGATTCCGGACGTAAGAAAATACAATTACATCCAGTTCCCGGAAGCCGACTATTTCGGGGCAGTCGTCCCGGCAGATTCAGAACTGGCTGAAAAGGAAAGCATAACTGCGGAGGACCTGGCAGGGTTCCCTCTATTCACGTCCGAACAGAGCTGGGAGAACGACATCCGGCCATGGGCAAAAGAGCATTTCTCCCGGCTAAATCTGGAGGGCTCCTTCCGCCTGGCCTATAACGGCTCAATGTTCGCCAGGGAAGGCCTGGGGATCCTGCTTACGCTGAACAACCTGATCGATACTTCACCGGAAAGCGGCCTGGTCTTCCGGCCGCTCTACCCGCATCTGGAAATGAAGATGTACCTGATCTGGAATAAGTACCAGAGCTTCACGCCTATCGCGGAGAGATTCCTGAAGCAAATGGAGAAGTCTTTTTCCAAATGAAAAATATACCTCTGGGGTGAAAAATATACCTCTGGGGTAGTTTGTCCTCGACTGTAGAATATTTTACACCTGTCGACAAACTACCCCAGAGGTCGTTTTCTCTTTTTATTTCGCCTTCTCCGGAAAAACCTTGACCAGATAGAATACGTATCCTCCCAGAACGACGAAGATCACCACGAGATTCATCACCATTTCTATCTGTAGGCTAAAGCTCCCGTCTGCTTCAAACACTTTGAGCGCATTATTTGCTGAATGGAAAATGATACACGGAACCAGCGATTTTCCATAATAGAAGATCAGTACGAGCACGAATCCGACCAGAACGGCAAATATAACCTGAATCACAGACGAAGCCGGATCCCTTCCGCTTCCGTTGAAAAGATTAACGATATGTCCAATGCCAAAAGTCAGCGAGGATACGATGATCGCCTTTTTCAGGTTATCTTTTTCCATTGCCCGGAACAGGAGTCCGCGGAAAATGACCTCCTCCAGAAAACCGACACAGCACATGCTGATCATATACATGAGTGTATCCGGGAAGCCATATTGAAGCCCAAACCCGCCCCAGAAAGCAGTCGATGCGATAATGACGAGCGGCAGGTAATATAAAAAATACTTTGCAGGAACTTTGGACTTGCAGAAGCCGTATTTTTCGCTCAGGTTATTGCTGCGGATCCAGAAAAACAGGATAAGAGACATCGCAATTTGCAGCACAGCAGTTGCGGATTTCACGATACCAATGGACTCTGAAAGCTGATCCGCATAACTGCTCAGGACAACATAAGCAGCGATCCAAAGGATCGCGAAAGTGATCTCACTCTTTTGATACAGTTTGGTCATTGCTCTTTTTACCTTTTCTTATTCCTTCCTCGATCAAAGTCAATGATTCTCGGATTGCGGCTGGATCATACCTCATTCCGTTGTTTGCGATCAGACTGGCATACCCATGAACAAGAGCCGCCAGCGGTTCAAAATAGAGAGCGGCTCTTTCCATCGTCAATCCTTCTTCTGCACTTACTACAGTAAGCAGATCAGCTGCTTCCGGGGTTTTGATCAAATCTTCCAGACGCAATCCCGAAAAGCGGCCGGATTGAAAAAGGAATCGAAACAAATGCGGTTCTTCTTCTGCAAACCGTATATATCGCATCCCTATCTCTAAAAGATCGCCGACTGCCAGTATGTATTCACTGTGAAACGCGTCTGCCCTCTGATAAGCCAGGTCTCTCAGCGTATCAAGATTAGGAAATTGATACATGATGGGCTGAGTAGAGCATCCGAGAAAAGCGGCAAGATTTCTTGCTGTCAGAAATTCATGTCCTTTTTCCCTGATCAGTTGAAATGCGCCTTCTATCATTGCATCTCTTGTTGTTGTAGGTTTTTTGGGCATTGAAGTCACCTCATAATACTATAACACTTGTTATTATATTTTGGCTCCATACCTTTTTCAAGTCTCATGAACG
>CACZJD010000042.1 GCA_902781325.1 uncultured Lachnospiraceae bacterium
GAGCCCTTCACCACTCACTTCCACGTAACCAAAGCGGACCAGCTTTTTCGTCATCCGACTGCTCCCTTTCAAGACGCCGCACATTTTGTACGCTGTTCCTTCTGCATCCACAAGTTCCTCCTGCAGATATTGAAAGCCTCCGCATTCCGCGAGAATCGGCATTCCCTGTTCTGCCGCCCGGCGAATGGACGAAACCATAAAAGTGTTTGCCGCCAATTCCTGCGCTCTTAATTCCGGATAGCCGCCCCCAATAAGAAGTCCGTCGGCTTCGGGAAGGCTTGTGTCATGCAGAGGCGAGAAACTCACGATTTCCGCTCCCAGTTCCTCCAGGAGTTCCAGATTGTCCTCATAGTAGAAGGAAAAAGCCTCATCTTCCGCCACAGCAATAGTGACCGGTGAAGCCTTCGCCGCAGCATCTTCTCGGGCACTCACAGCTGCAGAATCTTCTCGGGCACTCTCCGCCGCAGTTACAGATTTATTCAGGCGCTCCTTCTCCACTCTCAGAACCGGTGCACCCTTCGCGATCTCAAGCAGAAGTTCCAGATTCAGCGTCTGCTCCAGGAGATCTGCAGCGTGATCGATCTTTTGCAGGAGGTCCGGTACTTCATCGGGCTCCACAAGACCAAGGTGCCTGCTTTCAATGCGAAGCGCGTCGTCCGCGGGAAAGCTCCCCAGTACAGGGATCCCCGCTTCACTTTCCAGCCAACCGGAAATTCGGTTCGCCATAGCCGGTGAGACACGATTCAGGAAAGCGCCGCGGATCATCTTCTGCTCGCCATAATCTGTAAATCCTTTGATCAGAGCTGCTGCCGACCGGCTCATGCCGCGCACATCGGCCGCAAGCAGCACAGGTGTCTGAAGCACTGAAGCGAGATGATAAGACGAGCCTTCCATACCGGAAGCCCCTGTCCCGTCAAAATATCCCATAACGCCTTCTATGACGGCGATCTGCGCACCTTCGCATCCCGCCGCGAACGACCTGCGCACACCTTCCTCTCCGGCCAGGTACAGGTCCAGGTTCCTTGAAGGCGTTCCAAGCACCTTTTTGTGGAACATGGGATCGATGAAGTCCGGCCCGCATTTGAAAGCCGCCGCCCGGATCCCTTTTCTCTGAAAGAGGCGCAGGAGGGCACAGGTCAGGAGCGTCTTGCCGCTGCCGCTTCCCGGCGCTGCGATCAGGATCCTCGGTATTCGGATTTCTGAGGAATGGTTTTGTTTCATTCAGCTTTTCCCTCAAAGTCGATCAGGTAGATCGGATTCAGCGCCTTCATCATATGGTAACTGCCCATCTTGTGCGCCCTGGACACCGCGATCTGGCGGACCTCCGGCTCCGTGACGGGAAGTTCCCGCAGAGCCTGCAATGTCTGCGAAAGTGTCTCCAAAGTCACGCAGGTCACCACCACGCGCACAGCCGGATTCTTAGCCAGCACTGCATCCAGGATTTCAGGCATGGCGTGACCGCTTCCGCCGATGAAAACATGGGTGGGGGCAGGAAGTTCCTGCAGCCCTTCGGGCGCTTCTGCCTCGACGACTGATACGTTCGGCAGGCAGAATTTTGACAGATTTGCGCGCAGGAGCGCGGCCGCTTCCGGCTTCTTTTCGATCGCATAGACTTTCGCGTCGGGACACAGGCGGGCAGCCTCCACGCTGACTGAACCCGTCCCTGCTCCGATGTCGTAGAGCACGGCTTTCCGGGTCAGGCGCAGGCGGCTCAGGGCCAGCACGCGCACCTCCTCCTTGGTCATGGGGACCTCCGCGCGCGCAAACGCCTCATCCTCCATACCGGGTGTGACCGGGCAGGCGTCCGCCGCCGGATTCTCCAAATAGAGGATGTACAGACCGCGCTTGTCCAGGCGCTCCAGCTGCTCTAAAGTAACAAATCCGCTTTCCTCGGAATCCTGAGACAGGTTGAATCCGTAACCGATCCGAATCTCCTGAGGCAAAACATTGCCTGCAATGGCCTTCTTCAGGAGCTCCGCAGTGCTGTGCACACCGCTCAGACCGGACACGAGCAGAAAGACTTTGCGCTCCCTGCGCAGATGGCCGACGACGTCCCGCTCTCTTCCGTGAGTGCTCAGAATGACCGCGTCCTCCCAGGTCACCTGCAAGGCCGCCGCAAGCACTGCCACCGATGAGATACCGGGCAGATAGCGGAAGCGGACGGGCTCCGCCTCTTCTTCGAGAGCCGCGCGAAGCTGCGCCGCTCCGCTGTAGAGGCCTGTGTCGCCGGACAGAAGGACTGCCGCGCGCCGCAATTCCTGATGCTCCTTCATGAAAGGGAGGACCTGGCGTGCTTTATAGAAAGGCTGGCTGAGCTTGCCGGCTCTCAGGAGGCCGGTCTCCTTCGCCCGCGCGATGACCGACGGAGCACCGAATACGACATCCGCTCCTTCCACGGCCTCTCTGGCTTCTTCCGACAGATGGCGCGCATCGCCGGGTCCCGCCGCGACCATGACATATTCCCGCTCCGGCTGCGCCAACGCGCGGACCCCTGTGATCTTCGCAAGGCGCTCCAAAACCTCTTCAAAGGACAGAAGGTCACTGTCTTTTGACCCTTTTTCCGGATTGCGGACAACTACTACCGGGATCCCGACTTCTTTTGCGGCTGAGACCTTCTCGTCAAATCCGCCGACTTTGCCGCTCTCTTTGGTGAGTACTGCCCTCGCCCCGGTCTGCAATAGTATGTCCACGTTGAGTTCCTGTGTGAAAGGACCCTGCATGGCGATCAGGTGCCCGGCGGGAATCCCGCACTCCATGCAGATATTCAGACTCTCTACCGACGGCAGAACGCGCACATACAGTCTTTGGGGCTCTCCGATCTCTTCGGCCAAAAGAGGCAGGTCCTTGCTCCCTGTCGTAAGAAACAGGTTGCCGGGTATGCCGCGCAGGATCTTCGCCGCCTCCTGCATCGAAGCCGCTTCATATATTCCAAACCCGCCATCAGGCAGTTCCCCTTCCGTGTCCCTTGCAAGGCGCAGATAAGGAACTTTTGTCTCCTCGCAGGCTTTTCTGATCTGCGCCGAAACCTCCGTCGCGAAAGGATGGGTCGCATCAACGACGCAGGTATAGCCCTCCTCACGGATCAGAAATTCCATCTGCTCCTGTGTGAGTCTTCCCTGCAGGACAGTCCGCCCTTTTCCCGGTCCGAGGATCTGCGCTCCGTATTCCGTCGCCACACTCACCGTGCAGCGCACTCCTGCCCCCGCAAGATGCTCCGCGAGTTCGCGCCCTTCCGTTGTCCCTGCAAAGATAAGGATCTCTGTGCCAAATTCACTCATTGTCTGCTCCTTCTTACTTTTCCGATCTGTATCCGCGCGGCGTCACCATTCTGTTGCCCAGCCGCTTTGTGCTGCTGTTTCCGATAAAAACTGTCGAAAACATGTCTGTCTCTGCATCCGCCAGTTCCCCGAGTGTCATCACTCTGGTCTTTTCGCCCTCTCTGCCGATCCTGTCCGCAATCCCGCAGACCCGGCTCTGAGGCACGTGCTCCGCGAGAATCTGAGCCGCTCTGTGCAGATGCTCCTTCCTGCCCCGGCTCGACGGGTTGTACAGGACGATGCACAGATCCGCCTCCGCTGCGGCCCTTAATCTCTTTTCGATCTTTTCCCACGGCGTCAGCCTGTCACTGAGGCTGATCACGGCAAAATCGTGCACCAGCGGGGCTCCCAGAAGAGCCGCGCCGCTGAGCGCCGCCGTCACGCCGCTTATGATCTCGATGTCGATATCCGTCCCGCAAGACCTGTCGTCTTCCTTCTCTTTCCCGGCAAGTTCCAGCACAAGGCCGGCCATACCGTAAACGCCCGGGTCACCGCTGCAGATCAGGGCAACAGTATGCCCCGCCTTCACCTCTTCGATCGCCATCCTGCAGCGCGCCTCTTCTCCGGTCATCGGCGTTGTGAGATATCTCTTGTCAGGATAATACGGTTTTACCAGGTCGTTGTAGACAGAATAGCCGATGATCGTATCGCTGTTCTCGAGGGCTGCCGCAGCCTGCCCGGTCATCCCTTCGGGGTTTCCGGGGCCGATCCCCACGACAAATAAGTGTCCTTTTGGATCATTCTTCCCGGAGTTGTCCTCCGGTTTCCAGTATAATTCCACCGGTTTCATCCCAACGCAGATGGTCATTCCGTCCTTCGCGCTCTTTCCTCTGAGGATCTTCCCGGCGCCCGCAGCTGCCGCTGCTCTCTCACACACATTGCCTGTGCCGACATGCTCTCTGACCCTGTCAGATTCGGCAAAAGTCCATTTCTCCAACTCAGCCTTTTCCAGTTCCTCAGCACTGAAGGTCAGCAGCGGAACGCCGAAATCGGCGGCAAGGGATACAAGTCCGGGCTCCTCTTTTTTGACATCGATACTGGTGATCGCGCAGACCGCTTCCCGGCAAAGGCCGAGCTCCTGCAGAGCCCCCTCTGCAAAGTCTCTGAGTTCTTCATAAGACTTGCCTTTGCGGCATCCGATTCCCAGAATAACGCAGCGCGGGATGAGTCTTAACGGCACGTCCGGATTTGCCGATAGTTCCGCATCAGGTGTGATCAATGCCACATTTGGGCCGTGCAGACTCTCCAACTGTTCATCCGGCAGATCATATACCTTCAATTCAGCCGGAATCCCGTCCTCAAATCGGATTACATCCGCATATTTGCTCGGAATGATCACGCTCGCTTCTTTCTCTTCAAGAAGGGATGCGGTGAAGCGGCCCGCCTTCTTCAGGTCGCTGATCAGAAGCCGGTTATCCTTTGCAAAGAGATCCACAGCAAATATCCCTCTGACATCAGTCGCAGTCGTCAACACCGGCTGCCCTTTTGTGAGCCTCGCGATCTTCTGCGCCCATTCATTGGCTCCGCCCAGGTGCCCTGCAAGGATCGGAATTACATTCTTCCCTTTTTCATCTATGACGATCACAGCCGGGTCTGAATCCTTTCCTCCAATATGCGGCGCGATCGCGCGGACAGCGATTCCGCAGGCGCCGATATAGACCAGGACGTTTCCTTTCCGAAAATGCTCCGCAGTCCATTCTTTGCAGCAGCCTTTGCCTGAAGTTCTTGTGACCTCCGCTTCCGGCGCCAGTTCGCGCGTTAACTTATCCGCCAGAGCCGCGCCGGCCTGCGTGAAATACAGAATGTAAACCTGAACTTTTCCTGCATCCATTTTTCTCTCCGTTTGTCCCGTCCGGGAAATTACCCCCAAAAAGCAGCCCCCGCCAGCAGAGCGGCTGCCAGTACAAGCCCCAGCCCTGACGCCGTATACATGAGCCTGCACGCCCGGGGAATGTCTTCCTCTTCAATTTCCCTGCAAGGATCCCCTATGGTCGGTTTATGCACAACCATGCCTCCGTAGATCGCGTCGCCCGCCAGCTGCACGCCCAGTGCGCCTGCCACGGCACTCTCCGACTGCGCGGAGTTGGGGCTCTTGTGGGCGTATCGGTCACGGCAGAAGATCCGCCATGCGCCAGCCATATCCATTCCGGTCAGGCCAGCCGCCGCCACCAGCAATAGGCCGCTCAGCCGCGCGGGTATAAAGCCCGCCGCATCATCCAGTCGCGCTGCCGCCGTGCCAAAATACTGATATCTCTCATTCTTGTAACCAAGCATGGAGTCCATTGTATTGATCGCCTTATAGGCCATACCGCCGACCGCTCCTCCGAGCGTGAGGTAAAACAGCGGTGCAATGACGCCATCCGCCGTGTTCTCGGCTACAGTCTCCACAGCTGCGCGGATGACGCCTTCCCTGTCCAGGTTCTCTGTGTCGCGGCCCACGATCATCGATACTGCGCGGCGCGCCTTAGGGAGGCTCCCATCGACCGCCGTCAGCGCTTCATACACTTCCATCGCCGAATCGCGAAGACTTCTTGCCGCCAGAGCATAGCAGCACAAAATGGACTCCGCGGCAATGCCTGCAGCAGGGTGCAGCCCGTAAAGTCTTATGAGCAGTCCCCATGTGATCCGGATCGTCGTCGAGAGCACGAACACAGCTACCACCAGACCCTTGAACCGCAGTACCGCTGCCGAGTCTTCCTCCCTGCGCAGGAGTTTTTCCAGCGCTGAGATCAGCGCGCCCATCAGGCGCACCGGATGCGGCATCCACTGCGGATCCCCGATCAGGCAGTCCAGCCCGGCCCCTATCAAAATACTGATCAGCCTGTAGCGAATCATAAAACCCTCATTTCAAACCTTTCTTTTCCAGTTCCCGGATTTCCTCAAGATAGCCGTCGTCGATCCCGGCTTTCTCAAAGGTCGCCATCCTCTCCAGGATCGCGCAGGCGGCCTCCATCACCGCGAAGGATATCGTGCAGCCGATGCCCTCCCCGAGCCTCATATCCAGTTTGAACCACGGCTCCATCCCAAGCGCTTTCAAGGCTGCCGTGTAGCCGGGCTCCACAGACAGATGGGACGGGAATAGGTAGTCGCGGCACGCCGGGCACATTTTCACCGCACACAGCGCGGCCGCAGCAGAAATCACGCCGTCAATAACTGCAGGAATTCCATATTTCGCGCATCCGAGAAAGACGCCGCACATGGCTGCGAGATCAAATCCGCCGACTTTGGCAAGAACGTCCAGCGGATCGGCCGCATCCGGCCTGTTGATTTCTATAGCTCTCTGAACACACTGCACTTTGCGGAGATAGGCCTGCTGCGTGATGCCCCCTCCGAAGCCGGTCACCTTGGCCGGCTCCGCGCCTGTGAGGACAGAGATGACCGCCGCTGAAGTCGTGGTATTGCCGATTCCCATCTCTCCGACACCGACGATGTCCACATGCTCCTTGGAGGCTTGTCCGGCCAGGCTGACCCCTGTCATGACCGCTTTTTCGGCCTCTTCCATCGTCATGGCGGGTCCTTTGACGATATTGTCTGTACCGCGTCTGATCCTGCGGTTCAGAATCTGCGCGCACTCATAAGGTGTGGCGATCCCCATGTCCACCACTTGCACTTCATCTCCGCGCTGCGCGGCGATGGAAGACATTCCTGTGAGTCCTTTTGTCATGTTCACAGCCTGTCTGGCAGTCACTTCCCTCGGTGCGCTGGAGATGCTCTCTTCCACTACGCCGTTGTCGGCGCACAGGACAATGATCCGCCTCTTTGCGGCGCGCGGACGGCGCCTCTTCTGGATCGCGGCCATGCGGGCGGCTGTTGTCTCTATTTTGCCAAGGCTGCCGGGAGGCATGGCAAGCTTCGAGAGATCGCCGCGGACAAGCTCCTGGAGCTCCCCCGAAGGGCTTTGAATTTCGGTGATCACCTGCTGAAGGGAAGAAGCAGCAGGCTGTATATCCGCGGCGGCTGCGGCAGTTTCCGACGCCGCTCTGTTCCTCGCCCGCAGCTTCTCCATGATCATCTCATAGTTCTCCCTGCGATGCGGCACAAGGCAGCCGGTGCAGTTCTTGACCCCGTTTTTCGTCATACGGAAATTCCCGCCGCAGTCCGGTCCCATCGCGTAAAGCGGACAATAGCAGAAAAGGCAGTTGAAGTTCTCCGGATCCGCTCCTTTGTGGCACGGATAATACTTGCAGCTGCGATTGGCAAAGAAAGTGTGATCACAGGGCGCGTCAGAGCCTAAGACTCTGCGCTTCGTCTCCCCGAAGAGCTTTTCGTACATCTCCTCCGGCATTCCGAACAGATCCCTGATCCGGTCCTTATCGAGAACTTCCTTCGGGCTCCCGCACCAGACACCCTGTCCCTCCTGTACGCACATGATCCTGTCGCTGACTTCCAGTGCCAAGTCAATCTCATGCAGGGACATCAAAACAGTGCGACCCTCCTGTGCGAGCTCCTTCAGAGTCTCCATCAATTCCGTCCTGTACCGCAGATCCAGATAGGATGTGGGCTCGTCAAGGATCAGGACCGGCGTGTCCTGCGCGATGGCTCTCGCCACCAGGACGCGCTGCTTCTGTCCGTCGCTGATCGCGTTGAAATCGCGTTCTGCGAGCTCCGCCACCTTCATGCGGGCCATGGCCTCTTTCACGATCTCTTTGTCCCGCGGCTGCAGAATGCCCATTCTCCCTGTGTAAGGGTAGCGGCCCGCCGAGACCACTTCGCGGCAGGACATGTATTCCGGGCGGATGTGCTCCGTAAGGACAACGGCCATCTTCCTTGCTCTTTCAACAGCGCTGCACTTCCCAAGGTCTTCTCCCTGCATAACAACACTGCCGCTAAGGAGCGCCAGCTGGCCGCTAATGCTCTTAAGAAGCGTCGATTTTCCGGCGCCGTTGGGTCCGATCACAGTCAGGATCTCGCCGCGGAGGATCTCCAGATCTATATTTTGCAAAACTACTCTGTCCGGATATCCCACCGAGAGCCGGCGCAGAGACAGGAAGTTTTCCATCAGTTACCTCTTTCTTACTGCCAACATGTAAATGACCACCGGCGCTCCGAGAAGCGACGTCACAGTGCTGATCCCCAGTTCAGTCGGCGCAAAAGCCATTCGGGCGATCAGGTCCGAGTACAGGCAGAACACCGCGCCTGCGAGAAAACAGGCGGGCACCATCACCGGCGGCCTGGAGCTCCTGAGGAGTTTGCGCATGAGGAAGGGCACCGCGATTCCCACAAAGGACACCGGACCCGCAAAAGCCGTCACACAGGCCGACAGAAGGCTCGACAGCAGGATCAGGATCACTCGATACCGCTTTACATCGACTCCCATGCTGGCCGCGTAGGCCTCCCCCAGTTCAAAGGCGCCGATCGGCTTGCTGCACAGAACTGTGAGTACCATCGCGGCTGTCACGATCACCGCTGCAGCCGCCACATCTCCCCAGTCCATTCCGGAGAAAGTCCCCTGGGACCATCCCCGCAGGTTCACGATCTGTGCGTCCTCCGCAAAGGTCACCAGAAAGTCCGTCACGGCGTTGCATATATAACCCACCATGATGCCTGCCGCCAGGAGCGAAGCCATGTGCCGCACTCTGTGCGAAAGCAGGACGATCGCACCGGTTGTCACAAGCGCGCCTCCGAAAGCCGCCAGGATCATCAGGAGTCCGGACGACTGTCTCTCTCCTCCCGCGACAAACAAAAGTGCTGCGCAGACGGCCAGTTTGGCTCCCGACGAGATGCCCAGCACATAAGGTCCCGCGATGGGATTTCCGAAAAAGGTCTGCAGCAGATATCCCGAAACCGCCAAGGCTCCACCGAGAAGTACTGTCATGCACATTCTGGGCAGCCGGATCTGTGTCAAAATATTCCTCTCCGCCTCGCTCCCGCCTCCCAGCAGGATCTCAACGATCTTTCCGGGCGCAATAGATACACTTCCGAGCGCAGTGCAGAGCAGCGCACCGACGACAACCGCGGCCGCGAGAGCAGCAAATACCGCCGCATATCCCCCTCTATGAAGTTGTCCCTCTGTCCGGTCTTTCGTCATTCTTCTGGCTTCGCGCTCCTGTAACCTGTTTCAAAATCAGCGTCATAAAGGCAGGATCTCATGACTCCGCTCTGTGGCGATCTTCCGTTTCCGCTCTCTGCAGCCAGCAGCAGTCCGTTGTATCGGACAGCCTCTCCCACTATGATCAGAGCAGTCCTGTCTATGCCATTCTCCGCTGCTGTTTTCTCCAGCGTATCAATTGTGCAGACAAAAGCCCTCTCTTCGGGCCAGGTCGCCCTGTAGACGATCGCCGCGGGAGTCTGCGGCGCGTACCCGCCTTCCACAAGCTTTTCCGCCAGTTCACCGATCATTGAACTGCTGAGAAAAAGCACCATAGTAGCCCGATGCGCCGCGAAGGACTCGATGGACTCTTTCTCCGGTACCTTGGTCCTGCCTTCCATTCTCGTCAGGATCACACTCTGTGATATGCCGGGCAGGGTGTATTCCATCCCAAGCGCTGCAGCGGCTCCGCAGAAGGAACTGACGCCGGGCGTCACATCGTAAGCAATCCCCCGCTTTTCCAATTCCTCCATCTGCTCCCGGATCGCTCCGTAAATGGAAGGGTCTCCGGTGTGCAGGCGCACTGTTGTGAGCCCCTCTTTTTCAGAGTTCTCCATGACTCTGAGGACTTCCTCCAAAGTCATGTATGCGCTGTTATAGATCCTGCAGCTCTCTCCGGCTGTTTGCAGCAGTTCCGGGTTAACCAGCGATCCCGCGTATATGATGATGTCAGCTTCCGCAAGAAGCTTCTGTCCCCGAACTGTGATGAGGTCCGGGGCTCCCGGCCCCGCTCCGACAAAATGGATCATAAAATCTCTCTCCGCAATAGTTCTTCCGCGCCTTGTGTGCGCACCAGTTCCCGGTCCTTATTTGCGAACACGATCGTCTCCGCCCGCAGTTTCCCTTCAGACCATTCCTCGAGGTATCCGCAGACTCGCCGCGCCATTTCCTGCGCCGTCTGCTCCTTCACGCCATAACGTTCCAGGACCTCCAGAGCCGCGTCCGTCATGACGCAGTCCTCAAGTTCTCTCTTCAGTTTTTCCCGTTCCTGCTCCGCACAGTACTCTTCCGCGATCTCCCGCAAAATCTCCATTCTGCGGTCTCCGTACATGGAGTGCGTGTTGCGTGCACCGCCCGCTATTTTGACAAGTTTGCCGATGTGGCCCGCGAGCAGGATTCCCTCGAATCCGGCTTCCGCCGCGAGTTTCACCGCTTCCGCCGCGTAGTTGGAGATCAGGACGATCCGGTCCTCCTGCAGGCCGTATTTTTGTGTCAAAAAAGCGAGCCCGTAATTTCCGGGCGCCATCGCCGCAAATTTGTCACCCTCCGCCTTCAGGACGTTCATCTGCGCGCGAATAGTCTCCACCACAGCGCAGTCGCTCATGGGCTCCACAATACCGGTGGTTCCCAGAACGGAGATCCCGCCGGTGATTCCCAGCTTGGGATTGAAAGTCCGGGCAGCCAGAGCCTCCCCTTCAGGCGCGCTGATAATGACACGAAGGCCGGGCAATGTATCGGGGGACTTGCCGAGCGGCATGTCAACGTGTCCTTCTCTCCACACGTCCAAAACCCTTTCGACATTCGCGGTAATCATCTGCCTTGGCACATGGTTGATCGCCGCCGCTCCGACGGGCTGATCCAGCCCCGGCTTTGTGACGCGGCCTATGCCCCGTCCGCCGTCTATTGTGATCCCAGGCTCCCCGGTCCATGATACTTCCGCTACGATCAGAGTCCCTGTCGTGATGTCCGGGTCGTCGCCTCCGTCCTTTCTGACAGCACAGCATGCCCATACCGGCCTTGCAGGTTCCTGCCCCGGCTCGTCTTCATACCTGATCTTCGGGTTCAAAATCTGCGCCCGGAATACCGGTCCTCCCGGAGTGCGGATCTCTGCTTCCCGCACGATCTCCCCGGTCAGAAGCATCTGAACCGCCGCGGATGCCGCTGCCGCGGCACAGCTTCCGGTCGTAAAGCCGCATCGCAGGAGCTTGCCGTCCTTCTCTATGTATCTCGGTGTTTTCGTCTTCTTCGGATCTTCGTGTTCTGTCATCGCTGCTGATCACATTCCATATAAAAGGGCATTGCAGATAGCCGCGGCTACGCCGCTTCCACCCTTTCTCCCTCTGCCAACGATCCACGGGACGTCCGTCTCCATGATCTGTTCCTTGGCGTTCACCACATTGACAAAGCCTACCGGCACTCCGATGATCAGAGCGGGCCTGAAGTTTGTCTTGTCCATCAATTCTTTGAGCGCCAGAAGCGCTGTCGGCGCGTTTCCAATCGCGAAGATTGTCTCTCCACCCAGTGCTGCCGCCTTCTCCATGCTCACCGCCGCGCGGGTCAGCCCCCGCGCCGATGCTTCCGCCGCAACCTCCGGATCCGCCATGAAACACATGGCTTCTCCGCCCCATTTCGCCAGCGCTTTTTTGTTCACACCGGCAAGGGCCATATTGGTGTCAGTCACGATCCGCGCGCCTCTTCGGATCGCCGCCCGGCCCTTCTCTACTGCATCCGGAGAGAAAGTCATCGTATCCGCATACTCGAAGTCCGCAGTCGCATGGATCACGCGCAGAACGACGGGGGCCAGCTCCTGAGGAATCTCTTTCCCCATCTGAGCGAGCTCGCCGCGTATGATCTGCATGCTGGTATTCTCTATGTCTGCAGGTTTTATGTGATCGATCTTCACTGCGGCTCCTTTCCTGAGCGGTTCGCTTTTTGGCTGTTCACGATGGACCGGCAGCATCCGGAGGCTTAATCGTCAGATTCCGATCGCCTCATAGATCAGTTTCCAGTCCAAGTGCTCCCTGAGCACATTCGCGAGGATATTAAGCTGTCTTTCCTGCATCTGGCGGGCGCTGAGCAGTTCCTCCCCCGCAGCGCGGACAATTCCCATGTCTTTATCCAGCGCAATAGTGCCTTTCCTCTCCCGCAGAAGGGCGATCAGCGCCTCACGGAACGCCGGCTCGTCGAAGATTCCATGTAAATATGTTCCCAAGACACTTTCAAATACGGCGCCATCCGGCCCGCTGAGTTTTGCGAAAACAGATCCCGCAGGCAGACCGTCCCGCCGGATTCTGTCACCATCCGATTTCCCCAGATACACGGTTGCTCCCATGTGAATCTCATACCCGGAAACCGGAAGATCCGACAGCGCGGCCCAGTCTCCTGCCAGCCGGCAAGTCCTTCCGGCACTTTGCTTCGTCAGTTTTCCCGGCCGAAACACTGTTTCTATGGGCAAAAGATCCAGCCCTTCCTCAGCACCTCCCGCCTCGCTTGCTAACGGGTCCAGAATCCTTTTCCCCAGCATCTGGTAGCCACCGCATATACCCATTAGCAGCGGGGAATTGGGAAACTCCCCTTTTTCCGGCATGTTCGATAGTCCTTCGTTCCGGGCGCGGCGAAGGCTGACACACCTGTCGATCCATCTCGCCAGCCCCGACTTTTTGAGCCAGCGAAGGTCCTCGATCGTGTTGCGGGTGCCGGGCAGAAGGATCAGATCCGGCGTCCCCAGTTCCGAAACTTTTGACACGTAGTAGAGGTTCACACCCTCCTCCTGTTCGAGGGGCGCGAAATCCGTGTAATTGCTCATGTAGGGGAGCCTGATCACAGCTATATCCACCGTTACAGGCTCGGCAGCGTTGGTGCTGTCTGTGGGACGCAGGACTCCCTGCGCCGATTTAGAGCCCTCCGCGCGCTCTCTGCCGGAAAGCTTGTCCGACAAACTGTCTTCTTCGTCCAGATTCAACTTCAGCCACGGCACAATGCCTGCAAAAGGAATATCGCAGTACTCCCGGAACATGGAAAGCCCCGGCTCGAGAAGTCTCACATCGCCGCGGAACTTATTGATGATCAGTCCTTTCACGCGCTCTCTTTCTTCGGGCCGCATCAGCTGCACCGTACCCAGAAGCTGCGCGAAAACCCCGCCCGGATCAATATTGCCTGCCAGCAGTACCGGCGCATCCACCATCTGCGCAAGGCCCATATTGACAAAATCACCTTCGCGCAGGTTGATCTCCACCGGGCTCCCGGCCCCTTCGATCACGATGATCTCCGCCTGCTCCTCAAGCCTGTGATAGGCTTCGAGAATCTGCGGGACCAGCGATTTTTTGACCCGGTAATAGTCGGCTGCCCGCATCTTGCCGATCGGCCTGCCGTTTACAATGACCTCGGAGACCGCATCGCCCATTGGCTTTAGAAGGATCGGGTTCATGTCCGCTGACGGCTCCAGCCCCGCTGCCGCCGCCTGCACCACCTGCGCGCGACCCATCTCGAGCCCATCCCTCGTCACGAAGGAGTTGAGCGCCATATTCTGGGACTTGAAGGGCGCCACGCGAAAGCCGTCCTGCCGCAGCACGCGCAGGATCCCCGCCGTCAGTATGCTCTTGCCCGCACCGGACATGGTGCCCTGGATCATCAGATTGCGCGCCATACTTGCCTCCCTGCCGAAGCCTCCGAGGAGCCGTTCACTTCAGCTTGTAGAAAAACTCCGTTTCATCGTCCGCTTCCCCCGCCACGATCGCGTGCAGATCCCGGATGATCGTCCCGGTCCTGCTCGCGTTCTGATAGAGCGAACTTCTCATACACCACACATTTCCCTCCCGGACCGCCCGGAACTGTGTCAAAATACCGTCCTTCGCGCACATCTGCTGCAAGTTCTCCGGCGCGTCCTCGATCGATGCGTTGTAGATAAGGATGTCCGCCTGCTCCGCCGCCGCATAGAAAGACTCCATGCTCACAGTCTGAGTGGCCCTGCCTGCATCCGTCGCAGGTGTGCTGAGCGTTGCTCCCGCGATCTCCACCATTTTGCCAAAATAATCCCCCGCGCCTCTCGTCACGACCTGGCGCGTGGAGTTGATCGAGAAGATGGCGACGGTCTTCAGCGCGCTTCCTTCCTCTTCTTTATGGGAAAGTGATTCCACATAGCCTTTCTGCTCTTCAAAGGCATGCGCCGCCTCCTCTTCATGACCCGTCAAAAGTCCGTAAGCCTTCACCCACTCCGCCCTACCAAGGGGCTCACTCTCATAGCTGGATCGGTCGATCAGGACAGGT
>CACZJD010000043.1 GCA_902781325.1 uncultured Lachnospiraceae bacterium
ATCTCAATATAGGCTGTATTGAACTGACGGTATCCGTTCTCTTTAAGAACGCCAAACAGATCTCGTATGATCCGCTCCTGCCAGTCAATCAGCTCGAACTTCTTTCCGGCCCAGGTCCCCTTGGTATGACAGAGCTGCTCAATAAAGGCCACAGCATAATCTGCAGCATATTCATCATAGTGAGACGTCTTCGCCATGAACCTGGTCGGCTTGTAGTTCGTCAGTTTTCTCATCATCTGTGCCGTCACCTTCTTCCTCATCATCTTCTATCGGAATCAGCCAGGACGCGTCCGGCACCATCGCGTCATATGGCAGTTCATTCCTGTCTATCAAAAACTTCATAAAACCTCCAGACATAAAAAATGACCTGCCGCCAGCAAGTCTCCGTATACGAGAGAAAGCCCGGATGGGCTATGCTCTCCAAATCTTCAGTTTGGTTTGTGTCTTATGCTCTTTTTACATCCACCAGCCAGCTGGCTCTCTTGTGGTATTCTCCGGTGGCCTTCTCTAAAACCTCCGTGTCCTCTTCGATGTAGTGCAGGCCCTTGCCAACCTTGATGAATCTCACATCCTCGAAGCCTTCAATGGTTGTGCGGTAAACCGTAGCCGTGCGGCTTTCGCCGTCGTAGCTCTTGCCGTCCCAGCCGCCAAAGGTGAAGGTTACTTTTTCTTTGGTCTTCTTGAAAAAGTTCTCGAAATCCTCGCGGATGATCGCGGTGTTGTAGTCTTCCAGGAAAAAGTGGTTTCTCAGTTCGTATGCGTTCGTCATGGTCTTTACCTCCGTTTGGTGTGTTTTCTTTTGGTAGTGTATTAATCACTCTAAACGGGGATAATAGCAAGTTAATCTCGGGAATAATCTACACAAATAAATGGCCGTGAAACTGTGTATTTTACTACGACCAACAGAGCCCGTAGGCTCCGTGGCTGGCGGCTTTACTTCCGCTCGATCCGGCAGGTCATCCCGTCGACATCGATGATCTCGTACCGGCTTCCGCGCCAGATCACCTCCCGGATTCTCACTCCGGTGTAGGCGTTGCTGCGCTTCCTGTCGGAAAGGACCTCGCCGTGTTTCTCCATCCAGTCTGCAAGGCGGCTCATCAGCCTTGCTTCCTGCTCCATCTTATCTGCGTAGTTCATCCGGTGCCTCCTTACTGCTGCATGGCCCAGGCGATCGCGTGTCCGTCGTCTTCAAACTCGACTTCGCTTGCTGCCCTAAGCCCGATCGTTCCTTCGCAGGAAGTGTCGTCGGTAAGGAACTCGTATGTTGCGCCGTAGTAGCTGGGCTTTCCCATCCCGTTGTAATAGTGGCCGGCAACCAGGATCTTATCGCCAAAGGTCAGGACCTTGCTCCAACGGCATTCGAGGTCTTCCGGTGTGGTCGGGTTCGGGAGTCTGTAGGTTCTCATTGCTTCGTTAATCGTCATGGTGTTTTACCTCCGTTTCTTTTGGTATGTACATATATCACTCTGAAGCCCATATATAGCAAGCTATTAATGTGGTTATCCGGGAAGTATTCTGCACAAATCTCCAGGGAGGAAATTGTGTACTTTATGCTTCTCCGGTCAGAATGAAATGCACGTACTCCTTGCGGTTTTCTTCCAGGTAAATCACCAGGTCGTAATAGTCCCGTTCAAAGGCCAGGCGCTGGACCATCGGGATATCAAACATGTTGGTAAGGCCGGTGTCCCGGATGGCCAGGATCTGCTCTTTTACTTTTTCAGTCATCGCTTGCCACCACCTTACACCGGTCTTCACCGTAGGCCACCGACAAGCCGCTGCCGTTATCCCAGTCAACCATGATGCTGCCGATGTCATCCACACCAATCACGGTGCCTCTTGTGCCGATCGGCGGTGCCTGGGGATCATCCATCTGCAAAAGCTCCACGCGGGTCCCTGCAGGGTAAGCGTCTTTGATGTGCTCCACCAGCTCTTTACTCGGAAATCTCATGGCTTGCACCTCCGTTTCTGAAAGCGGAAGATCCGGTCAGATTCTTTAAAAGAATCTTGCGGTCCATCTTGTACTCGGCTCCAATGAATCCCAGGCGGAGAAGGAAACACCGGAAGGCGTACTTCTCATTTTCGACTTCCTTCTCAGTTGCCGTCACGCGCTTGGCTTCTTTGCTCATCCGGCAAAGGGCTGCAATGAAATTCATGTAGGCTTTAGCGCTGTCCGGATCGACCTCGGAAAACCAAGGGAATGCGACCCGGTCCTCTTTCATCTCGATCCGGATGTCGTCTGTCCCCAGGGCTTTCTTGATGAGCTTTCCTTTGGCATCCAGGAGCTTGGTCAGGTTTCCGACGTTCACCTTGTCAAAAGGAATCTCAATCGTAAGTCCTGCAGGCTCTTCTTCGGCCGTCTCTACCGGCAGCATCTCGTAGCTTTCCGGTGTGAATCCGCATTTGATAAGTTCCCGGATGATCTGATCCAGGGCATCCGCATCCTCGCAGAAAACTGTGCCGTTCTTATCGATCGTATAAGCTCCTGCTACATACTCGAAGGTCGGTGCCTTCTTGTAAACTGCCTTCTCGCCGGTGATGTTTTCGATCGCCTCCACCAGGGCCTTGCGATCTTTTCCTGTTACGTTGTACTTTGCGTTCATAGCGCATACCTCCTTTTTTGGTATGTACATATATCACTCTGAAGCCCTGATATAGCAAGCAAATAAGCGACATTTCCGGGAAGAAATCTCACCAGAAACTCCTCCCGGAAACTGTGCATTATACACAAGCCTTATTCTTCAGAGGTTCCGCAAAGCTCCGCATAAGAATAGGTCTTTCCATCACGGAGAACACTCACCTCGTCAGCTGATCCAACCTGCTCGATATAGCGCTTAACGATCACATCGCAGAACTTCTCATCCAGCTCGATGGTAAAGCAGCTTCGATCCGTCTGTTCGCAGGCGATCAAGGTACTGCCACTACCGCCGAAAGGATCAAGGACCAGCGTGTTGCTCATGGTTGAGTTCTTAATCGGATAGGCAAGAAGAGGTATCGGCTTCATCGTCGGATGATCCGTGTTTTTCTTTGTCTTTTCGAAGGACCAGATCGTGGTCTGTTTCCGGTCGGCATACCACTGGTGCTTGCCTTTCTTTTTCCATCCGTACAGGCAAGGCTCATGCTGCCACTGATACGGAGATCTTCCCAGCACCAGGCTCGGTTTCATCCAGATGCAGCAGCCGGAAAGATAAAAACCTGCATCTGCAAAAGCCTTACGGAAATTGAGTCCTTCCGTATCTGCATGGAACACATAGATCGAGGCATCGTTTGCCATGACCTTTTCCATGTTGGTAAAAGCGTCAAGCAGGAACTGGTAGAACTTATCGCCAGCCATGTTGTCGTTTTTGATCTTACCCGCAGCGCCTTCATAATTGACGTTGTAAGGCGGATCAGTCAGGACCAGGTTTGCTTTCTGCCCCTGCATCAGTACTTCATAAGTCTCCTCTTTGGTAGAGTCCCCGCAGACCAGGCGGTGCCGGCCCAGTGTCCAAACGTCACCCATCTGCGTTATGGCTGGCTCTTTCAGTTCACCATCCACATCAAAGTCATCATCTTCCACTTCGGAATCTTCCTGGAAGAGATCTGCCAGCTCCTTTTCATCAAAACCAGTCAGGGACAGATCAAAAGCCTCTGCCTGCAGCGCTTCGATCTCGACACGCAGCAGCTCCTCGTCCCAGCCGGCATCCATCGCCATACGGTTATCAGCAATGATGTAGGCTTTTTTCTGAGCTTCGGTCAGGTGATCCGCAAACACGCAGGGAATCTCTTTGATGCCCTCTTCCTTTGCCGCAAGAATACGACCGTGGCCGGCGATCACACCATAGTCACGGTCGATGATGACAGGATTGATAAAACCAAACTCGCGCAGGGAGGACCTGAGCTTGTTGATCTGTTCCGGTGAATGGGTCCTGGCGTTATTCACATAAGGGACCAGCTTTTCAATCGGAACCAGCTGCATCTCTTTTGTCGTTATCATCGCACCAACCCCCATTCCGCAAATTTCTCAAAGCCTCCGATAGACTTAATGTACTCTCTTGCCGTCTCCACGATGTCCCTGTACGGAACACCATCGATCTCTTCATCGCCGATCGCGCAGCAAACTTCAACAGGGATGCCAGTCTCCTGGGCTTGCAGCCAAGCGTAGATATTCACAGATACATCTGCTTTGGAAAGATCCTTCCCGTGCAGGCCACCACCAGTTACGGAGTCGGCCATATCAGACCCGAGCTTTCGGTTGGTGGCGCCGGTATCGACATCTGTGCCACCACTCCAATCGCCGAGCGGATTCACCTGGGCTGTTGGGTACACTTCCTTAATGTGTGTACTATCCGCGTTACTCTGACAGATGATCAGCCTTGCCTGGTCCAGAATGTACTTTCCGTCACTCGGATATGTGTTATACATAAACGCCGCGATCTGCGTCAGTGCTTTCTGCTCCGGTGTGACCGGTACGCCTTTGAAGATCCCGTTGTCACCGCAGCGGATCTTTCCTTCCTGGTTCTTACTAAGATGTACATCTTGCGCTACCTCGCGGTAGTCAGTAATCAGGTTTCCTGCGATCCTGGTCACAATGCTCTCCGCCTCCTCGCGAGAGATATGGACTGATGTCTCTGCAATAATGTGGCAGATGCCGTGTCCGATCAAGACCTCGACCGCAATCTTCGGATCAGTTTCTTTTTCATATGCCAGGTCAACCAGGGCACCGGCAATTCGATCGGCCACCTTATCCGGATGGGCCGGATTCACTTTTTCAAACATAAACTCCTCACTTTCTGCTGCGTGCCCTAAGAAGCCGCTCCATCACATCATCCTGAGGAGAAGCGCCATCAAATTCCACCGCGCAGTTCTCACGAACGATCTGATAGATCTGAAACCAATCCGCATTGACCTGCTTTTTGTAGTCCCGGCTCATGGATACATAAGGAGATGCAATAGCGTTTCCCGTCGTCGGATGCTTAGCCAGGTATCCAAACTCAGAGATTGCCTCCTCGCATTGAATCCATCTGGCCACGCTCATTGCATACTGCTCGATCAGCTGGTTGTTTACTAACGATTCACAGCCTCTCTTTCTGAGCCACAGATAGGTTTCCCTGAATATTTCCTCGGCACACAGCTCACTGCCGTTCTTTTGCTTTGCCTTCAGATAATCTCTGACCGGAGGAATGTCCTCGCCTTCGATATCTGTCGGCTCCGGGAAGTCATCCGGCATGACCAGGGTTCCCTTGGCAGTGCCGTCTGTAATTTTGTCAACCAGGGGTTTTCGTTTCGGCCCGGTTCCCGGTCTGGGACCGCCCCTGTTGGTACCATCTTTCGCCATGCCCGCGCCTCCTTTCTACATGGCTGGGGTTAATACCCCGTTTGAATACAAAAATTCGCACAGAAGACCCCGCGCCGTTGCCCGGAGGCCCCAGCTGTAGAGATTTGACCCGCCCCTCCGGTCACCTCCGGATCTGGCGATCCCCAATCTCCATGTGGATCTTCGTATGACATGACTGACATAAACTCATCAGATTTTCGGGATTGTGCGTCCCGCCCTGAGAGATCGGTAGGATATGGTGCACTTCCTCGACCGGTGTCAGTCGTCCTTCCGCAAGGCACCTCTCACAGAGCGGGTGCTCACGAACGTACCGGTCACGGATTCGCTTCCATGCTCTGCCGTACTTTTTATTGGTGTCAGGACTGCGTTCGTAATCGTTGTATCGTTTGTCCATCAGTTTCTTATGCTCTTCGCAGTACTGGCTTCCTTCCACGGCCAGCCGGCTGCACGTACCGTAAGCGCACCCACGTCTTGGCATCCTGGGCATCAGCTCACCTCCGTTTCGCTGCATAACAAAAGCCCCGCAGGGAATCCCCACGAGGCTGGTGCTTCAATCACATTTTGCTGATTTTACTATATCATAATGGGCACCTGGGCATCTTAGGACAAACCTGGACATTTCGGGCGCATTTACACAGTGATGGGGTTTTCCGGCAGCACCACGTGCAGCAGTGCTTTCCCGTGCCAGCGGCGGACGGTCCTGGCGTCAGCGTGGAGCTCGTTACCAATCTGCTCCCAGGTATAGTTGTGGACGTAGCGGTACTTTAAGACCATGCGCTCATCTGTATCCTCAACCGTTGTGATCACCATCCGGATTTCCTTCTTCAGCTCCACAAGCAGATCGATCTCTTTGTTGATCTTATCCTCCAGTTCGATGATCTTCTCCAGGCACCTGACAAACGGTGCGTCTCCCTTTCTGGACGTCTGTACCCGTTCGCTAAGCTGCGGGGAGGAGACGGAGCTTGCCATCTCTCTGAGCGCTGCCACTTCCTCCAGATCACTATTGATCTTCTGATCCAGGCGATATGCCTGGCGTAAATACTCTTTTGCTGTCATGAGATTTCTTCCTCCTCAAGTTTTCTAAGAAGCGCTTCTCCATCAACCGTGGTCAGCGCTGTAAACCAATCGGAACGAAAGAACCTCTCACAATCCTCTATCATGAGCTTTGCTTCTTTGTTCTTCGGATGGTATTTCCGTTTCTTTCTCGCCAGACGGTAATCCTTCACGGCCTGCAGGATGATCGCATTGGCAAGATTCTCATATGGGTCCATCAGTGCTTTTTCTTCAGGTTTGCTTTCACCGCATTGATCAAAGCATCCTGCGTTTTCTCTTTTCTGCGCAGGGCCTTCATAACATCCTCGTCAATCGTGCCCTTCGCAATAATGTGATGGATCACAACCGTATCCTTTTGGCCCTGGCGATGAAGTCTTGCGTTTGTCTGCTGATAAAGCTCAAGGCTCCAGGTAAGGCCAAACCAGATCAGTGTGGAACCGCCGGTCTGCAGGTTGAGGCCGTGACCGGCAGATGCCGGATGGATGATTGCCGCAGGAATCTTTCCCGCATTCCAATCTTCAATATCTTTACTTGTCTTGATCTCCCGGACATCGAACCTTGCCTTGATCCTGTCCGCATCGTGCTGGTACCAGTAAGCAATCAGCACCGGTTTTCCGTTCGCACCTTCCAAAAGATCCTCCAGGGCGTCCAGCTTTTTGTTGTGGATGGGAAGGCTGTTTTTCTCTTCGTCGTAGACTGCACCGTTAGCCATCTGCAGGAGCTTGCCGGACAGGACCGCAGCATTGGAAGCATCAATCTCCTGGTCCTTGATCTTGGCAACCATGTCTTCCCGGAAGCCATCATAGACCGCCATTTCCTTTTCATCCATAAGGACCGGCACTTCATTGATCACGCATTCTGGCAGCGTCAGATAATCGCAGGACTTCATCGAGATCGTGATGTCGCTGATCCGCTTATAGATCTCATCCTCAGCACCAGGAAGCGGCTTGTAGGAATAGATCACTTCGCCGTTTCTCTTATCTGGCCTAAAGAAAGCATTACGGTAATGCGTGATGTATCTCCCAAGTCGCTGTCCCAGATCCAGGACCCGAAACTCAGCCCACAAATCCATGAGTCCGTTGCTGCTCGGTGTTCCGGTAAGGCCGACAATCCTTTTTACAACCGGTCTTGCCTTCAAAAGGCTCTTAAACCGTTTTGCCTGGTAGGACTTAAAGCTGGATAACTCATCAATGACGATCATGTCAAAGTCAAACGGGATCTTGCTCTTTGTGATCAGCCAGTCGACGTTTTCCCTGTTGATGATGTAAACATCAGCTGTCCTTGCCAGGGCTGCCCGGCGCTCAGTTTCACTCCCGACCACAACCGAATACGTAAGGCCGGCCAGATGATCCCATTTCTTTATTTCCGAAGGCCAAGTATCCCTCGCCACTCGCAGCGGTGCGATTACCAGCACTTTCCTTATAAGGAACTGATCGAGGATCAGGTCGAATAGCGCAGTCAGGGTGATCACACTTTTCCCAAGACCCATCTCTAAGAAAACGGCTGCAACCGGGTGCGTCAGGATAAAGGCCGTCGCATACTTTTGATAATCATGAGCTTCGTATCTCATCAATAACACCTCCAATCTGGCTGACCTCGTCAATGCAGTAAACGTGAAAGCCGAGGCGCTCCAGTTGCTTTTTCCTTCTCAATTGCAGAGGCCGCATGCGTTTCCCAGGACTTTTAAGTTCGACAAATCCGATATGTCCAGCAGGGAGGAGGACGATACGATCGGGCACACCATTAAGCCCAGGACTCACAAACTTTGGTGCAAGACCGCCTGCCTTTTTCACCGCCTCTACTAATTTCTGTTCGATAAACTTCTCATTCATGAATTGCTCCAATCTGACACAAGAACACAAAATCACAACTACTCCCTTATATTTCTTTACGCGCGTGCGCTCACAGGTTTTCATTACTGGCCCTTATAAAAAGCGTTTCAAATATAAGGGAAATAGTTGTGTTGTGTGTGTCGCCCTTATTTAGTTCTCTGGTAAAGTCGCTGCCTGCCATAGATCGGCTGCCGCCTGATGGATGTGGTACGTTCCCAACCGGGAACCTGTGCCATCATTGCTGCAATACCATAGCTGTCGGAAGGCTTGAGCTCCTGCAGGCTCTTTCCAAAGCACTCGCACCAGATCTCCGCGTTACTGACTTCCGTGCGGACATGGCTTCCCGCATGCTCAGGCGTGCCAAACTCCGTGCCGGTCAGGAAGTTCCTCCTGGCAAAGAGATCCATGCTGTCCCAGTCATCGGGCAGTTCGCGATTCAGGTACTCTTCAATCATGCCGACACGCTCATCTGCCTCCATCGCACCACGCTGCGCCTTCTCTGCCTCTTCGAGCACGTCACCTTCCAGGTACAGCTTCTCGCCGGCCTTCCAGATCTCCTTGGCCTCCGCCCAGAACTGCTGCCGGAAGTGCTCGTCAAAGCTCCAGCTTTTCTTCTGCTTTTTCTGATGGACCTTGATGATCCAGAAACGACGGTTACCGGTGATATCGCGCAGATATCCTCTCTCGCCGTTGACCGTAGCGATGATGATGCACTGGCGCGGATGGCTTTCGACGACCTTGCCATAAGACGGACGGTACTTGTCATCAGAGGTGGAAAGGAACGCCTTCACCTTTTCGATGTCAGCCTTCTTCATTCCGGCCAGCTCGCCAATCTCCACAATCCAGAAGCCCTGCAGCTTTTCCGCGCCGGACTTATCGTCCATGTCAGTGAGAGACAGCGTCTCTGAGTAATAATCTGGAGTGACGAGGTCCTTCACGATCGTGCTCTTACCGATGCCCTGATCACCGTCCAGGACCGGAACGCAGTCAAACTTAATACCGGGAACGTAGATCCTGGCGACCGCGGCTGCAAAGGTCTTTCTGGTAACCGTGCGGACATACTCGGTGTCATCCGCTTTCAGATATTTGATGAAGAGATCCTCCACGCGCTTTACTCCGTCCCAGGCCGGCAGGCTATTTAAGTAATCACGCACCGGATGGAAATGCCGATCGTCCGCGGTCTTGGTAAAGGCAACATCGTGGTTCCTGCTGGAAAACGGCAGGTACCGGATGTCGATGATGGACTTAAGCTGTGCGGTATCCGCATCGCGCCAGAACATATTTCCCTCCGGCCGCTCCCAGGGAAGATGGCCGGTCACCTGGATGCGGTTTGCCATCTCGTTGAAAGCAAAGCCCGCGAAATCCGGATCGTTGGCCAGGATCAGATTCAGGTTATAAACGCTGTTCTCCAAAAGGCTGGTCCTGGGCTGATACTTGAGTCTCTTCTTCCAGTCATCGTCGCCGGCAGCAAAGTCCGCTTCTGCCTCGGCCAGGCGCTCATTGGCAGCCTGCAGCTTCACATCGTCCTGCTGCATGGCAAACTCACACATCGCCTTAAAGGACGCCTTCTCATCCAGATCGCCAAACTTATGAATCCGGACAATATCAAAAGCGTTGCAGAGCTTGAGGTAAGCCGGGTCCTTCGCATGGTGGCTGTACACGAACTTGTCATCCTTGATCTCGACACCGGCCATGCTGCTGGCAGCGATCAGGTGATAGCGGTTCTCCTTGTCCGTCGGCTCATATACATCGGAAAGGAACGTATCGAGAGCTCGCGTAACAGGGAAGAAGACCCTGTTGAACAGACCAACCGTGCCCTCTTTCGTAAGCGGGTCCTGGACTTTCTGCTGCGTGATCTGGTTTGCCTTGCTCTCCCGGGATGACGTCGGGAGCCTCGTCGGATCAGTCCATTCCGGGTGTGCCGATAAAACCTCATCCGGATCAAGCCAGTCCTTTTCGACTTCCTTAAACACAAATACACCGTTCTGCGGAGAGGACGGCCAGTACATCAGCTGGTTTGGCTGGTATGAGCATTCATCGAAATAATCGATACCAAGCATCTGTGCCAGGTACCGGGACACCGCGACAAACTCTTCTGCCGTGATGTCCCTTGTGAGCGGAAAGATCAGTCTGACTCTCGGGTTCTCCGGTGTATGGCTGTGCGTCGTATAAAGGAAAGATGTATACGGCGCATTGGTTTCATAGTTCTCCAGGAAGGCTGCATCGATCCTGTCTCCATCCAGGGCGATCATGGATCTGGACTCGACCGTATCAACCTTTCTGCGGCCGCCGGCCAGGGTGCCACCGACAAAACCGCCGTGGTCTTTTGCCGCATCCCTCTGTGCCTTTGTCATCTTTGCATATTCTTCGGCCGACTCTGTTGTACGGATCGTGACTTTGAGTCTCTCTTTCAGATCCGCATATTTGATCGTCTTGTTTACCCATGTCTTTGCCTGCCGGTTATTTCCGTAGGCGATCGCCAGATCTCTCATATGCTCTCCACCTCCTCGCATGTACTGTTAAAATACCGGATCGTCTGTCTGCGCTTCTTGGCCACTTCGATCTCTGTGTTCATGCCTTCAGAAATGCTGTCCCCGAAGACCCAGAGCTCCTGGCATTTACCAAGCAGGATCACATCCATGAAGATGGCGAGCTCCCTTTCGGCCGGATCATCTTCATTCACGAACTGCGGAAACAGAAGATGCGGCGCCAGCGGGATCTGCCCCTGTTCAAGTGCAAACCGGCAGTACTGCCTGGCCTTTTTTACGTTTGCGGTTACGTCACCGGAATATGCGCTGCAGACATATACAAGCGGACGGTATTTCCGGTCTTGGTTTTTGATATCATTCGTCATATCAAACTGCCTCCTTATAAAAAATTGCCGAGGTCACCCTCTATGGGGTAGCCTCGGCAGGCGGTTAAATCTGACGGTCCTTGTAATTTTCTTTGAGTTTCTTCTCGGCCCGCTTCAGCTTCTGAGAGATGTTGTTCTCGTCAGCGCCGATCCTGGCTGCATACTCCCGCACCGACTCACCGTCCAGACGAATGGCGATGAAGGCATCGGCCCATTCAGGCTTCTTTGCCAGGACCTTCCTGACCCATGCGCAAACATCCTGATACTCGAAATTGTGATCGTGCATTTCGATGTCGTTGGTGGTCAAGAGATAATCCATGATGTCGAATGCCGCATCGTCCGGATCTCCCTGGATGTACCCGCGCCGGCCGTCCATGCGCTTACGCTTAGGCGTCGGATCGATGTGACGGGTCTCGCGGTGCCAGACATTATATTCCGGCCGGTTGTACTGCTTGTCCCATTCTTCCTGGATGCGCTTCTCGCGCTCCTCCTGGGAAAGCCCTTCACCTTCGAGGGACAGGCTGACCCAGAGCTGGTCTGTTGCTGCAGAGTCAAGTTCAATGGTCTGCATCTCGTTCTCATAACGAATCTTTAATTCCATGTTCTCCGCCTTTCCCGGCCGGACTTGGACGGGTAAGGCAGAAAACCGAGATATCGCTTCACTTAGAGATATCCCCGGTCAGAATGGCGCACGAAATCGAGGGTACCTCTATCACTTATCCACTGCTGATGTTTCCACCAGCGGTGAAGAAGCAATATGTCGTATCCTGCCTTCGGACGTCACTCCGGCCGATATGAATTTGTATTTGAGTGTCAGGCACTCAGGCAAAGGCGATTCTTTATCACCCTTGACTCAGGGTCTGACATTTTCCTTGTTAAAAGTGTAGTTGTCGTGCTATGATATATTCAAATATTGAATAAACATCTTGTTTTTGAATTTCTATTCAAGAAAGGAATATATAATATGTCATTCTGTAATACCGATATTCTGATACAGAATATTCAATTCTTAATGAAGGCCAACAATATCACCCAAGAAAAGCTGGCGGACATTCTTGGCATGTCTCAGCCCAATGTGAGTAAGGCACTGAGCCTGAAGGATAAGAAATGCTTTACCTTGGATCAGGTGGTGGGCATCGCTAATCACTTCGGGGTATCCATAGATTTCCTGGTTGGAAACAGGAGTGCTAAGTCTCAAGAGACCGGCCCCCGCGCCGTTGCTGATTTTCTTTCGAAGGTTATCGAGAACCACGATGCTAAATACACCACCGTGGAAATCGAGGAAACGGTATATGAGCTGAAAGAGCACTATAATGTTTTTTCTGGTCCGGTTTATGAGGATGCTTCTCCAGAAAAGCGAATTGTCTCTTATCCCGCCATTTATTTCCCTGACTACTGGCAACTTCCTGACCCCGCAGATGTGGATCGTGACACTTTTGATGAAATGGAAGCTGAGGCCAGGCAAATCGGAAATGAATCGCGCATGAAACCGGTCAACGATTTTATCCGAAAATTCATTCAGATCTTTGAGATATTCGATAACAAAGGTGTCGACGAGGACGCATATCGTACTGTTGTCGACAACTACCTCAGCAAACTGCGTGAAAGGTAATTACCCATCCGCGTCTATTAGCATCAGATCACCAAACACCTGGTCGTAATATGCAAGGCTCAGATCGTCAAAGCATGTAGCGTCGTATCGTGCAAATACCGATGCTGCCACGTCCGATCCATATGTCTCCGCTACTCTTGCGGCCAGGTTTTCTATATTGATTTGCCAATCCATCTTCGTCATTTCAAACACCTCACTTATTTCAATATTCAGGAGCAGTTCCAACTGACGCTTAAAGAATATCTTTTGAAGCATTAGATCAACAGACATTCAAAATGTCCCCTTCATTCCCAAAAAGCCGCTAAAATACTGGACTTTTCCGATACGGTCAAATCGCATATCTTCTTTAAAGCCTCATTTATATGGCCTGTTTGAGGGACAATAAAAATGTCCCTTTGGGCAAAAAAAATAGGCCAGGGATTATTTCCCTGACCTTTGGCCAACGCGTTTCTGGTATTTTCTTATGCTGACTTCTCACGAAGTTTAAACTCCTGGAGTCCTCGCGCACGAAGATATTTATTGCAATCCTCAATGCTATCCTTGTAATGGACAGTATACAAATAACGATATGCACCATCTTGTTTTGTCGCCTTCGGAATAATTCCTGCCTTTCTTAAAAGATCTTCCGTGAACCATGGATGAAGATGCAATCCAATGCACAGCGCTGTTACGGTTTTTAATGTTTTCTCTTTTTCTTCCTTCTGCCGATACTGCTTGATCGTACTTAAACTGACCCAGGATTCTTGAGATAACAATTCCTCTGTGTATCCCTTTCTTTCCATGTGCTTCTTTAGTGACCCTGAAAAGCTCCCTGGCAAATCAAGAAGTATACCATTGATTCGTTCAATTTCGGAATCTATTCTTGATGCTTCGCGGCCCTGCTCAGCATCAGTTTGTTCTCCTGTTTCCGGAGATCCGCTTTCCATAAATCCCGCTGCCTTCAGGATAATATCTAACGTACAATTGATTCTTTTGTTAGATGAGCGTTTAGACTCACCGATGTACTGTATCCCAACGCAGCATGCGGAAAGATTTCGTTTTGCAGTTTGAGTCAAGTGCTGTGTTTTGGGTGTGATGAACTCCCTCAGGTTTACAACAAGATGCCGATCTATCAAACGGATAATATCCATTTCCATAAGCGCAGCAAGGCGAGGTTCTGCGTAATACAAGTCCAGAACCTCGTTCTCGTTCAATTCATATTTTACCGGACCGTAATCGGGGTTCGGTCTGCATTCAGTGAATACAATATTATCGTTTGATATCAACCGTCAGCTTCCTCCTCAACACGAATATGTTCTCTAACCTCATTCTTAAGCTGCACATTAGAGTAAACAAATCCCATCTGCTGCAACTGCTGTGTGACCTCATTGTAAACAGGAGCCTTGCCCTCCGGATCTCTGATAGTCAGCAGAATACAGAAATCCTGTTCCAGCACCTCACCGGTATCTTTTACTTCACGCTCTACTGCATCCCGGAAAAGCCCCTCGACCTTCATATACCATTTCCTGTCGCCTTTGAGATAATTATGGCTCAATCACAAAACCTGTGGGATTTGGGGTTGCGGTCATAGTCCCTCCGGCTGGCATCGAATAGCTTGAGGAAGAAGTATTCATCGTCTGGG